>CAINNX010000040.1 GCA_903851305.1 uncultured Hyphomicrobiales bacterium | reverse complement strand
CCGTCATTGCGAGCGCAAGCGAAGCAATCCAAAAGTGCCACATGCGCTGCTCTGGATTGCTTCGCCCTGGGCTCGCAATGACGGCGTATCTGCTGGAGAAACACATGCCGCGTTATTTTGCTCTCGCTTTGTTAGTGCTTTTTTTCGCAGCCCCCCTCCATGCGCAAACACGCGCTGTGCCTGATAGTCGTGCGCAGGTGACGCTCTCCTATGCGCCGGTGGTCAAAAAGGCGCAGCCTTCGGTCGTCAATGTGTATGCGTCGCGCATTGAGCGGCGTCCCAGCAATCCGTTGTTTGATGATCCCGTGTTTCGGCGCTTCTTTGGCGAGCAGCGACGCGGCGGCCAGACCGCGCAATCGCTGGGCTCTGGCGTGATTGTTGATGCCAGTGGTCTTGTCATCACCAATCATCATGTCATCGAAGGTATGACGAATGTGAAAGTCGCTTTGGCTGACAGGCGCGAATTTGAGGCCGATATTGTGCTGCGTGATCCGCGCACGGATCTTGCTGTCTTGCGCATTCGCAATGGCGGTCAATTTCACGCCATGGAGATTGGTGATTCCGATGCGCTCGAAGTCGGCGATATTGTGCTGGCGCTCGGCAACCCGTTTGGTGTCGGCCAGACTGTGACGCAAGGCATTGTGTCGGCGCTGGCGCGCACGCAAGTGGGCATCACTGACTACGGATTTTTCATCCAGACCGATGCGGCGATCAACCCCGGCAATTCCGGCGGTGCTTTGGTGGATATGCAAGGCCAGTTGGTTGGCGTCAATTCAGCGATCTTCTCGCAATCAGGCGGGTCGGTGGGCATCGGCTTTGCAATCCCTGTGAATATGGTGAAACTGGTTGTGGCTGCCGCCAAAGGTGGTGTGGCGCAAGTGCGCCGTCCTTGGCTTGGCGCCACGTTGCAGCCGGTGTCGAAAGACATTGCAGAGTCGCTTGCCATGGATCGCCCTGCGGGCGCGCTTGTCTCTGACGTTTTTGCCAATTCACCAGCCTCGCAAGCTGGCCTTCAGCGCGGCGATGTCGTGACGCAAGTGGATGGCAAGGAGATTGATGAACCCGAAGCCCTTGGCTACCGCATGGGCGTGCGCCCTCTGGGTGGCAGTGTGAAGATGACCGTGTTGCGGCGCGGGCACACCACCACACTCGACGTGAAATTGGCACCAGCGCCCGAGACGCCGCCACGCGAAGAAGTCAAACTCTCAGGCCGCAATCCTTTTGACGGCGCCAGTGCAGTGAATGTTTCGCCTGCCACGCTCGAAGAGCTGTCTGTTGAAAGTGCGAAAGAGGGCGTTATTCTCGCGGATGTGCCGCAGGGCTCGACGGCGGCCAATCTCGGCTTGCAAAAGGGTGACGTCATTCTTGCGGTCAATGATCGCAAGACCGAACGCACATCTGACCTGCGTGCCGCAACCAGCGGCGGCCGTCAGGCCTATTGGAAGCTGATGATTCTTCGTGGTGGGCAGATCATTACCAGTGTGATCGGCGGATGATATGAGCGATTTGTTCGAGACATCAGGCATGAGTGAGCGCGCGCCACGCCCGCTTGCCGATCGCATGCGTCCGCAATCACTGACCGATATGGCAGGCCAAGAACATCTGGTTGGGCCTGATGGTATTCTCACCCGTCTCATTCGCTCAGGTTCGTTGGGCTCGCTTGTGTTCTGGGGGCCACCTGGCACTGGCAAGACAACACTCGCGCGCCTGCTCGCGCATGAAACCGATCTCGAATTTGCGCAGATCTCGGCGATCTTCACGGGCGTTGCCGAACTCAAGAAAGTGTTTGAAGCCGCCCGCGAGCGTCGTCGCTTAGGTCGCGGCACTTTGCTGTTTGTCGACGAGATTCATCGCTTCAATCGCGCGCAGCAGGATTCTTTTCTGCCCGTCATGGAAGACGGCACGGTTACGCTGATCGGTGCAACGACAGAAAATCCATCCTTCGAACTCAACGCCGCGCTTTTGTCGCGCGCCCGCGTGCTGACCTTTCGCGCACTGGAACCCGCAGCACTGGAAAAAATGCTCGCCCGTGCAGAAGCCATTGAGGGGCGACTGCTCCCGCTTGACGAGGCCGCACGTGGCGCGCTGATCCGCATGGCCGATGGCGATGGCCGCGCTGTGCTGACATTGGCGGAGGAAGTTTGGCGCTCGGCAGGCGAGGGCGAGATTTTTGATCCCGCGCAATTGGCCGAGATCGTCCAGCACCGCGCGCCCATCTATGACAAGGCGCAGGAGGGCCATTACAATCTGATCTCCGCGCTCCACAAAAGCGTGCGCGGATCTGATCCGGATGCGGCGCTCTATTATCTGGCGCGCATGTTTGATGCAGGCGAGGATCCGCTGTTTCTGGCGCGCCGTGTCGTGCGCATGGCGGTGGAAGATATTGGGCTTGCTGATCCGCAGGCGCTTGTCATCGCCAATGCGGCCAAGGAGGCCTATGATTTTCTTGGCTCGCCTGAGGGCGAGCTGGCGATTGCTCAAGCCGTGATCTATGTCGCCACAGCCCCCAAATCCAATGCCGCCTATGTGGCCTACAAGGCCGCCCGCGCGCTCGCCCAAGCCCATGGCTCGCTGATGCCGCCCAAGGTCATCCTCAACGGCCATACGAAGCTTATGAAGCAGGAGGGCTATGGGGACGGCTATGCCTATGACCATGACGAGCCAGAGGGCTTCTCTGGCCAGAATTACTGGCCCGACACTTTGGGGCGCCAATCGCTCTATGAGCCGGTCGAGCGTGGCTTCGAGCGCGATATCCGCAAGCGGCTG
>CAINNX010000039.1 GCA_903851305.1 uncultured Hyphomicrobiales bacterium | reverse complement strand
CGTTGCGGCAATGCCAATCTTGTCACCATCATCCCGACACTCCTTTTGAAAAAGGAATATGCGGAGCGTTTTGAAATTGGTGTTGATGAAGCCAAGCTGTCGCAGATCACGCAGATCTCGCGCACACTGGATGAATTGCTCAATCGCTCGCCCAACAAGCACGCGCCTTATGTGGGTGCCTCAGCCTTTGCAACAAAGGCCGGTATTCATGCGTCTGCCGTGCTGAAGGATCCGCGCACCTATGAGCATGTGACGCCCGAAAGTGTCGGCAACCGCCGCAAGGTTCTAGTCTCGGATCAGGCTGGCAAGTCGAACATTCTGGCGGAGCTGGATCGTTTGGGCGTCGCCGTTGCCAAGGATGACCCGCGCGTGGCGCGTGTGCTCGACGAAGTGAAAGAAAAAGAAGCTCTCGGCTACGCTTATGAGGGAGCTGATGCATCTTTCGAATTGCTGGCGCGCCGGATGCTTGGACAGGTGCCCGACTTTTTCGATGTCGAGCGTTTTCGTGTCGTGATGGAACGCCGTCACAATGCGGACGGCGATCTCGTCAGTGTCGCGGAAGCCGTGGTGAAAGTTGTCATCGACGGCGAGACCTTGATCTCGGTGGCGGAAGGCAATGGTCCGGTCAATGCGCTCGATGTCGCGCTGCGCAGCGATCTGGGTAAATATCAGCGCCATATTGCTGATCTCGAATTGCTCGACTATCGCGTGCGCGTCTTCCACGGCGGCACGGATGCTGTCACACGTGTGCTAATTGAATTTGGGGATGCCGAAGGCCAGCGTTGGTCGACGGTCGGCGTCTCGTCCAATGTTATCGATGCGTCATTCCAGGCGTTGCTGGATGGCATTAATTGGAAGCTGATGAAGGCGGGCGCTTAAAAGCGCTCGTCCAAAGCATGTGTGGGGCTGCGTGTGGCTGCTTTTTGTAGCATGGGAACGCAATCGCTGATTTTCTCTGACACAAGATAGCGCAGCTCAAACTCTTCGCGGATAAAACCGTGGCCGCGCATATGCGCAAAGAGGGAGAGCAGCGGCTTCCAGAAGCCGCCGACATCGGCAATCAACACGGGCTTGCCGTGACGGCCGAGCTGCACCCAGGTCAATTGTTCGACCAGCTCTTCCAGCGTGCCAATGCCGCCGGGCAGGGCGATGAAAGCGTCCGCGCGCTCGAACATGATGCGCTTGCGTGTGTGCATGTCATCGACCAGCACCAATTCTTGCGCGGATTCCAGCATGCTTTCACGAGAGCGCAAAAAGCTTGGGATGACGCCTGTGACATGGCCGCCATGTTCCAGCACGCTGCGCGCCACAGCCCCCATCAGGCCATTGTCGCCGCCGCCATAGACCAAGCCTAGGCCATGTTGAGCTATGGATTGGCCAAGCTCAACGGCAGCCTTCAGAAAGTCGGGATCGGCACCATTGGCGGAGCCGCAATAGACGCAAATATTTCGAATCTCTGTCATCTTTCCCTTTTGGCTTTGCCATGTGTCAGGGTCAAGACACGTCCTCTGGCTTTCGCTGCTCGGCCAGATTACAATTGAAGCCTGTTTCAGGTGTGAGTAAGGCGACATGCAAGCGCAATCGCGGGCGGTTATGTTCGGTTTGAGCACAGCGTTGGCTGTGGCTGCCATTAGCTTTTTGGCATGGCGTGCGATGGAACAATCGCCGAGCCTGTTTGCGTCTCAGCCCTCTGTGTCGTCATCCTCTGCTTCCCTCGTGTCGGGACGCCCGATGCTTCCTGCTTCGGATCCAGCATCTTCAAAGGATGTATCCGTCTCATTTGATATTGTGAGTGTGGAGCCCGATGGCTCGACGGTGGTTGCGGGGCGCACAAACCCCGGTGCTCAGGTGCAATTGCTTAACAACGGCGTGGTGATTGCCAGTGTGAAGGCCGATATGAATGGCCAATTCGCGATCGTCCCGCAACCACTGGCCACAGGTCGTCATCTTTTGAGCATGGCGGCGGATGGCAAGCCAGCCTCGCCCGCTCAAACAGTGGCGGTGGCTTTGCCAGCGCGCGGTCAGGGCGAAGTTGTGGTGGCTTTGACCCAGCCTGGCGTGCCAACACGTATTCTGTCTGACACGGTCCCTTCAACACCCCCCCCAACGAAAGCGCCTGCGCCCATACCCTTCCTCACCATTCGCTCGGTCGAAGCGGATGAGGGGGGCGGCTTTTACGCCACCGGCACAGCAGCGCCAGGTGCCGCCATCCGGCTGTCGCTGAATGGCGCGCCAATCGCCAGCATAGAAGCGGCTGCGGATGGGCGCTGGTCGCTTAAAATCCAGAAGGGCATGGCAGCAGGTGCCTATAGTGTGCGGGCCGAGCATCTCGACCCCTTAGGCAAAGTTTTGGCACAGGCCGATGTGCCTTTTGATTATCCGGCCCGCAGCTCTATCAATAGCATCACGACTGTGACCCCATCAGCCCCGCCGCCTGCGCAAGTCGCAACACCCGCCCATGCGGTCGTGCCCGAGGTGCAAAGTGTCACCGTGCAGCGGGGTGACAGTTTGTGGAAAATCAGCCAGCGGATGCTTGGCTCGGGTTACCGCTATACCCAGATCTATGCCGCCAATTCGGGGCAGATCCGCGATCCGTCACTGATCTTCCCGGAGCAAATTCTGGTCGTGCCAGGGTCCGCGCCGTCTCGATAAGCTGCTCTTTCTGTGTGTTGGGCTTGGCGCAGGGTGCGCGGGCGGCTATTTGCGCCTATATATCAAGCCTGACCCAACGGCTCGAACGATCAGAAGAACATGACGCCGCATCATAAGCAAAACCAAACATCCTCCTTCGCACCGCTCAAGGCAGATGCCTCGCTGGCCACGACCGTGAAGCATTTGTGGCCCTATATCTGGCCTAGCGAACGCATCGATCTCAAATTTCGGGTGCTTGGCGCGCTGGCACTGCTGATCGTTGCCAAGCTGCTCACCATTGCCGTGCCCTATTCGTTCAAATGGGTGACCGATCTCATCACCGATCCCAAGGCTGATGTGCCGCTGCCAGCCCTTCTGGCTGGCCCCATCGCTGTTGTTATCCTCTACACGCTGCTGCGCGTTTTCGTGCAGTTTTTCACGCAAGCGCGTGATGCGCTTTTTGCGGCCGTCGCCATGCATGCGGTGCGCCGCATCGCCAACCAGCTTTTCGTGCACCTGCATCAATTGTCGCTGCGCTTTCACCTTGAGCGCAAGACGGGTGGCCTGACGCGCGTTCTGGAGCGCGGGCGCGAAGCGATCCAGCAAATCGTGCGCATGTCCATGCTGACGGGCGTGCCGACCGTTGTCGAATTTGCGCTGATCCTGGCTGTGTTCTTCTTTGAGTTTGATTGGCGCTATGCGCTGACGGTGATCGTCATGATCATCGCCTATCTCAAATTCACCACCATCGCGACCGACTGGCGCATCGGCATCCGCCGCTCGATGAATGAGTCTGACACGGACGCTAATACCAAGGCCATCGACTCGCTGCTCAATTACGAGACGGTGAAATATTTCGGCGCGGAAAAGCGCGAGGCCGAGCGTTACGATCTTTCGATGGAGAAATATGAACGCAACAGCGTCTCAAGCTATGTTTCGCTGTCAGTATTGAATTCAGGGCAGGGGCTGATCTTCTCGCTGGGTCTCATGGTGGTGATGATGCTGTGCATCATGGGCATCCGCGAGGGCCGCAACACGATTGGCGATTTTGTGCTCGTCAATGCGATGATGATCCAGCTCTACCAGCCGCTCAATTTCATGGGCATGGTCTATCGCGAAATCAAACAGGCTGTGATCGACATTGAAATGATGTTCACGATTTTGGGGCAGCATCCCGAGATCAAGGACAAGCCGACTGCGCAGCCTTTGCAGGTGAACGCGGGCCATGTCGTGTTCGACAATGTGCATTTTGCTTATGACCCCAAGCGCCAGATTTTGAAGGGCATCAGTTTTGAAGTGCCGGCCGGCCAGACGCTGGCCATTGTCGGCCCATCGGGCGCTGGCAAGTCGACGATCTCGCGTCTGCTGTTCCGCTTCTATGAAGTGCAGCAGGGCCGCATCACCATCGATGGGCAGGATATTTCTGCCGTCACGCAGGTGTCGCTGCGCGATGCCATTGGCATGGTGCCGCAGGATACGGTGCTGTTCAACGATACGATTGCTTACAACATTCGCTATGGCCGCTGGAGCGCCAGCGAAGAGGAAGTGGTCGAAGCCGCCAAGGCCGCACAGATTGATGACTTCATCCGCTCTGTGCCCAATGGCTACAAGGCGCAAGTGGGCGAGCGCGGCCTGAAATTGTCCGGCGGCGAAAAGCAACGTGTGGCGATTGCCCGCACGATCCTGAAAGGCCCGCCGATCCTCATTCTCGATGAAGCAACATCCGCGCTGGATTCTTTCACTGAGCGTGAGATTCAAACGGCGCTGGATCGTGTCTCGAAGGGCCGCACAACGCTGGTCATCGCCCATCGCCTGTCAACGATTGTGAATGCGGATGAGATTCTCGTGCTTGATAAGGGCGAGATCGTCGAACGCGGTCGCCACGAAGAATTGCTGGCCTTGGGCGGCGTCTATCAAGCCATGTGGAACCGCCAGCGCGAAGTCGATGCCGCACAAGAAGCGCTGCGCCGTGCCGCCGAGGAAGAAGGACAAAGCGCGCGCGTGGGGATTGAGGCTTAACGCTGACAATCGTCATTGCGAGCGAAGCAAAGCAAAGCAAAGCAAAGCAATCCACTCCTCACGAGAGGCCTCTGGATTGCTTCGTCGCTTCGCTCCTCGCAATGACGAGGCTAGACGAATGCCTCAACACGCGGGGCTGGATCATTGCTGGCGCGCTGGCTGGGTGCCACATCGACGCTTACCGTCAAAGTCTGATTGCCTGATGCGAGAATGACGCCATCAATTGGTGAGACATCCGCATAATCGCGCCCGCGTGCAATCACGATGTGATCATTGCTGGCCATCAGCGCATTGGTTGGGTCGAAATCGAGCCAACCAAACGCATCTCCACACCACAGCGACACCCAGGCATGCGAGGCGTCAGCACCCACAAGGCGGGGTTTGCCGGCCGGTGGTAAAGTGCGGATATAGCCTGACACGTAAGCGGCAGGCAGCCCAAGGCCACGTAGTGCGGCGATCATGATATGGGCAAAATCCTGACAGACGCCGCCGCGCGTTTCAAAAGCCTCCGACAAGGGTGTCGAGACGGCAGTCGCCTTGGGATCATATTTGAAATCTTTGCGGATGCGCGTCATCAGCTCTCCAGCAGCTTCGACAATCGTGCGGCCAGGGCTGAAACTTTCGTGCGCATAGGAGGTGGCTGGTGCATGCAAGGGCACAAGCCGCGAGGGATAGAGAAAATGCGCAGGCGCATGAGCGCCGAGTGCATTTGATGAAAACGCGTTTTGGCGCACGTCTTCCCAGGCGGGCGTCAATTCTGGTGCAGGCGCAGGGCGGCGTTCCACTTCGACACGGGACATGGCTGTGATGCGCAATTCACGATGTGTCGTGCCAATGGTCACATTGGTAACGCGCGTGCCAAAGAAATCCTTGCGCTCGCTAATGGTGCTAGGATTGGGCGAGACTTCCAGACCACTGTCAAAGACGCGCTGGCCATCATCATCGGTGGGCAACAGGCGCAAAGTGCAGCGTGCGGACGAGACAGGTGAATCGTAGCGATAGGTGGTAACGTGACGAATATCGTAAATCATGCGAGATCCATCTCACGGCCTTGTCGTGTCGCACCCGGACCTTGCAGGAAGTAGCGCTGGGCCACGGCTTCTGCGAGCGCCATCAGCCGCTGCTCAACAGCCAATATCTTTTGCTGGTCGAGTTGGTCAGCCTGTTCGACAGTCAGGTCAGACACAATTTTAACAGAAAGCCGGCTGGGAGCTTCCAAAATACCGTCTTCTTGCAAAAGTGGCAGGGTCGCGAGATGTTCGTTGATGCGTTCAGCTTGAAACGCCACAGAGCGAGGGTTGAACGTGTCGAGCAACACCATGTCGCGCACGGGCGCCAGCGCCACGCCCACCAGATAGCGTGAGCGGTAGGTAATCTGCGAGTCGATCAGATCGAGCAGCACATCGAGGTTTTCGGCTGTCGCATCCTTGTCGGCGAAGGTGCGTGCAAAACGGCACGTGTTGATAGCACGCTCGACGCGCCGTCCCATGTCGAGGAAGCGCCAGCCCGCCACGCGATTGGTGTTTTCCTGAAACAGGCCCGACAAGGCTGCAATGACACGCAAAGCTGCATCTGCCTTGTCGAAGGATTCAGCTTCCGGCAGGGCTTTGCCGTCTTCATGCAGCAGGCGCATATCGAGTGCACGCAGCAAGTGCCAAGCGTCCGGTGACAGTCGCTCACGGATGACACCGGCTGCACGCCGCGCGGCCGAGGCAATGGCTGTGGCTGAACCGACTTGTGCTTTGTCATGCAGCGCAGTTGCTGCAATTTCCGCTGTTGTGGCATCTGCCATTTCAGCAGGCACAGCGCCCCACGTGGTCAGCATGCGGGCCAGACGGAAGGTCGATTGGCGGCCACCACCCGTCATGGAATCTGGATCCATCACGCGTGAGCACAGGCAGCGGATGATGCGCAGCGTTGCTTCGACGCGCTCCATATAGCGGCCAAGCCAGAACAGATTGTCAGCGGCGCGACTTGGCAGATTGCCAAGCAGGCGGCGGATTTTCACACTGTCGCTGGTGGGCAGGAGCGTGGTCATTTCGACAGGCTTGTCCGCGAGCACCCAGACGTCGGCCGATTGCACGCCCTCGCCCATCGAGACAGCGCGCGCATCGCCTTGGTCGGACACGCGACAGAAACCACCTGGCATGATCTCCCACCCGTTTTCGGTTGCTGCCGCATAGACGCGCAAGACGAAGGGGCGTGGCGTGAGTTTGCCATCGTCCCACACAGGAGTGGTCGAGAGCTGCACCATTTCCTGGCCGACATAATCAATCGCGCGATGATCGAGATCAGACATGAGGCGCGCGCGTGCCTGTGCATCGAGATCGGCGCCAATCAGACTGCGCTGGCCTTTCATGCCGGGCAGAGTGTCAGAGAAGGCGCTGGAGATGACGAGTTCATCAAGGCGCTCGAGTACCTGCTTGCGTTCGGTTTCCTGTCCGCACCACCATGTCGCGATGTTGGGCAGCTGCAGCTCTTCGCCCATCAGGCGTTTGCAGAGGGCCGGCATAAAGCCGAGCAGCGCACGCGATTCAATGAGGCCCGCACCGGGCATATTGGCGACCGTCACAGTGCCATTGCGAATGGCTTGAATAAGTCCGGGCACACCCAAATGCGAAGCGGCATTGCCTTCGAGCGGATCACACCAGTCGGCATCGACACGCCGCCAGATCACATCGGCGCGTTTGAGTCCGGCAATGGTGCGCACATGCACCATGCCATCTTGCACGGTGAGGTCATCGCCCTCGACGAGCAGAATGCCGAGATAGCGCGCGAGATAGGCTTGTTCGAAATAGGTCTGGCTATAGGGGCCAGGGGTCAGTAGGCAGATCCTCGGCTCGGGGCGCGTGGCGGAATCGGCGAGCCCTTTGCGAAATTCGCGGAAGAACGGTGCCAGACGCTCGACATTCATATCGCGATAGAGATTTGGGAAAGCACGCGACAAGACGAGACGGTTTTCCAGCGCATTACCAGTGCCTGATGGCGCTTGCGCACGATCACCCAGCACCCACCAGCGTCCGTCAGGCCCACGGCCAATGTCGCAGGCATAAAGGCGCATCCAGCGATCACCAGGTGGCTTCACACCTTGCATCGGGCGCATAAAATCTGGACTGCCGGTGACAGCGGCAGCGGGCAAGGCGCCTTCGCGCACAAGATTACCCTCGCCGTAAACATCGGCGAGGATGCGTTCCATCAATTCGGCGCGTTGCGTGACGCCAGCGGCAATAGCGCGCCAATCCCGCTCAGGGATGAGCACCGGCACATGCGACAGCGGCCAGGAGCGTTCGTTGGTTTCTCCATAGACGCGGTAGGAAATCCCCAGATCGTGAATGTGGCGGTCGGCGGCGGCAAAGCGGCGCTCGATCTGGTCATCTTCAATGCGAGACAGGGCATTCAGGAAAGCCTGCCAATGCGCACGCGGCTGGCCATTGGCATCGATAAATTCGTCCGAGATTCCCGGCAGGGCCCGATAACCGCTCGTCCAGCTTTCAACGCGGCGCGGGGATGTCCCGCCCGGACGTCGATCGCGGTTGCGCGATGCTGCGCTTTCGCTAGCCACAATGCCTCCTCAGATCGAGTGTCAACGGGAATTCCGCCGACGGGGGTTCCCGCCGCACTTCGATCGGGCCGGGAGTATGGCCATGATTCTGGAACCGGGCCAAGCGTCTGGCCTCAGCTTCATAGGAATTGACGGGGAAAGTATCATGGCTGCGCCCACCCGGATGGGCGACATGATAGACCAACCCGCCCAGCGACCGGCCGTTCCATGTATCGACGAGATCGAAGGTCAGCGGCGCATGGACTGGCATGACCGGGTGCAGGCCAGAAGCCGGCTGCCACGCCTTGAAGCGCACGCCTGCCACGGCCTCATTGTTGCGGCCCGTCGAGGTCATGGGCAAAGGTCTGCCATTGCAGGTGATGATATGGCGCCCGGCGACAAAACCTTTGGCGTGCAGCTCAACGCGCTCGACGGAGGAGTCGACATAGCGCACCGTGCCGCCAATCGCGCCTTCTTCACCCATGACATGCCAAGGCTCCAGTGCCTGACGCAAAGTCATGGTCACGCCGGCATGTTCCACATCGCCATAGAAGGGGAAGCGAAATTCGCGCTGCGCTTCAAACCAGAGCGGATCAAAATCATAGCCAGCTCCGCGCAGGTCTGCGAGGACGCCTGAAAAATCATCCCAGACGAAATGCGACAGCATGAAACGATCATGCAGGGCAGTGCCCCAGCGCACAAAATCACCTTGCTGGGGCTCACGCCAGAACCAGGCGATGAGCGCACGCAACAGAAGTTGCTGGGCGAGCGACATACGCGCATCAGGTGGCATTTCAAACGAGCGAAACTCGATCAGTCCCAAGCGGCCCGTTGGACCATCGGGCGAAAAGAGTTTGTCGATGCAGATTTCAGCGCGATGCGTATTGCCCGTGACATCGACCAACAGATTGCGAAACAGCCGATCAATCAGCCAGAGTGGTGTGTGGCCTTGACCGGGAAGCGGGACTTGCGCCATCGCAATTTCCAGCTCGTAGAGGCTGTCATGGCGGCCTTCATCAATGCGCGGTGCCTGACTGGTGGGGCCGATGAACAGCCCAGAGAAGAGATAGGACAGCGAGGGATGGCGCTGCCAATAAAGCACAAGGCTCTTCAGCACATCGGGGCGACGCAAGAAGGGCGAATCCATTGGCGTGGCGCCGCCCAGCACAACATGATTGCCGCCGCCCGTGCCAGTGTGGCGACCATCGGTCAGATATTTGTCGGTGCCGAGCCGTGTCTGGCGCGCTTCTTCGTAAAGCGTGACCGTATTGTGCACCGCTTCGCGCCAGCTTGATGCCGGATGCACATTGACCTCAATCACGCCCGGATCAGGCGTGACTTTGATGACTTCAATGCGTGGATCTTGGGGCGGCGGATAGCCTTCAATATGCACGGGCACTTTGGCGGCTTCCGCTGCCAGTTCGATGACGGCCAGCAGTTCAATATAATCTTCGAGCTTCTCGACGGGCGGCATAAAGACATGCAGCACGCCATCGCGCGGCTCAATGGCGAGCGCTGTGCGCACTTCGCCTTCAACCGCGACTTGTGCGTTTTGCGTCTGCCGCGATGGCTCGTTGACTGTTTCACTATAAGTGCGGCGGATCTCATTGGGGTCCGGCAAAGGGCCGCGCTCATCTGTCGGGTCTTGCGGCATGATGTAGGGATAAGATGAAGGCGCGACATAGGGCAGGGCGTTCAAAGGCAGGCGGAAGCCCGCAGGTGAATCGCCGGGTGCCAGAAATAATTTGCCGCGACGCAGTGCCCATTTCTCGCTTTTCCAGCGGGGTGTTTTGTCACTCGCCGCATTCCACCTTTGCACGGGCAAAACATAGCCTGTGGGATGTGCAAGACCGCGTTCAAACACACGCACCATGCGCGAGCGTGCTTCCGGATCCTCGATCTTCGGATCACTGGGATCAACATTCACCGGAAGCTCGGCTTCTTTCAAAATCCAATGTGCGGGATC
Organism: uncultured Hyphomicrobiales bacterium; assembly: GCA_903851305.1. Classification (GTDB taxonomy): domain Bacteria; phylum Pseudomonadota; class Alphaproteobacteria; order Rhizobiales; family Beijerinckiaceae; genus Terripilifer. The sequence continues at coordinate 1,482 of CAINNX010000039.1, read as the reverse complement.
TTCATAAGCGGGCAGGGCGCAATCTGTGGGAATGCCAAGGCGCTGCGCGGTTTCATGCGCCAAGCGTTCCGCATCTGAGATCAAGGCGATCTTGTCTTTGAAACGACCCTTGCCGCCTTCGTCGGCAATCAGATCAGGATTGTTCCAGATCGGCTTGCCATCCTTTCGCCAGTAAAGCGCAAAGGCCCAGCGTGGCAGGCTTTCACCCGGATACCATTTGCCTTGGCCGTAATGCAGAAAACCACCAGGTGCGAAACGCTCACGCAGGCGCCGGATCAGCGTGTCTGCATAAAGGCGTTTTGTTGGGCCAACAGCAGCTGTGTTCCATTCGGCAGATTGAAAATCATCGATCGAGACAAAAGTCGGCTCGCCACCCATGGTGAGGCGCACATCTTGCGCGCCCAAATCCTGATCGACCTTGTCGCCCAGCGCATCAAGCTTGGCCCAAGCTTCATCTGAAAAAGGTAATGTCACGCGCGGCTGTTCGCGGATGCGGTCGACTTTCATGTGAAATTCAAATTCACATTGCGCAGGTTCCACCATGCCAGAGAGCGGTGCGGCAGAACGGTAATGAGGTGTTGCAGCCAGCGGCAGATGACCTTCGCCACACATCAAGCCCGAGGTTGCATCCAATCCAATCCAGCCAGCACCGGGGATATAGATTTCGGCCCATGCGTGCAGATCGGTGAAATCATGATCTGTGCCTTTGGGGCCATCGACGGGATCGACATCAGCTTTCAACTGGATGAGATAGCCCGAGACGAAACGCGCAGCCAGACCGAGTTGACGGGCCAGATGTACCAACAGCCAAGCGGAATCGCGACATGAGCCTGATTGCAAGGTCAGTGTTTCTTCCGGCGCCTGAACACCAGGTTCCATGCGGATGACATATTTGATGTCCTGGCTGAGGCGCGTGTTGAGGCCCACCAGAAAATCAACTGTGCGCACCCGCTCGCGCGAGACGCCTGCCAGATAGGCGGCAAATTTTTCGCCCTGCGGTTCTGTTACCCGATAGGGCGCGAGTTCGATGGCCTCTTCTGGGGTATAGGTGAAGGGAAATTCTTCCGCATGTGCTTCGATGAAAAAGTCGAAGGGATTGATCACCGACAATTCAGCCGTCAGATCGACTTCGATTTTGAATTTCGTGGTCTTCTCGGGAAACACATGACGCGAGAGCCAATTGCCGTGCGGATCTTGCTGCCAGTTCACGAAATGGTCGGCGGGCGACACTTTCAGTGAATAGGAGAGGATTTTCGTACGGCAATGGGGGGCAGGACGAAGCCGGATGACCTGCGGCCCAAGCGCGACGGGTCGGTCATAGGCATAGGAGGTCACATGGTGGAGGGCGACGCGGATCGACACGGGGCGGCACTTTCAAAAGCGAGGGGCTAAAATGCTCGACCCCCACTTTCGGCTGAGAGATGCTGATGTCAATGAAAAGCGACCGGACAGGAGGCAGTAAATGGTTGATTTGCCTTATGT
>CAINNX010000038.1 GCA_903851305.1 uncultured Hyphomicrobiales bacterium | reverse complement strand
GCCTTCGGCCTCCTCGCAATGACGAGCTAACCCACCAGCACAATCCGCACATCATTCACATTGGTCAGCGTGGGGCCTGTGACGATCAGCGTGCCTGCGGCCTCAAACACATCATAGGAACAATGCGCATCGAGCAGGCTGCGCGGATCCAGCCCTGCGGCTCGGGCAAGCGCCAGCGTGCCAGGCGCAACCCATGCGCCTGCATTAGTCTGCGACCCGTCAATCCCATCCGTATCGCCAGCCAGTGCACAGATGTCTGTTCCCTCAAGCGCCAGAGCCAGCGACAAGAGAAACTCACTGTTGCGACCGCCACGGCCCGACACGGCACCACTCACGCGGCCCTCCCCACCAGAGATGATCGCGCAACGCTTTCCCTGACGCGCAAAATGGCGGGCCATGCCTGCCATGACGAGACCGATTTCGCGCGCTTCACCTTCGATGAAATCGCCCAGCACCAGCGGCTCATAGCCCTGCTTGCGCGCCACATCAGCGGCGGCATCGAGTGAGGCGAGGCCGGAGCCGATCAGATGATTTTCGACACGCGCGAAAACCGGATCACCGGGCTTGGGCGTTTCGACAAAGCTTGGCGCCTTGATATTGAGCCGCGCACAAATGGCTTGCGCCTCAGCGCGTGTCGTGGGGTCTGGCACAGTCGGGCCAGAGGCAATGGCCGACAAATCATCGCCCGGCACGTCTGAAATGATCAGCGAGACGACGCGCGCGGGAGAGCAGGCAGCTGCCAATTGCCCGCCTTTGATCGCAGACAGATGGCGGCGCACGCAATTCATCTCGGTGATGCCAGCGCCACTGGCAAGCAGCGCGCGATTAATGTCTTGCTTGTCTTCAAACGAGACGCCGGGCGCTGGCAGTGTGAGAAGCGCCGAGCCGCCACCTGAAATCAGACAGAGCACAAGATCATCCGCGCCTGCCGATTGCGCGAGAGCTAAGATGCGCTCAGCAGCCGCGCGCCCTGCCGTATCTGGCACTGGATGCGCGGCTTCCACCACTTCGATCTTGCTGCAAGTGACCGCATGGCCGTAGCGCGTGACAACAAGCCCTTCTATCAAGCCTTGCCAATGATCTTCAACCGCTTTCGCCATGCTGGCAGCGGCTTTGCCTGCACCCAGTACAATGGTGCGGCCTTTGGGCGGTGCGGGCAAATGTTTGGGCACGCAGAGCGCGGGATCAGCTGCGGCAATGGCTGCCGCAAACATATCACGCAGAAGCTGCGGCCGATCACTCATCAGAAGCGCGCCGGATGATGTGTGTGCCAATGGCGCGCAATATTAAGCCGCGTCGCACACCAAGCCTCATCGCCAAAGCTCTTCACATAATCCATGAAACGCGCCAGCGCAGCCGCGCGGCCCGGGCGTCCAACGAGACGGCAATGCAGACCGACCGACATCATTTTGGGAAAGCCTGCGCGGCCTTCTGCCATCAACACGTCGAAGGAATCTTTGAGATAGGCGTAAAACTGGTCGCCTGAATTGAACCCCTGCGGGGTCGCAAAACGCATGTCATTGGCATCCAGCGTATAGGGAATGATGAGATGCGGACCCTTCGGCCCTTTCACCCAATAGGGCAGATCATCCGCATAGGCGTCAGACGAATAGAGAAAGCCGCCCTCTTCCATCACCAGTTCCGCCGACTGCATTGATGCGCGGCCTGTGTACCAACCCAATGGGCGCTCGCCTGTCACTTGCGTGTGGATGCGGATCGCCTCCATCAGATGCGCGCGTTCGTCTTCTTTGGCGTAATCCTTGTATTCGATCCATTTGAGACCGTGGCTGGCAATTTCCCAATTGGCTTCTTTCATCGCCGCCACTTGCTCAGGCGAGCGCATCAACGCATGTGCCACACCGTAAACGGTGGCTGGAATATTGCGCGCAGTGAACATGCGCCACAGCCGCCAAAAACCGGCGCGCGCGCCATATTCATAAATGGATTCCATGTTCCAATGGCGCTGTCCCGCCCATGCGGCAGCACCCACGATCTCGGAGAGGAAAGCCTCAGACGCCGCATCGCCATGCAGAATATTGTTTTCCCCGCCCTCTTCATAATTGACGACGAATTGCACGCAGACTTTCGCCCCGCCCGGCCATTTCGGATCGGGCGGATTGCGGCCATAGCCGGTCATGTCGCGGGGGTAATCGGTCATTCCCACATATCCTCTGGTCGTCATTGCGAGCGGAGCGAAGCAATCCATGGCGCCCATCAGGGTGGCTGCGCCATGGATTGCTTCGTCGCTGACGCTCCTCGCAATGACGAGTGTAGCGGGATGACGGGCTTGAATCCACACCCTCCCCGGTCCACACTCGCCTCCATGCTCGATCTCGACACGCTCGACCTGAAGCGCCTGCGCGCCTTTCAACTGGTGGCTCGCAATGGCAGCCTCCGGGGTGCCGCCACGCGGCTCAAACAGACCATCCCCGCCATTTCGGGCAAGATCCGCAAGCTTGAAGAAGATCTCGGCTTTGACCTGTTTGAGCGCCTGCCCAACCGGCTGGTGCTGACACGCGCGGGCGAAAAATTCCTGCGCGAGGTCGATGGCATTTTCGAGCGCACCGAACAGGCGCTGGCCACATTGCAAGGCAAGCCCGTCGCCCAACAACGCCTTTCAGTTTCGGTGGGCAGTGATCACGCTTGGTATTTCGCGCCCAAAATCCGCGATTTTCTGGCCCGCCTTCCGAATGTGGAACTGGGCTTTCGCGTCTATAAATCAGCCGAAGCGCTGGAGGCGCTGGAGCGCGGACAGGTTGAGATTTCGCTCGGCATCTTTCCCGATTTGCCGCGCTCGCTCGAAAAGAAAGCGCTGGTCGGCACCAGCCTGTCGCTTGCCTATAATCCGCAAGAATTTGGCCGCGCCCGCAAGCCTGCCTCCATGGCCGACATTGTGCGCCAGCGATTGATTGTGCCGCCCAAATCCACCGTGACGCGCAAGCTGATCGAGAAAAACCTGCGCAAGGACATCGACCGCGCAGCTTCTCTCATTGAAGTCCCGACCTGCGAGACAGCAGCCACGTTTGTCGAAATGGGGGTCGGTCCTGCCATCGTGCATACACTGTGCATCGAGCGGCATTTGTCGCGCCATGTGCAGGCGCTGGATCTGGGGCCGCGCGTAGGCGCGCTGCAATTCTCGGCCATCTACCGCAAAGGTGCGTTGAAAAACCCGCTGGTAAAGGCACTGCTCGACCAGGTTTCAGGTTAAGCACAGCTTTATCTCACCTACACAAAGTCTAAAATTGTGGAACAGGTCTGGCCTGGCCTAATCTTGATTCCAACAAAGAGACAAAACGCCCGAGGGAGAGCGGCATGGGTCAGTATCGCGTCACCGTGGACACCGGGGGGACATTCTCCGATTTCGTCTATGTGAACGAGGAGACGGATGAAGTCTCCATCGCCAAAATCCCCTCGACCCCTGATGATCCTTCGCGGGCCATTCTGTCGGGCGTGCAATTGCTCATCGACAAGGGCGTGAAGCCGACCGACATCACTTACTTTTGTCACGGCACGACGGTCGGCACCAATGCCCTGCTCGAGGGCAAAGGCGTCAAGACCGCGCTGCTCGTCACCAAGGGGTTTCGTGGCATCTATGAAGTGCAGGAGCAATCGCGCCCGCACGGGGGTGTGATTTTCGACATTCTCTATGATCGCCCAGCTTTGCTGGTGCCTGCCTCCCTCACCGCCGAAGTGCCCGAGCGCGTCTCGTTTCAGGGCGAGGTGCTGGAAGAGCTTGATGAAAAGGCCCTGCGTGATGCGTTGGCACCATTGAAGCGCGCCGAGGTGAAATCGCTGGCGGTCTGCCTGCTCTTCTCCTTCCTGCACCCCAAGCACGAACAGCGCGTGCGCGAGATTGTGCTGGAAGAAATGCCGGGCATCGAAGTCTCGCTGTCCTCCGACATTGTGCCGCAGATCCGCGAATATTATCGCCTCTCGACGACCGTGATTAACGCCTATCTGCAGCCCATTCTGGCGCGTTATATCGCCAATCTCGAAGATCGCCTGACGGGCGCTGGCGTGAACACGCGGCAAAAATACATCATGCAGTCGAATGGCGGCATGTCGACCTTTGCTGCCACTGCCAAGAAAGCGGTGGCCACTGTGCTGTCTGGCCCCGCTGGCGGCATTACAGCCTCCGTGCAGGCTTGCCGCACCACAGGGTTACAAAATCTCATCACCTTCGACATGGGTGGCACATCTTGCGATGTCGCACTTATCAAGGATGGCGAACCCTCCATCTCGCATCGCGGCAAGATTGACGGGCGCGACATTGCTCTGCCGATGATCGACATCAACACAGTGTCCGCCGGTGGCGGCACGCTGGCGCGGGTGGACCGCTTCGGTGCGCTGGAAGTCGGCCCCGAAAGCGCTGGCGCTGTCCCCGGCCCCGCTTGCTATGGCCGTGGCGGCACGCAGCCCACCATCACCGATTGCAATCTGGCGTTGGGTTATCTGGGCGAGGATAATTTTCTGGGCGGCAAGATGAAGCTCGACCGCAAGGCCGCCATAGCCGCGGTCGACAGCGTTGCCAAACCGCTTGGCATGGACATGCAGGATGCGGCTGAGGGCATTGTGCGCATCATCAATGTGAAGATGCAGGAAGCGGTGAAAGCCATTTCCACCATGCGCGGCCATGATCTGCGTGATTTCCACCTGCTCGCTTTCGGTGGTGCGGGTCCGCTGCATGCGGGGCGCATTGCCGCTGATCTGAATATGGCTGGCGTGATTGTTCCGCTCTTCCCCGGCGTCTATTCGGCCATGGGCCTCGTCATGTCAGATGTGAAGCATGATTATGTGCGCTCACGCATGACCAAGATCGCCAGCGTCGATGAAGCTTATGTCGATGCGCAATTTGCCGATCTCGTTGCCCATGCCAGCGAGGAATTGCAGATGGAAGGCTTTGCTGACAGCGCAATTGAGATCGAGCGTTCGCTCGACATGCGCTATGCCGGACAGGGCTATGAAATCTCCGTGCCGCTGCCAGCCGTTTTGAAAGCGGGTTCGCTTGCAGAGCTGCGCAACCTGTTTGACGAATTGCACCGCCAGCAATTTGGCCACACAGCCCCGCATGAGCCGGTCGAGATCGTCTCTTACCGCCTGCGTGGCATCGGCCGTGTGCCGCCCGTCAAATTGCCAGAGTTCAAACCGCAAGGTTTGAAGACTGCAGACGCCATTCGCGAACATCGCGATATGCGCTTTGATGGCAAGACACTCTCCTGCCCCGTCTATCAGCGCGAAAAGCTTGATGTGGGTGCGACTTTCAACGGCCCCTGCGTCATCGACCAGCTTGACTGCACAACCGTGGTCTTCCCCGGCCAGAGCGTGCGCGTCGACAACCACAAGAATATGATCATCACCATGGGAGGCGCATAATGGCTTCCGCCGCGAAAAAGACCGTGGATGCGGTCGAACTCGAAATCATCCGCGCGAGCCTTGATGGCATTGTGCAGGAAATGCAGAACTCGCTTTTCCGCACGGGCTTTTCGACCATCATCCGTGAATCGCAGGATGCGTCCTGCGCGATGATGAACCCGCAGGGCGATGTGATTGCCCAGCACGTTGTGCTGCCACTGCATATCGGCGCCTTTCCCGCCTGCTGCGCAGCCGTCATCCGCGCTTATGATGACATTGAAGAAGGTGACGCCTTCCTCATCAACCACCCCTATGACGGTGGCAGCCCGCATGCGCCCGATATGGCCGTCATCACGCCCGTCTTTTTCAAAGGCGAGCTGATCGGCTTCACCGGCTCCATTGCGCATAAGAGCGACATTGGCGGGCCGGTGCCTGGCTCCTGCTCGGGGCAGGCGAAGGAAACGTTCAACGAAGGCCTGCATCTGCCAGCCGTGCGTTATCAGCGCAAATTTGTTGAGAACCGCGAGATCGACCGCATTATCGCTGCCAACAGCCGCACACCGGAACTGGTGCTGGGCGATATTCGCGGCCAGCTCGGCTCCTCGCGCCTTGGCGAACAGCGCATGGTTGAGCTTGTCAGCAAGTTCAGCCGCGACAATGCCGTGGCATGCTTTGCGCGCCTGATCGAACTGGCTGAAGCGCGCATGCGTGCGGCCATTTCCGAATGGAAAGATGGGCGCTATGAGGCAGAACGCTTTGTCGATGATGATGGCGTGGACAGCGGCAAGCCGGTGCGCATTCACGTGGTCGTCGAGAAAAAAGACAATAACATCAAATTTGACTTCTCAGGCTCGGCTGACCAGACCAAGGGGCCTGCCAATATCCGCCCGCCGACCGTGCGCGCGGCCATTGGTTATGTGCTTGTCTCGCTGATTGATCCCAACACATTCATCAACAGCGGCGTCTTGCGCGCCTATGATATTGTCGCGCGTGAAGGCTCGGTGCTCAATCCACGCTTTCCCGCACCGGTGAACACCTACAATCCAACTGTTCATGCGCTGGTGGAGGCTTTGTATGGTGCTCTCAGCGGGCTTTTGCCTGATATGGCGCGCGCGGATGGTTGCGGCTCGCGCTCGATCATTCTGGGTGGACGCTCGACCTATACCGGCAAAGGCTATGTGCAATATGAAATTCTCGGCGGTGGCGGCGGTGCCCGCGCCAAGAAGGATGGCCAGAGCGGCACATCGGTCAATCAGTCAAATGCCAAAATTGCGCCGATTGAAATCATCGAAAGCGAATTCCCGACCCGCGTCTTGCGCTTCGAGCTGATCCCGGATTCGGGCGGCGCTGGCCAATATCGTGGCGGGCTTGGTATTCGTCGTGATTACCTCAATCTCGAAGATGCGCGTTTCTCGATCCGCTCGACCAAGCACATCATCGCGCCCGAAGGTGCAGGTGGTGGCGGCAAGGGGCGCACCGGTGACATCATCGTCAATCCCGATACGGACGCCGCCAAGCAATTACCAACCCGCTATGCGGATTATCCGCTGAAAAGTGGCGACCGGTTCCGGCTGATTACGCCGGGGGGTGGCGGCTATGGCCAGAGCCTTGCGCGCGATCCCGATCTTGTGATCCGTGACCTCAATGAGGGCTATGTGACGCTGGAGGGCGCAGTGCGCGACTATAGCGTGGTGGCCACAAAAACAGGCGATCTGTTCACACTCGACGCGATCGCCACGCAAAAAGCCCGCGCCAATCGTGGATAGGTGATCGAAAACCCGCAAAAAAGGCGGGCGCACAGCGCCCGTCCATGGCAATATCGCGCCCATAACCGAAGCTTGGCCAAGCAAGGCCAGCACGGGAGGAACAAAAATGATGCTGATGTCTCGCCGCCAAATCTCTGTTGCGGGTCTTGCGACCCTTCTGTGCGCCACGCCCGCGCTGGCACAGGAAAAGCTCGTGCCGCTGAAAGTCGGCTATGACGGCTATTCCATGACGACCGCGCCGATCAATTACGCGCTGAAGAAGGGCATCTTCAAAAAATACGGGATCGACCTCTCTCTCGTCTATATTGATGGGGGACCGACGCTGACGCAGGCCGTCATCGGCGGTTCCGTCGACATCGGCCAGAACGGCTATACGTCAGCCACAGCGGCTGCTGTGAGTGGCGCTGATATTGTCTTCATCGGCGGCATTTCCAACAAATTGCCCTTCCAGCTGGTTGTGAAGGCGGACATTAAAAACGCCGCTGACTTGAAGGGCAAAAAGATTGCGATCAGCCGCTATGGCTCCTCGACAGATACAGCTGCCACTTTCGCGGTCGAAAAACTCGGCCTGAAGCGCACTGATGTCGCAATCTTGCAGCTGGGCGGTGAAGGCACACGCACAGCTGCCATGTTGTCAGACCAGATCGATGCCTCGCTTGAGCAATATCCACGCACCGCTGAGCTTGAAGCGCAAGGCTACAAGGTGCTGGTGGACGTGACACCTGTTGCGGGTGACTACCCCAACACGGCTTACGTCTCGCGGCGCAGCTATGTTGAGAAAAATCCTGAGCTGATGAAGAAATTCTTCATGGCCGTGTCCGAAGGCATCCATGCGTTCAAGAGCAACAAACTTGAAGCTGAAAAAGAAACCGCCGAGTTTCTGAAGCTCAAGGTCGATAACATCATGGACAAAACCTACGATCGCTACACGAAGGATATTTTCCCCGACGTCCCGGAAGCCTCATTGCCCGGCATCCAGATCGTTCTCGACGAGCTGAAGCCCAAAACACCTGCTGCCGGCAATTTCAAGCCAGAACAACTTGTTGACATGCGCGCGCTGCAGCAGTTGAAGGCTGAAGGATTTTTCGAGAAGCTGAAGAAATGAGCATTGCACCCACGCCTAAAATGCAGGCGCGCGGACTGCGCATCGGCTTTTACAATGAACGCATCAAGAAGCGCCTGAATGTGCTCGACGGCATTGATCTGTCGGTGGCTGAAGGTGAGCTGGTTTGCATTGTCGGACCCTCTGGCTGCGGCAAGTCAACCTTTTTGGGCGCAGTCGATGGACTGACGCGCATTGATGGCGGCGATGTGCTGATTGACGGCCATGCCGTCACCACAACCGGCCCCGACCGCGCCATGGTGTTTCAGCATGACTCGCTGTTTCCCTGGCGCACGGTCTTGCAGAATGTCGTCTATGGCATCGAGATTCAAAACTCGATGTCAAAAGCTGACATGAATGACCGCGGTCGCCAGCTCGTTGAGCTTGTCGGGCTGAAGGGTTTTGAAGACCACTTCCCGCATGAACTGTCAGGCGGCATGCGCCAACGCGTCAACATTGCCCGCGCGCTCGCACCAGATCCTGAGCTGCTGCTACTCGACGAGCCATTCGCCGCACTGGATGCGCAGACGCGCGAATTCATGCAGGTTGAACTGTTGAAAATTTTGAACCGCGCCAAAAAGACGGCTTTGTTCATTACCCACCAGATTGATGAGGCAATCTTCCTGTCCAATCGCGTGGCGGTTTTCTCAGCGCGCCCGGCGCGCGTGAAAGAGATAGTCGAGATTGACCTGCCCAAGGAGCGCAGCCTCGCCTTGAAACATGAAACGCGCTTCCGCGATTTGCAGGCCTATATCTGGCGGCTGATCGAAGAAGAATCCGCCCGCACCGGCCTCGTGACGGCGAGCTAAGACATGACCGCAACACTCAACACACCAAGCTCCATCGCCGACGATACCGAAGACGCAGCCCCGCGCCGCTCATTTTACGCGACCCATGAAACAACCATCATCGGCACCATTTCTGTGGTCGCCTTTCTGTTCTTCTGGGAATATGCCGTTGCCCAAAAATGGGTGAACGCGCTCTTCACGTCTTCTCCGTTGCGCATCATCACGGCTGGTTCGGCCATGGTGAAGGAAGGCACGATCTGGCAGGATCTCGCCACATCAGGGATTGAATTCGGTCTGGGCTTCGGCTTGGCCACCATCATCGGCGTACCGCTGGGCATTTTGATGGGATGGTATCGACGCCTCAATGCAGTGCTCGAACCTTTCGTCAATGCGCTATACGCCACACCGCGCATCGCACTACTGCCACTGATCGTCATCTGGTTTGGCATTGATCTGGGCTCGAAAGTCGCCATCGTTTTCTTGTCGACAGTATTTCCGATTCTGGTGAACACCATGGTTGGTATTCGCACGGTGGATCGCGACTTCATCAAGGTTGCGCGTTCCTTTGGTGCGTCTGATCGTCAATTGTTCATGACGGTGGCGCTGCCCTCGACTGTGCCCTTCTTGCTCACAGGCCTGCGCCTTGGCCTTGGCCATGCGCTCATCGGCATTGTGGTGGGTGAAATGTATGGCGCAACTTCGGGCATCGGCTACATGATGGCGGTCGCTGGTGCGACCTTCCAGACGGATCGCGTGATGGTTGGCATTATCGTCATTGCAGCCTCTGGCATGATCATGACCCAGATGCTGAAAATGATCGAAATGCGTTTTGAAAAATGGCGCGTGGATAGCCGCGGCTGAGAGAAGGAAACAAGAAAATGAAACTCAAGGGACAAGTCGCCATCGTCACGGGTGCTGGCCGCAACATTGGCGAAGAAGTTGCTAAGCTGTTTTCGAGCCAAGGCGCCTCCATTGCCGTGGTTGATCTCGACAAGGCACGCGCCGAAAAAGTTGCTGGCAAAATCAATGCGGCGGGTGGCAAGGCCAAAGCTTTCATCTGCGATGTCGCCAAAGAGGCTGACATTGAAGCCACAGTAAAGGGTGTGGCTGAAGCTTTCGGTCGTGTCGACATTCTGGTGAACAATGTCGCCATCTCCGACAACAAGCACATGCTCGACATCACGACCGAAGAGTGGAACCGCACGATTGCGATCACGCTCACAGCCCCCTTTCTGTTCAGCAAATATGCTGCCAAGGCGATGATTGCAGCCGGCAATGGCGGCAAAATCGTCAATGTCTCCTCGACGTCCGGCTATTATGGGCGCAACCGCGCGGTGGCCTATACAGCAGCCAAGGGCGGCGTGATCAATCTGACGCGCTCCATGGCTATCCAGCTCGCCCCCCACAATATCCGCGTCAACAGCGTCGTGCCCAACAAGATCGGCTCGCCCGTCGGCAAGGATGATTTCGATCCCACACGTCCGGTGAAAAATCTGGTCGGCCGCCCCGGCCTGCCGATTGATCTGGCCAATGCAATCCTCTTCCTGGTTTCAGATGAGTCGAGTTTCATCGTTGGCTCGGATCTATTTGTGGACGGCGGCTGTTCAACGCTGATGCCGGGCAACGAGTGAACCTCGACGCCGTCATTGCGAGCGCAGCGAAGCAATCCAGAAGCCTCACGTGTTGCTTCTGGATTGCTTCGCCTTCGGCTCGCAATGACGGCTCCTGAAAGGAAACGACATGTGCAGCTCACTCTTTGACGATCCGGCAGCGGTCGCTGAAACCATTTCAGATGAGGCTGGCAACACCAAGCCAGCTGATGCCGCACTGCTGGCTGATCTGGCATCCGCCAATCGCATTCTGTTCAAACAGGGCGTGGTTGATGGCTTTGGTCATGTGAGTGCACGCCACGACAAGCATCACGATCGTTTTCTGCTGGCGCGCAATATGGCTCCCGGGCTGGTCACTGCGGATGACATTGTTACCTTCGATCTCGACGGGCGCGCGCTCAATGCCGATGGGCGTGCCGTCTATCTCGAGCGTTTCATCCACGCTGAAATCTACCGTGCGCGACCTGATGTCATGGCGGTCGTGCATAGCCATTCGGTAGCTGTTGTCCCCTTCTCTATTCTGAAGGGCGTGCCGTTTCGAGCCGTCTGCCATATGGGCGGCTTTATCGGCATTTGCGCGCCGATCTTTGAAATTCGCGACATAGCCGGCGATGCATCCGATCTGCTCATCCGCAATTCGGAACTGGGTGCGGGTGTGGCGCGCACGCTGGGCGATGGCAATGTCGTGCTGATGCGGGGACATGGCTCAACGGTTGTGGGTGACCGACTGAAACAAGCGGTGTTTCGCGCCGTCTATACCGAGAACAATGCGAAACTGCAGGCCGAGGCCATGCGGCTGGGGCCGATTGAAGCGCTGAGCGCAGGCGAAGCCGAGACGACCGCGCGCGTCATCGACACGCAAGTGGATCGCGCTTGGGACTTATGGAAATTGCAGGCTGAAGGAAAAATTTGATGCGTATCGCCCGTTATGACAACAACCGCTTTGGTCTTGTGGAAGGCGACGAGGTGATTGATGTCACCTCCGCGCTGAGCGCGTTGCCTGCCCAATCCTACCCCTTCCCGCGCACCGATCTTTTTGTCGAACATTTCGAAGAACTGCGCCCGACTTTTGAAGCTGCCGCCAAAACCGGCACGCGCCGCAAACTGACAGATGTGAAGCTGCTCTCGCCCGTGGCCAATCCGGGCAAGATCGTTGCCGCACCTGTGAACTACAAAAAGCATCTGGAAGAAGCGCGTGCGGATGCCGGCATTCATCACCAGCAGCAGGTTGGCGAAATCCAGAAGGTCGGCTTGTTTCTCAAAGCCACCAGCTCGGTGATTGGCGCGGGCGAAACCATTCTCATCCGCCATGATGACCGCCGCAATGATCACGAGATCGAACTGGCGGTCGTGATCGGCAAGACGGCTGATCGCGTGTCGAAAGAAGACGCACTCAATTATGTCGCGGGCTACGCTATTGGCCTCGACATGACGATCCGTGGTCCCGAAGAGCGCTCACTGCGCAAATCGCTCGATACATTCACTGTGATCGGCCCGTGGTTTGTCAGCGCCGACGAGATTGGCAATCCGGCTGGGCTCGACCTTGAGCTAACAGTGGATGGCGAAGCCCGCCAGAAAGCCAATACGCGCGATCTCGTGCTCGATGTGCCGACCCTCATTTCATGGGCATCAAGCTTCTACACGCTGCATCCGGGCGATGTGATTTTGTCTGGCACGCCGGAAGGTGTGGGGCCTGTGCTGGCCGGCAATACGATCCGCGCGACGATTGCCAAAGTTGGCACGATGGATGTGAAGGTCGGACACATCTAATTCGTCATTGCGAGGAGCAAAGCGACGAAGCAATCCAGAGCAACAGATGAGGCCCTGGATTGCTTCGCTACCCTCGCAATGACGATTACTTGAACCGGTCAAACAATCTCACAGCATTCTCGCGCTCAACCTGCGAAAAAATATCCGCCAGCTCCGGCATGGTGCGCATGGCGGTGATCTGTTCATCAACATATTCGCGATGAATATAGGGCCAGTCACTGCCAAACATGATGTGTGATGGCTCGGTTACCAGACGCAGAGCGGCCATCGCCGCGCGTGAGCCTGAAATGGCCGTGTCGAAGTAAAATTTTCCGACATAAGGCTCGACTCCTTCCGGCACGCGATCTTTGAAATCGGGCGGGCCATTCGGGTCTTGCTCGGACATCAGCTTCAGGCGCAGCGAGATGTAAGGCACGCAACCACCCGCATGGGCCAGAATCCAGCGGATGTTGGGATATTTGCGCATCTGCTCATTGTAGATGAGATTGGCTGCAATCCGCGTGGTCTCGAACGGATATTCGACCACCGAGCCCCAGAGCTTCAACGTCAGATCATCGACAAAGGCTGGCCGCGCGGGATGCACGAAAACTTTGGCGTGACGCCGATCAAGCTCCGCATAAAAGGCATCAGCCGCGGGATCACCAATGTAAATATTGTTCTGGTTGGTGAGCATGATGATGCCATCAGCCTTCAACACATCCAACGCATAGGCGGTGGCCTTCAACGCGCCATCCACATGGGGAAACGGCACAGGCGCAAAGAAGCCAAGCTTTTTGGGATATTTGGCGACGAATTTCGCCAAGGCCTCGCCTGTCGTCTCGCAGAGATAGCGCGCATTCTCGTCATTACCATGATGGACACCGGCGACCGACAGCGGATTGACCACAGCGCCATCAATGCCAAATGTGCCCAGATTGTCGATCAGCTCATCGACATTGGAGTTTTTGCGCAAAGGTCGCGACAGATCAGCAGCGCCCGAGCGCACAATGGCCTGTTCATATTCGGGCAGAACGCAATGATGATGGACGTCGATAAAGCGCAAACCAGCGCCGGGGTCGTTGGACACGGGTGATTCCTCCCTTGTTTTTGTGAGGCTCAGAATAGGGCCAACACAGGCTCACGCCAAGGAAATAGAGGGTGCCAAAAGCCCCTCAGCATCTTGGCCCAGTGCCAGGGGCAGTCTATGCTCACAGATAATAAAAACACCGGGAGGAAGATATGCTTTTGCCACGGAAAGCCCCCGGCTTTACCCTTGCACTGGGCGCAGGCCTGATGTCGGCACCCGCCGCGCAAGCGCAAAGCCTTGCCGACTTCTATCGCGAGACGGCGATCAATCTCATCATCGGTTTCCCCGTAGGCGGCGGCTATGACATTTATGGCCGCCTCGTTGCGCGCCACATGGGCAAGCACATCCCCGGCAATCCGAAAATGGTTCCACAGAACATGATCGGCGCAGGCGGCATGAAGGCTGCCAATTTCATGTATGGCGTGGCGCCCAAAGATGGTGCGACGCTGGGCATCATTCCCGACACATCCCCGTCAGAAGAATTGCTCGGCACCAATGGCGTTGCTTATGTGTCGAAAAATTTTAACTGGGTTGGACGCATCAGTGCCAGCACCAATGTGCAAGTGCTCTGGGCGACATCGGGTGTGAAAAACATTGCCGATGCGCAAGCCAAAGAAAGCGTGCAAGGCGGCTCCGGCCCGATGGCGCCTGCTGTCATCTATCCAAAACTGCTGAATGCTTTGGGTGGCACCAAATTCAAAATGGTCACCGGCTATGGCGGCGCAGCTGAAAGCTGCCTTGCGATGGAAAAAGGTGAGATCGATGGCTGTTTGCTGGCTTGGTCGACCGTGAAAGCCGCCAAGCGCGATTGGCTCGACCAGAAAAAAGCATCCATCGTCGTGCAATGGGGCTCGACGCGTCATGCGAAATTGCCAGACATTCCCACCATGGTGGAGATGGGCAAAACGGCGGAAGACAAAGCCATTCTTGAGCTCTATGCGAGCGCCACCGAAATCGGCAAATCCATTGTGGCGCCTCCCGGTGTGGCGGCTGACCGCATTCAGGCGCTGCGGCGCGGCTTTGATGCCATGCTGCAAGACAAAGACTATCTCGACGAGGTGAAAAAACTCAGCCTGGATTTTGAGCCGCTGAGCGGTGAAAATCTGCAGGCCTATGTCGAAGAACTGTCCAAAACACCTGCCTCTGTTCTGGCCAAGGCTAAACAGGTTCGTGACAATTAAGGAGCCGCAAGGTGTCAACCAAGAAAATTGAAAAGACGACAGCGGCGGAAGCCTATCTGACACTCATGGCCGATCGTGGCGTGGATTATCTCTTCGCCAATGCCGGCACTGATTTTGCGCCTCTCATTGAGGCGATGAGCAAGATCGAAATCAACGGCGGCGCCATGCCCAAGCCCATCACTGTGCCGCATGAAAATGTCGCCGTGTCGATGGCGCTTGGCTATTATCTCGTAACTGGCAAACCGCAATTGGTCATGGTGCATGTCAATGTCGGCACGGCCAATGCCGTGTGCGGTGTGATGAACGCTTGGCGTGGCAATGTGCCGATCCTCTTCACCGCAGGCCGCACGCCTTTCTCGGAAGAAGGCGGATTGCTGGGCGAACGCTCGGGCGAGATTCACTGGCCGCAGGAAATGCGTGACCAAGGCGCGATGCTGCGGGAATTTGTGAAGTGGGATTATCAGCTGCCCAATACGCAGGTGCTGGAATCCACCGTTGACCGCGCCATTAATCTGGCCATGGCCGAACCCAAGGGGCCAATCTATCTGACCCTGCCACGCGAAGTTCTGGCAACGCCGATGGAGAGCTTCTCCTTCGCGTCTCCCTCGCGTCATGCCACACCCTCTGCGCCCTTCCCTGATCCGTCTGCGATTGAGCAAGCAGCCGAGATGATCGCGCGGGCTGAAAACCCGCTGATCATTACATCCAGTGCGGGGCGTGACACGGCTGAAGTTGTAAGGCTGGCAGAACTGGCTCAGTGTTTTGCAATTCCCGTTACACAACGCAAACCGCGTTTCATGGCACTGCCCAGCGATCATGCAATGCACTTGGGCTATAATCCGGATGCGTTTCTGGACAAAAGCGATTGCATCATCGTGCTCGAATGCGATGTGCCGTGGATCCCATCCAAGAAAGCGCCGCATCCGGATGCCAAGATCATCCATATTGCCGTGGACCCGCTCTACTCAGCCTATCCGATGCGCTCGTTCCAGTCGGATCTCGGCATTTCGGGTGTGCTCAGTGCAACCCTCCCCATGCTGACGCAGGCGCTTGAATTGCGCGTCGCCAAAAACCGCGACAAAATTGAAGCGCGCCGCAAGCGCCTCAGCGAGACGCGCGCCAACCAACGCGCGCGCTGGCAAGAAATGCTCGACAAGGGCCGCACACAGACGCCGCTCCATCCAGCCTGGATCACCCATTGCATCAATGAGATCAAAACGACGGATACGATTTTGATCAAAGAAAGCCCCCTCACATGGGAACATCTCACCCTGACAAAGCCGGGCACCTTCTTCTCCTCAGGCGCGGCCGGTGGCCTTGGCTGGGGCCTTGGCACAGCGCTTGGCATGAAGATCGCCAAGCCCACATCCCCTGTCGTCTGCACGGTGGGTGATGGCGCCTATATGTTTGGCAATCCCATTCCGGCGCATTATGTGGCGGCGGCTGAAAAACTGCCGATCCTCACCATCGTGTTCAACAATCAAATGTGGGGCGCGGTGAAGCGCAACACCCATGAGGTTTATCCCGGTGGCTTTGCCGCCAAATCCAACCGCGAGCCGCTGACCTATTTCGATCTCGAATTGGGATTTGAGAAAGCGGTTGAGTCAGCGGGTGGCTATGGCGAACGTGTGGCGGACCCCGCTGACATGCCGAAAGCTTTGCAGCGTGCGATGGACGCCATCAAGGGCGGCAACCAAGCCTTGCTCAATGTCATCTGCTCCGGGCCTTGAGAAACAACGATAGCACTTGCCAAGCCGGTCCCGTTTTTGGCACTTTGGACACATGAAAAAGCAGCTCATAGAAAAGCTGCACTCTGGGGGAACACCATGTCGCTACCTCGCCTTGCTTTGGCCCTTGGCCTGTCGCTTTCCGTTGCTACACCAGCGCTGGCTGATCCGGCGGATTTTTACCGCGGCAAATCGATCAATCTTGTGGTCGGCTATGGACCTGGTGGCGGTTACGATATTTTCGCCCGCCTGCTGGCGCGCTGGTATGGCAATCACATGCCCGGTAAGCCCGGCGTGGTGGTGCAGAATATGCCCGGCGCCGCCTCTCTGCGCGCGACCAATTATATCGCCGTGCAAGCGCCCAAAGACGGCACGGTGATTGCGGCCTTTGATCGCAACATGCCCCTCATTGCGTTGATCGGCGGCAATCCCAATGTGCAGTTTGATCCGCTCACACTGACATGGCTTGGCACTTTGTCGGATTCCACCGAAGACGCATTCAACCTGTTCGTGCGCAAACGCCCCGACATCAAATCGATTGAAGATTTGCGCAAAGCGGGCGCACCGCAGATTACGGTCGGTGTCACCAGCGCGGGCGCGACCGATCATGACATTACTGTGCTGATGCGCGATGTGCTGGGCCTCAACATCCGCGTTGTGCCGGGCTATCCTGATTCCAATGCGATTGGTCTGGCTGTTGAGAATGGCGAGCTCGACGGACAATTTGTCAATTACGTCTCGACCAAAGTGGCTCGCCCGGCTTGGAGTGATGCCAATGGCAAGATGCAGGTCCTGATGCAATTTGCCCGCAAATCACGCCATCCAGAATTGCCCAATGTGCCAACCGCGCTTGAACTGTCCAAGAGCGCTGATGCGACAAAGATGATTGAGCTCGCAGAAATCCCCTATTTGATCGCCCGCCCATACGCAGCACCTCCCGGCATTCCGGCAGATCGCGCCAAAGCACTGCAAGATGCTTTTATGGCAGCTGCGCGTGATCCGGAATTTGTGGCCGAAGCCCATAAGCTCAATCTGGAATTGACGCCACTCAATGCCGAACAGGCGCTGGGCGTTGTCAAGCAGCTGGTCGCCTTTGATAAGACCCAAAAAGACAAGCTGCGCGACATCATGTATGCGCCTGCCAAAAACTAAGGAAGTAAAGATCATGCAACTCGGCATCTGGTGCCCCGCGCCGCAATCCATCCGGCCCGATCCGCTCACACAGCCTATGCTGGATGCGCTGACACGCCACGGCGGCGGACCTGACCAGAGTTTCGACTATGCAGTCAAACTGCTCAACCGCGCCGAAGAGCTGGGCTTTGACATCACGCTGATCGCGCAACGCTGGTTCGGGCCTGATCTGGATTCATGGATTTTTGCTGCAGCCCTCGCGCCAGTGGTCAAAAAAATGAAGCTCATGGCAGCCATTCATCCGGGCATTTTCGATCCCCGCATGGCTGCGAAAATGGGCGCCACGATTGACCGCATTTCGGGTGGGCGTTTTTGCGTCAACATCGTCAATGGCACCCGTCCGGCCGAGCACAATATGTATGGCCGCTGGATTGAGTCCGACGACGGCCGCTATCAGCAGATGCATGAATTCATCCGCATCATGAAAGGTCTGTGGACTGAAGACAAGTTCACGCTGGATGGCGAATTTTACAAAGTCACAGACGGTGTCATGCCGACACGCTCTGTCTCTACGCCCCATCCGCCCTTCTATGCCGCCAGCCGCGCGGAAGACGGTATGAACGTTGTCGCGCAAGAATGCGACACATGGTTCGTCAATTACGACAGAGACCGCGCCAATTATGAGGGAAGCCTCAAGCGCATCACCAACGAAGTCGGCCTGATGGAAGCACGTGCCGCATCCTACGGGCGCAAGATGAGCTATGGCATCAATGCCGTGGTGATCATCGGCGACACGGAAGAAGAGGCGCAAGCCAAGGCCGATGAGCATGTGCGCATTGCAGGCGCCACGCAGGTCGGCACATCAGGCGTCGGTGCCAATCTGATTGGCACGCCCAAAACCATCGTCGAGCGTATGAAGCGCTATGAGGACATGGGCATCAGCCTGTTCATGCTGCATTTCTGGCCGATGCACGAAGGTCTGGAAGAATTCGTGGCAAAAATCCGCCCCCAACTCACGTTGGGCTGAGCGAAGCGCTCAGCTCAGCTTTTGCTGCGCTACCTGATGTGCTGTGCGATAAGCTTCAGCCATGCCGTTGATGATGGCGCGTGTGAGCCCATGCTGCTCTTCGCGTGCGAGACGGTCAAGACTTTGCACAAACCAGTCGGCTTCCACTGCGCCTGATTTAATTAGCGCATCCATGATGAGACCGTTGATGCGCAGCAGCGCCAATGTTTCGGGGCTGATCTGTTCTTTGGCCATGGTCGTCCTCCACTTGTTCGCATCTGCTTAGCACGGAAGGTGGCTTGTCCAAATCAGGCCGTCAGCTTGCGCCTGTCAGCACATATCTGATGTGTTACGGCAGGTCAGATATCTGCAGACTGACATTAACTATTTTTCAAACGGAATATGTTAACAGTTCAATAAGGTTCGATTCGCGCAGCTTGAGAGTGTGACATCGTGAGCAATGAAGATCTCGCCAGTGAAGTGCGCCGTCTGCGCGCCCTTGTTGAAGAGCATGCCTCCGAAATTGCACGCCTGCGTGCAGAAGCGCGCAAGGTGCGCGTTGATAATGGCATGGCACCAAATGCTAGGCTGACGCCTGAAGAATTTGCTTTTGCCCGTGATATGGCAATGGGTGTCTCAGCACCCCAAGGCCGCCTGCGCGCGTGACGCCTTAGTCTGCCAGCGCTGCCCATAGAATGGCGAGCGCTTTGGCCTCGGTGCTCAGCCCCTTGGACATTTCGGCAATCGACTGCAACTCGGGTGTGCCGCCACCGTCCCGCCAGACCATGCGGCGATAAATATCTCCCACAATCGCATTGCGCGCCGCCTTATCTGCCGGCACATGGGAATCGTCGCCATTGCTTAGCGTTGTGGCGAAAGGAAAGATAAACCGTCCCATCAGCGCGCCCTCGCGTACAGGCTGGCACAAGGCGCGCTCGATCACCTCTGCAAAATGTTCAGCGCCCAGCGCCAAAGGTGCCAAGGCCGAAACGGCACGCGGATGCACCACACTCACACCAGGCGCGGCAAAGCCCATGGTGCGCGGATCGATCAGCCGCGTGCGTCCGGCCTCCAGCAAGGCGCGGCGCAGATTGAAGAGATCGGCCATCGGCCCGGCTTGGGTGAGGCGCAGATCGGCAAACAACAGGTCAAATCCACCTGACTGCTGCAAATGGGCAATGCTGTTTTCAATTGTCTGGCAGGAATTGGGGCCAAACAGACGGCCGGAGGTTGCGACAAGAAAGGGCGTTTCGGGATGCCCCACACGCAACAGCAAATCATGCCAGGCCTCGCCCGCATTCTGCCCACTGACAGCAAAAAACCGTTCGATTTTCCAATGCTCTGGTGTGTGCGTATGGAAATTGTCCTGAGCCATGGCCCAAGTCGCCGGATCGTGATCGTCAGCGAGGAAAAAACATTTCATGAAATGGGATCGCGCAAAATGAGAATCGAAATCAGATTTTCATGCTAATGCGCCCCCGTGAGAGCGTCAAAAGCCTGACAGCACTTGCGCACACAAATGCCCTAGCGCTGCCGTGATGGCGCGCGCGTTGAGGAATCCGTATTCGGCGTCCAGGCGAGAAAGGGCCGCATAAGGAAAGCACGCAAATCGCCATAAAGTGCATTGAGTCGCCGATCAATGCTCGTGCCCCCGATCCTGACACCAGACAGCCCCGGAACATCAACGAAATACTGCCGCAACGGCAGCACATCACGAATGAGCTTTTCAGCACCCTGCGGCGTCACCAGATAGCAGCACAGGCCAAAGCAATTGAGCATGCGGCGCATCGAAAGGCGGCGCAAATCAGTACCCGCCAGAATCTCGGCAATTCGCTCAGGAGACGGATGGCGATCCGCAAAGGATGAAAATTCACGCACACCTTCGGGCGAGACTGTAGCCAGCAATACATCTGTATTGACAGCAAAAAATAGCAAATCAATCGCCGACAGATCAAGGCCTGCAATCACCTCGGCGATCTTTGGGTGAGTGATGACGTCATCTTCCAGAATGAGCATCGGCACATTGCTATGTTTGACCTGACGCCAGAGCGCCAGATGGCTGGCCGCAGCACCAATCTCGCCATCTGTCACCGCGCCTGCGCTCAGGCAATCGGGCGTGACGAGATTTTGCGCGAGCCTTTCCTCGCGAGACAAGCCTGCTCCCGGCACAGCCCGGAAAATCTGAAACGGGAGATGCGCATTGGCGGCTCGGAAAATGGCAAAACGGTCAGAGCCCGGATCAAGCGTGATAACGTGTGTTTCGTAGAACAAAGGCAACCTTGAAATGACTGTTTAAAATGGCTTGGTCTGCAATGTGGTGGAAGCCTAGCCCGGCTTGTGCCTTAATCCAAGATGGACAATCAAACACCCAGAGGCAAATACCGTCCGCTTCAGACTATGGTCACAATGGGCACGAACTCAATGAGCCAGCGACTTTTCAAATATCTCGCCGTCACCGGCCATGCGCTTCTGACGCTGCTGTTCAGCATGCCAGCACAGGCCCAGCTAAAAGCTGGCCTACCTGCGCCTGACTTCTCACTGGAAGCCGCACTGGGTGGCAAAGACATCCAGTTCAGTCTGGCTGAGGCCCTCAAAAAAGGGCCTGTGGTAATTTTCTTCTATCCGAAATCTTTCACCAGCGTGTGCACGGAAGAAGCCCACCTGTTTGCTGAAGCCATGGATGAGTTTGAAAAGCATGGCGCCAGCGTAATCGGCATTTCCTCCGACACTATCGAGACGCAGCGCACATTTTCCTCCATGGAATGCCGCGATCGTTTTCCGGTCGGCGCTGATCCGCAGATGAAAATCATCAAAGCTTACAATGTCGGTTTTGGCGGCCTTGGCGCGGTTCTGCCTTTTGCAGATCGCGTGTCATTTGTGATTGCGCCTGATGGGACAGTTTTGAGCCAAGTGAAATCCTCTGACGCGCAACCGCATGTGCAAGGTGCACTGGAAGCCGTCAGAACATGGGCTGCCAAAAAAAGGTAGGTCGGCGGCAAAAGCCACCGACCTATTGATCTCATCAAGTTTCCGGTTTTTCTTTTGCAAATTGAATCCCGCATTTGCGCTTCACGCTTGCTTGCTCAATGGCATCCATCTCCCCTTTGATGCGGGAAACTTCTGCTGCTGTTGTGCCATCGCCTTTGATGAAGAAAAGACTAGGCCAGAACAGAATCAAACCGACACCCATTGCGACAGCGTCTGAAGATGCTTTGCTGTTTTGTGCGCCTGTGACTTGTGCAGCACGAGCAGAAATGCGCATGGCTTCTTCTCGCAATTGCGGACAAGAATAACTTCCATATTGCATCGGCGATACATAAGTTGCCGAAATATTGTCAGAGTTGGTTGCACACCCTGCCAAAATAGCTGCGAAGGATAAGACGACGATTTGTTTTTTCATGATTGCCCTCAAAAAAATAGAACGAGTGGCCAGCCCCCACGAGGTGATCCGGTGGTTATGTTAGTTGACGATTTGGTTTGACGCTAGCGCTGGGGTGGCCGGCGAAGCTGGTTGGGGTTGCGCAGCCGGCCACTGTAGAACTTCTGGT
>CAINNX010000037.1 GCA_903851305.1 uncultured Hyphomicrobiales bacterium | reverse complement strand
GCTGAATCGACGCGCACGCCCAGACCACCTGGTGGATGGTAATAGGCGATCTTGCCGGGCGAGGGACGGAAGGTGGCGGGATGTTCCGCATTGACGCGACATTCAATGGCCGCACCTTCAAAGCGCACATCTTCTTGGGCAATCGACAAAGGCGAGCCCGCGGCAATGCGGATCTGCTCGTTGACCAGATCAATGCCGGTGATCATTTCGGTCACCGGATGCTCGACCTGAATACGGGTGTCCATTTCGATGAAATAGAAACGCCCATTTTCATAGAGGAACTCAATCGTGCCGGCGCCCGAATATTGCAGCTTGCGCATGGCCGCAGCACATATTTCGCCGATCTCGGCACGCTGTTCGGCGTTCAGCGCAGGCGAGGGGCTTTCTTCCAGCACTTTTTGATGGCGACGCTGCAATGAGCAATCGCGTTCACCCAAGTGAATGGCATTGCCTTTGCCGTCGCCCAGAATCTGGATTTCGATATGGCGCGGCTTCTCGAGATATTTTTCGAGATAGACAGCGTCATCGCCAAAAGCGGCTTTGGCTTCCTGTTTGGCTGTGTGGAGCGCGTTCAGCAGATCAGCTTCGGTGCGCGCGACTTTCATGCCACGACCACCACCGCCTGCGGCTGCTTTCACGAGAACTGGAAAACCGATCTCGCGCGCAACGCTGATGGCTTGCTCATCATTATCTATGCCACCCTCAGAGCCAGGCACGCAAGGAATACCCAGCGCCAGTGCTGTGCGCTTGGCTTCGATCTTGTCGCCCATGATACGGATATGTTCCGCCTTGGGGCCGATGAAGCCAATGTTGTGCTCGGCCAGAATTTCGGCAAAGCGCGCATTCTCGGACAGAAAGCCATAGCCCGGATGGATCGCATCCGCGCCGGTGATTTCGCAGGCCGAGAGAAGCGCTGGAATGTTGAGATAACTGTCACGCGCAGCTGGCGGGCCAATGCACACGCTTTCGTCAGCCAGCTTCACATGCATGGCTTCCGCATCAGCGGTGGAATGCACCGCGACCGTTGCAATGCCGAGTTCTTTGGCCGCGCGCAGAATGCGCAGCGCGATTTCGCCGCGATTGGCAATGAGGATCTTGTCGAACATGTCTGTTCTTTCTGAAGCCGTTGCCCTTATTCAATGACCAGCATGGACTGGCCATATTCGACCGGCTCGCCGTCTTCGACGAGGATCGCGGTAACCGTGCCACCACGCGGGGCAACGATCTCGTTAAATGTCTTCATCGCTTCGATGAGGAGCAGTTTCTGGCCTTCCTTGACCTTCGAGCCGACTTCAATGAAAGGCTTGGCATCGGGGCTCGGACGGAAATAGGCGGTGCCCACCATCGGCGACTTTACCGCACCCGAATGATCAGCAGCAGGTGCAGCCACAGGTGCGGGTGCAGCAGCAGCCACAGGCGGCGGCGCAATCACAGCAGCAGGTGCGTGATGAGTGGGGGCCGCGACGCTGATAGAGTGACCGGAGCTGAGCTGTCGTGCCACGCGCACGCGCATGCCGCCGCGCTCCACTTCCACTTCCGACAGATCCAGACGCGAGACGATTTCAGCAACCATCTCAATCAAGGCCGGATCAAAGCCGCCAATCGGGCCTTTCTTCACAGGCTTTGCTGCCGTGGTTTTGGCAACTGGCTTTTTGGCTTTTGGCTGGCTTTTGGCCTTGGTCGCACGGGCGGCAACAGCCTTGGTTTTCTTGACCGGCTTCTTCATGGAGTTTCAGCTCTTGCTTTTGGATTGGGCGATCAGCGCATCAAGTGCGAGATCATAGGAAAGAGCGCCAAAGCCGAGGATCACCCCGGCGGCGACAGCGGAAATCATCGAGTGATGGCGAAAGTCTTCGCGCGCATGCACATTGGATAAATGCACTTCGATCACATGGGTCGCAGCTCCGCGAATGGCATCATGCAGCGCGATGGATGTGTGCGTGTAAGCGCCCGCATTGAGGATCACAGGTTCGCTCGCGCGTCCGGCTTCCTGCAACCACGTGACCAGTTCGCCCTCATGGTTGGATTGGCGAAAGACAAGCTTGATGCCAAGCACCTCGCAACGCGCTTTCAAGCGGGCCTCGATATCAGCCAGCGTGAGCGTGCCATAAGTCGCAGGTTCGCGAGAACCAAGCAGGTTCAGGTTGGGACCATTGAGGACATGGACGGTGTTCATCACAAGGACCAATCGGGCGCCATGGGGAGCGGAAAGACTCAAAGCGTGAGCCCCTCTTTAGGAGGGGAGTCTCTTAAACCGGTTAACGGGCCGATGGAAGCCTCTTCCCCGTCATTGCGAGGCGGCCCACAGGGCCGACGCGGCAATCTAGGGACGGGTTTTGGGGCGTCTGGCGCCGCTCAGAGGTGTCACCTTACCCACAAACCGCCTTGCCGCATTTGCGGACATTATCCAGCTTGCTCTTGATCTGGCCGTAGCCGACGGTACCGACCACGACCTCATCGCCTACCACATAGGTTGGTGTGCCGGTCAGGTTCAGGGCATCGGCAAGTTTGGCGCTTTCCTGCAGAGTGGCTTGCACCTCTGGCCCCTCCATATCCTTGGTGAGCTTGTCCATATCGACGCCGCTGTCACGCGCGGCCGCGAGTGCCTGCGCCTTTCCGACCTGACCACGGGTTCCTAAAAGTTTCACGTGAAAGGCCCAGAATTTCTCGCCTTGTAGCTGTTTTTTGACGGCAATGGCGACTTGCGCAGCCTCCACGGAGCCGGGTCCTAAAACAGGAAAATCCTTCAGCACAACATGGAGATCGGTGTCTTCCTTGATCAAACGCTGGATGTCTGGAAGAGCCTGTTTGCAATAGCCGCAATTATAATCAAAGAATTCAACCAGTGTAACCTTGCCTTTTGGATTGCCCACATTGGCCTGGTAGGGCGATTTGGTCAGCAAGTCGCCATAGGACTTCAGTGCACCGGAGCGCTGTTCAGCTTCAGCCCGCGCCTGTTTGGTTTCGAGTGCCGCATAGGCATCGCGCAAGACCTCCGGATTGGTCAGGAGATAGTCGCGCACGATTTGTTCGATCTGCTTTATCTGCGGGACTGAAAAGTCCTGCGCGAGCGCGGGGACGCTCACAAGGCCCCATGCCAGTAAAAAGGCGGCAGCAATGCGGGAGATGACAACCATGGACAGGTCTCCTGGCCGAGGGCCAAAGAAATGGAATCTGGGCGGGGTTTAACCCGCGCCGATCGTTCAGTCGAATGTGGGTGGTCGATAGTTCAAAATATCGTCGGCCTTGAGCCAGCCCGGCGACCCTTTGGCAAATTGCTTCTGGGCTCGGTCGGCCTGCGTACGGGCTGCCACCATATTGCCTTTCAGAAAGAGTGCTTGGGCGGAGGCAAGTTGGGCATTGGGCGTGTCGCCGCGCCGCTCATAGGCCATAGCCAGATAGCCCCAAGCCTCGGAATAATCATCCTCGCGCTGCACCACCTGCATGAGCAGGCTGGTCGCTTCCTTGGCATCTGCGGGCGAGCCTGTGCCGATCAGGGCGTGGCCGAGCAACACTTTGATGGGTGTGGCATCATGGGACAAAGCGAGAGCGCGGCGAAGATAGGGCAGCGATTGTGCAGCCCGTCCACTCTCCATCAAGGCCTGCCCCTTGAATTCCTGAATGTAGGGATTTCCGGGTTGGGCCGCGATCAGAGCATCAATTTCTGTCAGGGCGACATCCAGTTTGCCAGCTTTATAGGCCGAGATTGCGCGGGCATAGCGCGCGGGCAGGGAATTGTCGGACGCCGGATAGCGGCGCGTGACCTCTGAGGCAGGCGCCACAAAGCCAAACAATTTGGCGCGCATCATGTCATGGCGAAACTGCATTTCGGGTGCGTCTTTGGTGGCGTAGTTTGGCGCTGCCTTCACCGCCGCCTGCAGACTTGAAATGCGATCAGTGGGTAAAGGATGTGACAAAGTATAGGGGTCAAGCTGCGAGGTTTTGAACAAGGCATCATTCTGGAAACGCTCGAGCGTGGTGAGCAATCCTTGTCCTGATTGGCCTGTGGCAGCGAGATAATTCACGGCGGCGCGGTCAGCTGCTTGTTCTTCACCGCGTTGATAAGCGAGCAGGGATCTGCGCACCATTTCAGCCGGGCCCAGCAATGCGCCCATCGGGCCCACACCGTCTGAGCCGACACGGCCATAGGGTCCGGAGCGGACAGTGGCCACCATAGCGCCCACACCCATCAACATGCCAGCGACCATGAGAATTTGAGCGCGGGCCAATTCCTGACGCTGACGCGCCAAATGTCCGCCTGCAATATGCCCACTCTCATGCGCCAGAACGCCGATAATCTCATTGGGCGTTTTGGAATCCATCAGCGCGCCGACATTGATGAAGATCTTTTGGCCATTGGCGACAAAGGCATTGTAGGAACGGTCACCGATCAGAAAGATGCGGGTTGCCCCAGCATTGATTTTGGCTGCGCGGAAAATCGGCGCGGTATATTCGCGCATCAATTGTTCGATCTCGGCATCGCGGATGATGTTGGGCGCTGGCTGGGCAGATGCGGGCAAGCTTGGCAGGGTCACCAGAAGCGCAGCAAAAACCCCAAGCGCGCGGCGCACTGGCGTCTGGCTGCGCCGCCTGCTAGGGCTCGCAATGTGGGCAGACACCTGATGGGTCGGGCTCGCGGTCATTAAATCTCGTTTTCCGTCGCAAGCGGAATCATCCGCCCCTGATCTCAATGTCCTCATTATGGCGCGAGCAGGGCGGAGGCGAAACCTGAATTGGCTTTGAGCAGATGAGTTCTCACAGGGTCACCCCCTCTTTACGCTCTCGTATCGCCCCTTTCATCGCCATGGATGTGATGAGTGCCGCGGCGGAGCGTGAAAAAGCTGGCGGCAGCGTCATTCATATGGAGGTCGGCGAGCCCGGCGCACCCGTGCCCGAGGCGGCGCGCCTTGCTGCACAAGGGGCGCTCGCGCAGGGACGGGTCAGCTATACGCAGGCGCTCGGACTGCCCAGCTTGCGCCAGCGCATCGCACAATTTTATCACGAGACCTATGGCGTGGACGTGCCAGCTTCTCGCATTGCCGTTACCACCGGCTCATCAGCCGGCTTTCTGCTGAGCTTTCTCGCGCTGTTTGATGCAGGTGCGCGCGTGGCCATTGCAGCACCAGGCTATCCTGCCTATCGCAATATTCTGGAAGCGCTTGGCATCACCTGTGTGACCATTGCAACTGATGCCTCCACGCGCCATGTCGTCACAGCGCAGATGATCGAAACGGTCCATGCACAAGACAAGCTCGATGGCATATTGCTGATGAGCCCCGCCAATCCGAGCGGCACGATGATGTCGCCAGATATCTTGCTGGAGATTTGCGAGACCTGTGATCGTCTAGGCATCGCTTTCATCTCGGACGAAATTTATCACGGACTGACCTATGTTGCGCCTGCTCAAACGGCGCTGGCTTTTTCGGGCTCGGCCATCGTCGTCAATTCTTTTTCGAAATATTTTTGCATGACGGGTTGGCGCATCGGCTGGCTTGTGCTGCCTGAAACACTCGTGCGCCCGATTGAACGTCTACAGCAATCCATGGCGATTTCTGTGCCCTATCTCAGTCAGGTCGCAGCCGAGGCGGTGTTTGACGCACGCGATGAGCTGGAAGCAACCAAACAATCCTATGGGCGCAGTCGTGCTTATCTGATGGAATATTTGCCAAAGATCGGGTTGGAAAAATTTCATCCCGTCGATGGCGCCTTTTATGTCTATGTCGACATCAGCCATCTGACAGATGATGCGAGTGCTTTTTGCAAGCGCATGCTCAACGAAGCTGGTGTTGCGGCAACGCCGGGCCTTGATTTTGATCGTGAGCGCGGCACGCATTTTATGCGCTTATCATTTGCGGGTCGCGAAGCCGATATTGTCGAGGGCGTGCGCCGCATGGGTGCATGGCTTGCCACATTTGCGCACACCTAAAAAAGGCCCGCATGAAGCGGGCCTTTTTTCTTATTTTCAGTTGTCACCAAACGTCTGTTTGGCGCGGCTCCACCAGCCTGAGCGCTTGGGCCCGACGGGGGCCTCCGGCAAAGGCTCGGCGCGCGGCGCGGAGGTTTGCTCGTCGCTGCGTGCGGGCTCTGCTGCATGTTCTACCGGCATGGAAGCTTTCACCTCTGCAGGCTTGTTGTCTTGGCTCGGTGCAGATGCTGCAATCGGGGCCCAATCCCAAGCCGGTGCGACAGGCGCTTCCATAGGAGCAGGCACTGGAGCCTGTGCTTGGCTCGCTTGTGCGTCCGCATCCTCACCGCGCGGGGCATCACCCTCACGGCGCTCTGAACCATCACGTCGACGATTGCGACCACCACGACGTGAGCGACGACGACGGCGCATGGGATCACTTTCGCCCGGTGCATCGGCATCAAAATTCTCAGCCTCGGTTGTGTCAACTTCGCCATCACCATCATCAGCGCGGCGCGTAATATCGCCGCCGATTTCTGCCATCACATGCAAGCCGTCATCTGATGGCTGCGGTGCATCGGCATCGATCGAAGAGCGGTCGCCACGTCCACGACGGCGACGACGACGGCGGCGCTTGCCGCGCTCGTCCGCGCTTTCACCATCGCCGCGGGCTTCTTTATCAGCGCGCGCTTCGGTTTCGCCTTCTGCTTCGTCTTCTTCCTCCTCGATCTCCTCCTCAAATTCCTCATCGGACATGGGGATGGAATCGACGCGCACCAATTCTTTTTTCTCGTAAGAAATCGGGGGGGACGCGAGATCGCCGCGCTCCAGCTCGTGATAGGCGGTGCCGGTCAGCGTATCATCGGCTTCCACCGTGATCTGCACACAAAAACGTTCTTCCAGCGCGCGCAGATGGGCGCGCTTCTGGTTGAGAATATAAAGCGCCACATAAGAGCGGGTGCGCACAATGATATTGTGCATGGCGTTTTTGACGAGCGCATCTTCCAGCACGCGCATCACATGCAGCGCGATGGAAGATGTGGCGCGCACATTGCCCGAGCCTGCGCAATGCGGGCAGATTATGGTCGAGCCTTCCAGAACGCCGGTGCGGATACGCTGGCGCGACATTTCGAGCAGGCCGAAATGCGAGATGCGGCCAACCTGGATGCGGGCGCGGTCATTCTTCAGCGCATCCTTGATGCGCCGTTCAACCGCACGATTGTTGCGGCCTTCTTCCATGTCGATGAAATCGACCACGATGAGGCCGGCCAGATCGCGCAGGCGCAACTGGCGGGCGACTTCATCAGCCGCTTCTAGATTGGTACGCAAAGCCGTATCTTCGATATTGTGTTCACGGGTCGAGCGACCCGAGTTCACGTCGATGGCAACCAGTGCTTCGGTCTGGTTGATGACGATATAGCCACCCGACTTCAGCGTGACATTGTTGGAGAACATCGCGTCGAGCTGGGCTTCCGCACCAGCTTTGGCAAACAGCGCCTGCGGCTCTTTCCACAAATGAACGTTTTTGGCGTGGCTAGGCATCAAGAGACGCATGAATTCTTTCGCCTCGCGGAAGCCTTCTTCGCCCGAGACTGTCACATCATCGATGTCTTTATTGTAGAGATCGCGGATCGCGCGCTTGATCAGCGAGCCTTCCTCATAGACGAGACAGGGAGCTGAGGATTTCAGCGTCAGCTCGCGCACGGTTTCCCACATACGCATCAGATATTCGAAGTCGCGACGCACTTCCTGCTTGGTGCGTGAGGCACCGGCCGTGCGTAAGATGACGCCCATGCCATCCGGCACTTCGAGTTCCTGGGCAATAGACTTGAGACGCTTGCGGTCAGCTGCGTCCGTAATCTTGCGCGAAATGCCACCACCGCGTGCAGTGTTGGGCATGAGCACGGAATAGCGACCAGCCAGCGACAAATAGGTGGTTAGAGCCGCGCCTTTGTTGCCGCGCTCTTCTTTGACGACCTGAACGAGCAGCACTTGACGGCGCTTGATCACTTCCTGGATTTTATACTGACGGCGCAGGCGCTGGTAGCGATTGGGTACTTCTTCCATGGCGTCGCCGCCAATGTGCTCGACCTGCTGTTCTTCGTCATCTTCACCGTGGTCGTCTTCATCCTCGTCAGAACGCTCACGCGCCTGCACATCACCCTCTACGCGGGGCTGGTCGTCATCGGCTTCCACCGTGACGTCGGGATCGACAGCCAGAACTTCGTGATGATGTTCTGGCTTTGGCTCTTGGTGGTCTTCTTGATCTTGCTCTTGAGCAGGCGTGTCTGAGGTTGCTTCTGCGGCAGGCACATCCAGATCGTCGCGGGTAACGATTTCACCCTCGATCACATCGCCAATGTCACCTTCAGCGTGTTCAGCCTGTTCAGACACGCTGTCATCAGGGCGCGCGCGCTTTTCAGGGCGGCGGCGGCGTGATGAGCGGCGTTGGCGATTGTCATTTTCATCCTCATCGCGATGCGAACGGGCTTCTTCTTCCAGAAGGGCCAGACGATCAGCGACCGGGATTTGGTAATAATCGGGGTGGATTTCCGAGAAAGCCAAAAAGCCATGGCGATTTCCGCCATATTCAATAAAGGCTGCTTGCAGCGAGGGTTCAACCCGCGTCACTTTTGCCAGATAGATATTTCCACGCAGCGGCTTCTTATTGGCCGCCTCGAAATCAAATTCTTCGACGCGGTTACCACGTAAAACCACCACCCGGGTTTCTTCCGGGTGGCTGGCGTCGATCAGCATTTTGTTGGCCATGTGAGACTCTTGTCCTCACGTCCGGCCTTGGAGAGACACGTCGGGTGCGAGCGCGCATAAGCGCGGAGACGGACGACGATCCCGGCAAGGGCAGGGACGCGACATATGTTTGAGAAAGATAGACCGGTTCCGCTGCACCAGCTCGTGTGAGCAGGGCGAGGGCGGCGCCGTGAATGAGGGAAATCGGGCCCAACAAGGCCCGCAGGTGGTTGGCACGCAAGGAAGACAAAATGGACGATGCGGCGCAGGAAGCGGCCTCGAGAAACATCTCAAGTCCGGAAACTCGACCCTTGGCCGTCATATGATCCCGTACGGAACGGACCATTTGCTTCAATACCTTAAAAGATCGGCCGTGATGGCCGGGGTATCCCTGTTCCGGGTCTCAACGTGGTCGCTGGGGTCGCCTCGTCCGAACGCAAAAACCCTTGAGAAGGGATGGCGGGGATGGCGGGACACTAGGGCCAACGCGGGGGCGCCCGTTTCGGGGCGCTAACCTGTCCCGGAAAAAGGACATCTCCTTCTTAGCGGTAGATCCGCCTCGTTGGCAAGGCGCGTCTGTGCTTTGGGTCATTAGGCCAAAGTCTGCCTGAGACGATTAGATTGCCTTGGGGGGCTGAAAAGCGTTGCCATTTAACATTATAGAAGGCCCAAGCCCGCATGATGCCGGTCAGCCTATTGGATCAGCCCTTGTCTCTGCGCCAAAAAGTATCTTTCTTTCAATCACTTGCGCTTGTCGCGGGGGCATTGTGGCTGGTCTCTACTGGGTCGCTCAGCGCCCAGCCTGTAGCCCGCGCAGCCCGCATCGAGCAGGATGGAGCCACGACCCGCCTCATTTTTTCGCTCTCGGCCCGGGTTGATGCTGACGCTTATGTGATGTCCTCACCTGATCGGGTGATTGTCGACATGCCCGAAGTCAACTTTCAATTGCCCATCGGATCAGGTGCGGGGGAGCCGGTTGCGCGAGGCAAAAAGCCGGTGGCCAAGGTTGTCGCCTCTTATCGGTTCGGCCAATTTGCGCCCGGCAAATCACGTCTCGTGATAGATCTGGGGCGTCCGGCCGTGGTTCTGGCGACCCATGCCATTCCAGCCACGGGTGGTTATGAGCTGATCATTGAACTGCAGGAGGTGGATCAACCTGCTTTTGCAGCAGCTGTGAGGCGTGCCGCTCAAGAGGCCATAGCTCGCGATATTCTTTCGGATACACCGCGGGCCTCCCAAAAGCCGCGCGACGGGTCTGCCGCTTTGCCGGTGATTGTTATCGATCCTGGCCACGGCGGCATTGATGTG
Organism: uncultured Hyphomicrobiales bacterium; assembly: GCA_903851305.1. Taxonomy (GTDB): domain Bacteria; phylum Pseudomonadota; class Alphaproteobacteria; order Rhizobiales; family Beijerinckiaceae; genus Terripilifer. The sequence goes on along the minus strand of CAINNX010000037.1, from coordinate 21,180 downwards.
GGCGCTCAAGCCTCGGCGGCAGTGCAGGAGAAGGACATTGTCTTCGACTTTGCCAAAACGCTGCGCAGCCAGCTTGAGAAGACCGGACGCTATAAAGTTGTCATGACCCGCAATACGGATGTCTTTGTACCGCTGGCCCAACGCGTGAAAATTGCCCGTGATGTCTCGGCGGACCTCTTCATTTCCATCCATGCCGATATTCTGTCCGACCCACAGGGTGTGTCAGGGGCCACATTTTATACGGTTTCGGACAAAGCCTCCGATCGCGAGGCGGCACGTCTGGCGGAAAAGGAAAACCTCGCCGACAGCGTGGCAGGGCTCGAAGGCAATGATGATGCGGGTGATGTCTCCGACATTCTCTTTGACTTGACCCGGCGCGAAACGCGGACCTGGTCCCATTCTTTTGCCAAAACACTGGTGCGCTATTGGGGAGAAGCGGGGCCTGTGAACAAAAACCCGCATCGCTCGGCAGGGTTCAAGGTGCTCAAGGCGCCTGACGTGCCCTCGGTTCTGCTCGAACTTGGTTATCTGTCCAATGCGCGCGATACGGCCTCCCTGACCCGTCCGGAATGGCGTGGTAAGGCCGCCGAGGCCGCCACCCGTGCGGTGAACTCCTTTTTTGCCAATCGGGCGGGGAGTGCTGCAGCCGGCAAAGCGAACAATAGGTGAGCAGGTTCCCCTCGGCCATTGCGGGGGACGGCGCGCCCCATTAAGACCACAAATCATGCGCAAGGCTGGCCCCTGATGATTGGGATGGCCGCCGGCAGACAAGGGTTTTCACGTGATTCGGCTGATAGCGCGTTTTTTCGGCTTTGCATTTGCCACAGGCACGATCCTGTTTGCACTCGGCGCTGCCGTAACGGCTGGGCTTGTCTGGCATTACCAACAAGATCTGCCTGATTATACGCAGCTGCAAAATTACGAACCGCCAGTGATGACGCGCGTGCATGCGGGCGACGGGTCACTGATTGCTGAATATGCACGCGAGCGTCGTCTCTATTTGCCGTCCTCCGCCATTCCACCTTTGGTGAAACAGGCGTTCATCTCGGCTGAAGACAAGAACTTCTATTCGCACAATGGCATTGATCCCGAAGGCATCGCGCGTGCGGTGGTGATCATGCTGCAAGGCTCGAAACGCGTGCAGGGTGCCTCCACAATTACACAGCAGGTCGCTAAAAACTTCCTGCTTGGCAATGAGCGCTCGTTCGAGCGCAAGATCCGCGAAGCTTTGCTTTCATTCCGCATTGAAGCGGCCTATTCCAAAGAGCGCATTCTCGAACTTTATCTGAACGAGATTTATCTGGGGCTTGGAAATTATGGCATTGCGGCTGCTGCGCTGAATTATTATGGCAAGGCTGTGCAAGAGTTGACACTCTCGGAAGCTGCCTATCTGGCTGCTCTGCCCAAAGGGCCAAACAATTACCATCCCTTCCGCTATCGTGATGCTGCCATTGTGCGCCGCAATTATGTGATTGATCGCATGATGGCTGATGGTGCGGTCACCAGCGCAGAAGGCGAAAAGGCCAAGACCGAGCCGCTCGGTGTCAATCCGCGTGTGCTGTCACCGAATTCCTATGCCGCGGGTTATTTCGCAGAAGAAGTGCGTCGCGAATTGCTGGATCGCTACGGCGAAAAGAAACTCTATGAAGGTGGCCTGTCGGTGCGCGCCACCCTTGACCCGAAAATGCAATTGTGGGCGCGCAAGGCACTGGTGGATGGTCTCGTGCGCTATGATGAAGCGCGCGGTTTCCGCGGCGCTATGCGTTCGATTGATGTGTCGGGCGATTGGGGCCCGTCTCTGGCCGAGATTCCGGTGCTAGGTGACGTTGCTCCTTGGCGCCTTGCTGTCGTTTTGGATGTGAACGATGCCGTTGCGCGTGTAGGTTTACAGCCAGTCAAAGAGCGTGGTGGTGAACTCAGTCGTGAGCGTGTGACGGGAACGCTGCCCGTTGATGGCGTGAAATGGACGCGCAAACCTTTGCGCCAAGCTTTGCAACCGGGCGATGTGATTTATGTCGAGCCGGTGGATGGCAAGTCGGGTCAATATCGCCTGCGCCAGATTCCCGATATTTCCGGTGCCATTGTTGCGATGGATCCCTATACGGGCCGCGTCTTTGCAATGGTCGGCGGATTCTCGTTTGATCAATCGGAGTTCAACCGCTCCACGCAGGCGCTTCGCCAACCAGGCTCGTCTTTCAAACCGATTGTTTATGCGACTGCACTCGACAATGGCTATACGCCATCTTCCATTGTGATGGATGCACCGATCGAAATCGATCTGGGGCCGGGCGTTGGTATCTGGCGTCCTGAAAATTACGACGGCAAGTCGGGTGGACCGCGCACATTGCGCTATGGCATTGAACATTCCAAAAATCTGATGTCGGTGCGCCTGGGCCGCGATGTCGGTCTCCCCTTGGTGGCTGAATATGCCAAGCGCTTTGGCGTCTATGACAATATGTTGCCTGTGCCCTCCATGTCTTTGGGGGCAGGTGAAACAACGGTCATGCGCATGGTTGGCGCTTATTCCATGCTCGCCAATGGCGGCAAAAGGATTCAACCGACACTGATTGATCGTATTCAGGATCGTTTTGGTAAGACGATCTATCGTCATGACCAGCGTGAGTGTCAGGGTTGCGATCCAGGCAAATGGGCCAATCAGAATGAACCGCGCTTGGTCGACAATCGCGAGCAGTTCATTGATCCGCTCACCGCTTATCAGATTGTCTCCATGATGGAAGGTGTTGTGCAACGTGGCACTGCACAGGTTGTGCGTCAGGTCGGCAAACATCTGGCTGGCAAGACCGGCACAACCAATGAGGCCAAGGATGTCTGGTTTGTTGGCTTCTCGGCCAATCTGACGGTCGGCGTCTATATGGGCTATGACCGCCCGCGTTCGCTCGGCTCCTCGGCAACAGCAGGCCAATATGCTGCGCCGATCTTCCGCGACTTCATGATGACGGCGCTCAAGGATAAGCCGGACGTGCCTTTCCGTGTGCCAGCCGGCATCAAGCTGATCAGTGTCGATGCCAAGACCGGCATGCGCTCCTCAGGCGGTGGCACCATCATCGAAGCCTTCAAGCCCGGCACTGCGCCGCCAGATAATTTCGCGCAAGAGGGCGATGCCATGGGTGAGCAGGCCATCGGCACAGGGACGGGCGGACTTTACTGATCCGCCCAAGGCCTCTAGGTTCTCGCCAAGATTCTCACCACGTGTCCAGCAGGCTTGCCTGCCTTTCAAGAAAGTCATGACACCATGCGCGCCGAGACCGAAGCACTCGTCGAACAGATCAAGCAGTCCGTGGGACTGCTGAGGAGGCATCTTTGACGTCGATGCCGCAACACGCCGCCTTGCAGAACTGAACGCAAAGGTCGAAGATCCCTCCCTCTGGAATGATGCCGATGCCGCGCAGAAGATAATGCGTGAGCGCACCGATCTGGAAGAGCGCCTAAACTCTCTGTCCCGCTTTGAGCGCGAGCTTGAGGACGCCATCACGCTAGTCGAGCTCGGCGAGATGGAAGACGATGCTGAGACTGTACAAGAAGGCATTGCCGCTCTGAAAGGTCTCAAGACCGAGGCGGAGCGCCGCCACATCGAGGCGTTGCTCTCAGGCGAAGTGGATGCCAACGACACTTATGTCGAAGTTCATTCGGGCGCTGGCGGCACGGAAAGCTGCGATTGGGCGCGGATGCTATTGCGCATGTATGTGCGCTGGGCAGAACGTCAGAAATTCAAAGTCGAAATTATCGAAGAGATGTCAGGTGATGAAGCGGGCATCAAATCCGCAACCATCCACATCAAGGGCCACAATGCCCATGGCTGGATGAAGACGGAATCAGGCGTCCATCGTCTGGTGCGTATTTCGCCGTTTGATTCCAATGCGCGTCGCCACACGAGTTTTGCCTCGGTCTGGGTTTACCCGGTGATTGACGACAAGATCGAGATCGATGTGAACGAAAGCGATTGCCGCATTGATACCTATCGCTCGTCGGGCGCAGGTGGTCAGCACGTCAATACGACAGATTCCGCGGTGCGTATCACGCATATCCCGACGGGCATTGTTGTGGCCTGTCAGGGTGAGCGTTCGCAGCATAAAAATCGTGCGACCGCTTGGAACATGTTGCGTGCACGCCTCTATGAGCGCGAGATAGAAATCCGCGAGGCAGAGGCCAATGCTCAAGCTGCCTCCAAGACCGATATCGGCTGGGGTCATCAGATCCGCTCTTATGTGTTGCAGCCCTATCAGATGGTGAAAGATCTGCGCACAGGCGTTGTCTCTGGCACGCCGGATGAAGTGCTGGATGGTGATCTTGATGAATTCATGGAAGCGGCTCTTGCACAACGCGTGGAAGGCGGTGGCCCCACCCATGTCGAGGATGTCGACTAAATCCTGATCAATCCGTGTGCGATGGCCAAAGCCACCGCATGCGTTCTGTTGCGGGCTTTCATTTTCTTGATGGCATTCTTCAAATGCGTTTCAGCTGTGAGCGCTGAAATGCTTAACAAAGCGGCTAATTCGTCGCTCGGCAAACCTTGCGCGGCTTGTGTTAATATTTCTCGCTCACGCTCTGTCAGTGTTGGTGCGTTGGGATCATTTTCTTCGCTGAGACCACGCAACACCATTACGCGATCCAGAAAATAAAGCGCCACAATATGTAATGTGTGACGATGCACTGCCATCAGGTTTCGAAATTCTGAGTCTGTCTTTGTCCAGATGAGCACCAGAAAATGTGAATGCACTTGACCTTCTCTATCTCGCTGGTGGTGGGGGATGCACAAACACTGCGTAATGCCGGCCGCCTCTGCTGCCTTTACCAGCTGAACAAGTGCTTTTGTTTTGAAATCTGATTGCGCAACAGCCCCAAGATCAAACGGCAAACCGGCATAACGCGATTTGGCGAGGTAGGGGTCGATGAAACGAAAGCCATTGGCAATATAAATGCGTCGCCAAGTATCGGCTGTGCCGAAATGAAATGGTGTGTGCGGGTGCAGATCGGTGGTCTCAACCAATTCAAAGGCACTGAACCCATATTCGGTTATTTGATTTTGGAATCGATCGCATAAGGCGGCAATGTCGTTGGCGTCAGCGAACTGCAGATGATCACAATTTATTTTGTTCATTTGTGAACCAGCAAAAACTACCTAAAATCCGGTATTGGGCAATCCTGTCATCCTGACATCTTCGTGTTGCTTGAGCAACTTGAGCGCCGGAGATTCGGTTGATGAAAAAGTCGCAAATTGCTGCAATTAATCTCGTGTCGATGGACAGTGGTCAGATCCGCGCATGGGGCGGGCATGATGCGTCACGGCTACAGGAACTCGAAGCCATTGCCCGCACTGTCACAAGTCTTCGCGAGACTTTGCTGGACCACAGTCCCATGCTGGCCGTGTCAGCTGAAGCGCTCGAAAAAGCGGTCGCGCTTGAGATTGCCACTGCGCGTTACATGCATGTCACAAATGAGTGAAGCCAGCGTCCGGATTATTGGGACGCTGACTTTTTCGTTTTGACTTCAGCCATCGGGCGGCGTGCGAGAACTTCCTTAAGGAAGCGGCCCGTGTGGCTGCGCTTCTCGCGAACAATGTCTTCGGGCGTGCCTTGCGCAACAATCTCGCCGCCGCCATCCCCACCCTCTGGACCCATGTCGATGATCCAGTCGGCGGTCTTGATGACTTCGAGATTGTGCTCGATCACCACGACGCTATTGCCCTGATCAACCAGCTCATGCAGCACTTCGAGCAGCTTTTTCACATCGTGAAAATGCAGGCCTGTGGTTGGCTCGTCGAGAATATAGAGCGTGCGGCCCGTGGAGCGACGCGACAATTCTTTCGACAATTTCACGCGCTGGGCTTCACCACCTGAGAGCGTGGTCGCCTGTTGTCCGACCTTGATATAGCCAAGACCCACGCGTGCCAGCGTGACCATCTTCTCGCGAATGGTTGGAACAGCTTTGAACAGATCGCGGGCTTCTTCGACTGTCATGTCGAGCACATCAGCAATCGAATGGTCGCGATATTTCACTTCCAGCGTTTCGCGATCATAGCGCCGACCCTTGCAGACATCGCAAGTGACATAAACGTCGGGCAGGAAGTGCATTTCAATTTTGATAACGCCATCGCCCTGGCACGCTTCGCAGCGTCCGCCCTTCACATTGAAAGAGAAGCGACCTGGCGCATAGCCTCGCGCTTTGGCTTCGGGCAGACCCGCAAACCATTCGCGGATCGGCGTGAAGGCACCAGTGTAGGTTGCCGGATTGGAGCGCGGCGTGCGGCCGATGGGTGATTGATCAATGTCGATCACCTTGTCGAGATGCTCGAGACCTTCAAGCTTGTCATGGGGAGCCGCATGTTCCAGTGCCCCATTCAATTTGCGGGCAACGGCCTTGTAGAGTGTATCAATGACAAGCGTTGACTTGCCACCACCCGACACGCCTGTAATGCAGGTAAACAGTCCCAGCGGGATCTCGGCTGTGACATTCTTCAGATTATTGCCTTTGGCGCCGACGAGTTTCAGCTTGCGCCCCGGTGTGGCCTTGCGCCGCGCGCGCGGCACATCAACCGATTTACGTCCTGTGAGGTAATCACCCGTGAGCGATTTCACATCGGCCATAATTTCATGCGGTTTGCCCTGCGAGACAATCTTGCCGCCGTGAATGCCTGCACCCGGTCCCACATCCACCACATAATCGGCCGTCATGATCGCATCTTCATCATGCTCAACCACGATCACTGTATTACCGAGGTCGCGCAGGCGGCGCAGCGTTTCGAGTAGACGCGCATTGTCGCGCTGGTGCAGGCCGATGGAGGGCTCGTCCAGCACATAGAGAACACCCGTCAGTCCTGAGCCAATCTGCGAGGCCAGACGAATGCGCTGGCTCTCACCGCCCGACAATGTGCCTGAAGCTCGCGCCAGTGTCAGATAATCGAGACCCACATCGACCAGGAAATTCAGGCGATCGCGAATTTCCTTCAAAATGCGCCCGGCGATTTCATTGCGCTTTTTGTCGAAAGATTTGGGCAGTGTCTCAAACCAGTCAGCCGCATCGCGCACCGACATTTCGGAGGCGTGGCCAATATGCCTGTCGGCGATTTTGACAGCGAGTGCCTCTGGTTTCAGGCGATAGCCTTTGCACGCCTTGCATGGCGTTGCAGACATGAAGCGGCCGATTTCTTCGCGTGCCCACTCGCTTTCTGTCTCCAGATAGCGGCGCTCGAGATTGTTGACGACACCTTCAAACGGCTTTGACACTTCATAAGCGCGCATGCCGTCATCATATTGGAAGCGAACCTTCTGTTCGTCCGTTCCATAGAGAATGGCGTCCTGGGCTTTCTGCGGCAGCTTTTCGAACGGCGTGTCGAGGCGGAATTTGAAATGTTTGGCGAGCGATTCCAGCGTCTGCGTGTAATAGGGCGAGGATGATTTCGCCCACGGCGCAATCGCGCCTTTGCGCAAGGTGATGGCAGGGTCGGGCACGATGAGATCGGGATCAACCGTTTGTTCCGCACCCAGGCCCGAACAGGTGGGGCAGGCGCCAAACGGATTGTTGAAGGAGAAAAGGCGCGGCTCAATTTCGGAAATGGTGAAGCCCGAAACGGGGCAAGCGAATTTTGATGAGAAGACGATGCGCTTGGGGCTGCCGTCTTTTTCTTTTTCATCCGCATATTCGGCAATGGCAATGCCATCAGCCAGTTCAAGAGCTGTTTCAAAACTGTCGGCCAAGCGCGCGGCAATATCGCCACGCACAACGATGCGGTCGACGACAACGTCAATATCGTGCTTCAGCTTCTTGTCGAGGGCTGGCACATCGCCGATTTCATAATAGGTGCCGTCAATCTTGAGGCGCTGAAACCCGCGCTTCATGTAATCTGCGATTTCCTTGCGATACTCACCTTTGCGGCCGCGCACGGCTGGCGCCAGCAGGAACAGGCGGGTTTTTTCTGGCAGCGCGACGACGCGGTCCACCATTTGGCTGACCGTCTGGCTTTCAATCGGCAGGCCGGTGGCAGGCGAATAGGGAATGCCCACGCGCGCCCAGAGCAGGCGCATGTAATCGTGAATCTCGGTGACGGTGCCAACCGTTGAGCGCGGATTTTTGGATGTTGTTTTCTGTTCAATGGAAATGGCGGGCGAGAGGCCGTCGATCTGATCGACATCGGGCTTCTGCATCATTTCCAGAAACTGGCGCGCATAGGCGGAGAGCGACTCCACATAGCGCCGCTGCCCTTCGGCATAGATCGTATCAAAAGCCAGCGAAGATTTGCCCGAACCCGACAGGCCGGTGAAAACCACCAGCTTGTCGCGCGGAATGGTGAGATCGACATTTTTGAGATTATGCTCGCGCGCGCCGCGCACAGAGATCACCCGGTCATCGAACAGGGCGTCAGCGGAGCGGATTGTCTCTTTGGTCGTCGTCTTGCGGGCCATTTGCTCTTGCTTCTGATCTGGTGGCGCGGGCAATCGCGCGGTCTTGTGTCATACGGGCCGGGAGGCGCTGCGGTTTCCCGCTTGTGCCCCCTGAAATAGCTCTTTGGCGCGGGGATTGCGACCGCGGCTGGATCGGCGTCCCCGGAGCAAATCGTCACGCTGGCAGCTGGTGCCGCTTGCAGCCATCATGGTCCCATGCTAAGAACAAATAGTGAACAATTTGGTTTTGGTCTGATTCCGTTCCCATCCGCGCTGTGGACAGCAGCTCTTTCGGCAAATCGCTGGGGCGCTTTGGGCTGGTCGCGCGTTTAGTGTGTGCGGGAATTCAGGCGGGACAGCGAGTCGGCTTGTGCGTGCGGGTTTTTGGCCCGGCGCCTTTTAAGTTTCAGGAGAGCCTCATGTCAGGCAGCGTCAACAAAGTGATTCTCATCGGCAATGTCGGGCGCGACCCCGAAGTGCGCCGCAGCGCCAATGGCGATGCCATTGTCAGCTTTTCCGTTGCGACGTCTGAAACCTGGCGCGACAAGGCGTCGGGCGAGCGCAAGGAAAAGACCGAGTGGCACAATGTCACTATCTTCAACGAACAGCTCGGCAAGATCGCGGAGCAATATGTGAAGAAGGGCACCAAGATCTATCTCGAAGGCCAGCTCCAGACCCGTGAATATACGGATAAGGAAGGCAATCAGCGCAAGGCGACCGATGTTGTGCTGCAGCGCTATCGCGGTGAACTGACGCTGCTCGACAGCCGCGGCGGCGCGCAGGGCGGTGAGAGCTTTGCGGGCGGTGGCGAGCGCCAGAGCTTTGCCCGTTCATCGGGTGGTGGTGACACGCGTCCGGCACCTGCTGGCGCTGGCCGCACATCAGCAGCGATCGACGATGACATTCCGTTCTGATCCGCGTCCGGCCGATTTCAGGCCGCTCACCCACGCGCGCGGCCGCATGAATGAAGCTTTGCGCCGCGTGCGGGCGCAAAGCGTTGGATATCTGCGCCCTGGCTATCCACGCATTCTGGATGAATTTGCTTTCTTGTTCCCATCCGCGGATGTGGTTGATCTGGAGGCTGTGCGCGCCCGCAAACAAGGACGGCCCGCACCCGTGCGCTCCAACCAAGCAACAGTCGAACCAGCCCTTGCCTCGACGACCCAAATGGTCGGCTTGCTGACGCGGCTGCTGCGCGGTTTGAGGCGGTAAAAGTTGTCTTTTGGACAGGTGATGGCAACATCTTGAAGCCTTATCTGAGGCTTCTCTCCGAGTCTCTCCCCGCACTATGATAACTTTCTGAATTTAAAGACCTTTGGCCGGATAAGTCGGGCTTGCCAAAACTGGCTTCGTGAGACGGAATCGGATAGACAGAAGGACGATTCTTGAAACCCATTTGGGGACTGAATTTTTGGCTGACGAAAAAGACGACAACGCGGGCAAATCGGGTTCCGATATCCGCCCGGTTTCCATCACCGATGAGATGAAGCGCAGTTATCTCGATTACGCGATGAGTGTGATCGTGAGCCGCGCTCTGCCTGATGTGCGCGACGGCCTGAAGCCCGTGCATCGGCGCATTCTCTATTCGATGTATGAAAATGGTTACACGCCCGACAAGTCCTATGTGAAATCAGCGCGCATCGTCGGCGACGTGATGGGTAAATATCACCCCCACGGCGATAGCGCGATTTATGACTCGCTCGTGCGTATGGCGCAGCCTTTCTCCTTGCGCGTGCAGCTGGTCGATGGTCAGGGCAATTTTGGTTCGGTTGACGGCGATCCGGCCGCGGCCATGCGCTATACGGAATCGCGCCTTACCAAAGCCGCCATGCCTTTGCTCGAAGACATCGAGGAAGACACGGTTGATTTCCATCCCAATTACGATGGCAAGGAAAGCGAACCGGCGGTTTTGCCCGCGCGCTATCCCAATCTTCTCGTCAATGGCGCGGGTGGTATTGCGGTCGGCATGGCCACCAATATTCCGCCCCATAATCTGGGCGAAGTGATCGACGGCGTGCTCGCCATGATGGAGCGCCCTGACATTTCTGTCGAAGATCTGATGGCGATTATTCCTGGGCCCGATTATCCGACCGGCGGCATCATTTTGGGTCGCAGCGGTATTCGCCAAGCCTATTTGACAGGTCGCGGCTCTGTTGTGACGCGCGCGAAAACGCGCATTGAACAGGTTCGCAAGGATCGTGACGCGATCATCGTCACCGAGATCCCCTATCAGGTGAACAAGTCGACCTTGATTGAGCGCATTGCTGAACTGGTTCGTGACAAGAAGATTGAAGGCATTTCAGATCTGCGCGACGAATCCGATCGCGACGGTATGCGCATGGTCATCGAGCTGAAGCGCGATGCCGTAGCCGATGTTGTGCTCAACCAGCTCTATCGCTTCACGGCTCTGCAATCATCTTTCGGCTGCAACATGATTGCGCTGAATGGTGGCCGCCCGGTCATGCTCAATTTGCGTGACTTTCTGACCGCCTTCATCGATTTCCGCGAAGAAGTGGTGACACGGCGCACCAAATATCTGCTCAACAAAGCGCGTGACACCGCCCATGTGCAGGTTGGCTTGGCCATTGCCGTGGCCAATATTGACGAAGTTATTCGTCTGATACGCACATCACCTGATGCAGCGACAGCGCGCGAAGCTTTGATGGCACGTGATTGGCCAGCACGCGATATGGCGCCTTTGATCTTGCTGATTGCTGATCCGCGCCACAAGCTGCAAGACGATGGATCCTATCGACTGTCAGAAGCGCAAGCGCGCGCCATTCTTGATTTGCGCCTGCAGCGTTTGACAGCTCTGGGCCGTGATGAAATTTCGGAAGCCTTGAACAGGCTTGCAACCGAAATTGCTGATTATCTAGATATTCTGCGTTCCCGTGATCGTGTGTTCACCATCATCCGCGAAGAAATCACTGCTGTGCGCAATGCTTTTGCCACACCGCGCCGCACTGAAATTGGCGAGAGCGATGCAGATTTTGATGATGAAGATCTGATCCAGCGTGAAGACATGGTCGTGACCGTGTCACATGCAGGCTATATCAAGCGCGTCCCGCTCTCGACCTATCGCGCGCAGCGTCGTGGCGGCAAGGGTCGCTCGGGCATGCAGACACGCGATGAAGATTTCGTCGCACGACTGTTTGTAGCTAGCACCCACCAGCCCGTTCTGTTCTTCTCTTCGCGCGGACAGGTCTACAAAGAAAAAGTCTGGCGTCTACCACTTGCCGCGCCGCAAGCGCGCGGCAAGGCGCTCGTCAATATGCTGCCGCTGGAACAGGGTGAGCGGATCACCACCATCATGCCGCTGCCGGAGGATGAGGCCGCTTGGGAGAACATGGATGTCGTGTTCGCCACAACGCGCGGCACGGTTCGCCGAAACAAATTGTCTGACTTCACGCAGGTGAATCGCGCGGGCAAGATTGCCATGAAGCTCGATGAGGGCGAGGGCATTGTTGACGTGCAGATTTGCTCGGAAGCCAATGACGTATTGCTGACGACAGCGCGCGGTCAGTGCATCCGCTTTGCCGTTGGTGAAGTGCGTGTGTTCAAGGGACGCGATTCCATGGGCGTGCGTGGCATTAATCTGGCCGACGGCGATAGCGTCATCTCGCTCGCCATTCTGCGCCACATTGACGCCAATCCGGCGGAACGTGCGGCCTATCTCAAAATGCGCCGCGCCATGCAGGGCGAAACAGGTGTCGAAGAGACGCTTGAAGCGGCAGAGGTTGATGAGGCCACAGACGCCATTACGATCTCGCAGGAGCGCTATGTCGAATTGTCGCTGCATGAGGAAACAATCCTCACCTTGAGCATCAATGGCTATGGCAAGCGCACGTCGTCTTACGAATATCGTGTGACTGGCCGTGGCGGCAAAGGCATCACTGCCATGGCGGTGACGCCGCGCAATGGCGATCTTGTGGCGTCGTTCCCGGTTCTGCACAATGACCAGATCATGCTTGTGACTGATGGTGGTCAGCTGATCCGCTGCCCGGTCGAAGACATCCGCATTGCGGGCCGCGCGACGCAAGGCGTCATTGTGTTCCGCACCGATGCGGAAGAGCGTGTCGTCTCGGTCGAGCGCATTGGCGAAGATGAAGGTGACGATGGCGATGAGGCCAATGGGTCAGCTGAAGGCTGATTGAGTTTGGCATCAGCCAGGAGTGGGACACATGGCGTGTATCGGCTTTTATACCGGCTCCTTTGATCCGTTGACCAACGGTCATCTCGATGTGCTGCGCGCGGCCAGTGGTTTTTGCGACAGAATTGTCGTTGGCATTGGTACGCATCCGGGCAAAGCGCCGATGTTTTCGTTGGAACAGCGCGAGGCACTCATTCGTGCAGCGATGAGCGACATGAATGTTGCGGTCGATGTCGTCACTTTTGATGGGCTCGCTGTTGAGGCAGCACAAAAGGCTGGCGCAAATGTCATTTTGCGTGGCCTGCGCGACAGCACAGATTTCGATTATGAAATGCAGATGGCTGGCATGAACGGCACGATGGCACCGACGATCCGCACCATCTTCCTGCCGGCAAGCCCAGCTGTGCGCCACATCACGGCCACCCTCGTGCGCCAGATTGCTGCGCTGAAGGGTGATGTGTCTGCTTTTGTCCCATCCCACGTTGCGCAGGCTTTGCGCGACAAATTCAAATCCTGATTTTTTGGAGTTTTGACATGACGATCGACCGCCGTTCGCTTGTTCTTGGCCTGCCTGTCGCGGCTCTTGCTGGCGAGGCTTTTGCGCAAACGCAACCTGACAAGAAGAACATTCTGTATCTTGATCTCAAAGACGGTCGCGTCACGATTGCGCTGCGGCCTGATCTCGCCCCCAAACATGTTGAGCAGATCAAAGCGCTCACCAAGCAAGGGTTTTACGATGGCATTGTCTTCCATCGCGTGATCGAAGGCTTTATGGCGCAGACGGGTGATCCGACGGGCACCGGCATGGGCGGCTCGAAGCTTCCCAATATTCCAGCAGAGTTTTCGTCAGCCCCCTTCAAGCGGGGCACGCTGGGCATGGCCCGCTCGTCGCAGCCCAACAGCGCCAATTCGCAATTCTTTATCTGCTTCCGCGAGGCGTCGTTCCTCAACGGGCAATATACGGTGTTTGGCGAAGTTACCAGTGGTATGGATCTTGTCGACAAGATCAAGCGTGGCGAGCCGCCGTCCAATCCCGACAAGATCATCAAGATGAGCTTGGCTGATCCGTCGTAACTGGCGCCGTCATTGCGAGCGCAGCGAAGCAATCCAAAAATCAACCGTATCTCTGGATTGCTTCGTCGCTTTCGCTCCTAGCAATGACGGGCTAAAAACATTTCATTCATTTCATGGAGTAAAAGCATGTCCGAAGCTGACCAGATCCTCACGCTCGAAACCACGCAAGGCGAAGTCAAGATCAAGATGCGTCCGGATCTCGCCCCCAATCATTGCGAGCACATCAAGCGCCTTGTTGAAGAGGGTTTTTATGATGGGATCGTGTTTCATCGCGTGATCGATGATTTCATGGCGCAGACCGGTTGCCCGAAGGGCACTGGCACGGGTGGTTCGAAATATCCCAACCTGAAAGCCGAGTTCAACAACGCGCATCACGGTCGCGGCACGGTTTCCATGGCGCGTTCGTCCAATCCGGATTCAGCCAATTCCCAGTTTTTCATCTGCTTTACTGATGTCGGTTTTCTCAACCGCCAATATACGGTTTGGGGTGAAGTGATCGAAGGCATGGACAATGTCGACAAGATCAAGCGCGGCGAGCCTGTGCAGGATCCCGATAAGATCATCAAAGCTACGATGTCCTGACTTTTTTGACATGGGCGGGATGCTGAGAGAAGCGTCCCGCCCGTGCTATTCTGCGGCCCAGAATCATAGGGCCGGAGTGTTTAAATGACCCGTCACGTCCATTTCATCGGCATTGCCGGCATTGGCATGAGCGCCACCGCTCTGCTGATGCGCCAGCAAGGTTTTGAAGTGACCGGATCGGATGAGGGGTTTTATCCACCTGCCTCCGAATTGCTGCCGCGCTTTGGCATCAAAGTGCAAACGCCCCACGCGGCATCCAATCTTCCAGCCTCAGCGGATCTCATTGTCATTGGCAAACACGCCAAGCTGACGATGGAGAACGAGGAAGTTGCCGCCGCTTATGCGAGCGGCAAACCGATTACCTCTTATCCCGATGTGTTGGCGGGGATTGCGCGCGAACGCCGCTCGCTTGTTGTTGTGGGCTCTTATGGCAAATCGACAAGCGCGAGCTTGCTGACATGGGCTTTGGCGGAAGCGGGCCGTGATCCGGGTTATTTCGTTGGTGCTGTGCCCAAAAATCTGGGCCGCAATTCAACGCTGGGCACAGCGGCGGAATTTGTGATCGAGGGTGATGAATATCCCTCGAGCAACACTGATCCCCGCGCAAAGTTTTTGCATTATGACGCGCGCTACGTGCTGATGACGGCGGCCGTGCATGATCACGTGAATATTTTCCCGACCCAAGCTGATTATGAAAAGCCCTTCCAAGAGCTGGCTTCTCGCATGCCCAAGGATGGGCTGCTGGTTGTGTGCAAAGACGAGTCGCACGCCATGCATGTCGCAAATGCTGCAGCCTGCCCGGTGGTGACCTATGCACTTGCCGATGCGTCTGCTGATTATCATTTGAGCGATATCGTCTATGGCGAGGTGAGCCGCTTCACGCTTGTCGCGCGCGGCAAGGAAATGGGGCGCTTTGAAACGTCCCAGCTTGGAGCGCATAATTTGCAGAATATGGCAGGTGCTGCCGCCATGCTGTTGGAGCTTGCGCTCGTCAGTGTGGCTGACTTGCAAAAAGCCTTTGCATCTTTTCTGGGTGTCGTGCGGCGCATGGATAAATTGTCGACGCATTCGGCCATCCCCGTTTATGAAGGCTTTGGCTCGTCACGGGACAAGGCGCGCGCTGCGATTGATGCCATTGCTTTGCATTTCCCCGGGCGGCGGATGAAAGTGATTTTCGAGCCGCATACATTTTCGTGGCGCAATCGGTCGACCATTCACTGGTATGATGATGTCTTTGCAGGCGCAGATGAGATCTTCATTTCCGCACCACCTGATCACGGGGCTGAGAGTCATGATCAGGTCAGCTATGATGAGATTGCGCAGCGTGTGGCGGCCACGGGCTGCAAAGTGTCGCGCTTGAGCAAAGACAATGCGCAGAATGTTTCAGACATCACTGGTGCACTTGCGCCGGGTGACGTTGTCCTTGTGCTCACCTCTGGTGATCTGGGTGGTCTCATTCGCCAGCTGGTTGATGATATGGAGACGCGTTTTGTTTGAGATGTGCTCCCGCGCTCGCCATGACGAGGTTTTGCGTTGAAAGTCGATCTCTTCGATTTCGATCTGCCAGATGAGTGCATCGCTTTGCGCCCGGCAGAGCCGCGTGACAGTGCGCGTCTGTTGCACATCCCCGCAGGTGACGCGGAGTTTATTGATCGTCATGTACGCGATCTGCCGAATGTTTTGAAGCCCGGCGATGTTCTCGTTGTCAATGATACGCGCGTGATCCCGGCACGCCTTGATGGCACACGCCGTCGTGGCGAGGCGGTGGCGCGGATGGAAGTCATGTTGCACAAGCGCGAGAGCGATTGCCGCTGGCGGGCTTTTGTGCGCCCAGCCAAAAAGCTCAAAGAGGGCGAGCGCATTTCTTTCGGATCTGCGGATGACAGCGCGGCGTGCTTGCTGGGACAATTGCATGCCGATGTCGCAGAAAAAGGGGAGGGGGGAGAAATCCTTCTCGATTTTTCGCTCTCAGGACCAGCCCTCGATGATGCGATCATGCGGCTTGGCCATATGCCTTTGCCGCCCTATATCGCCGGAAAGCGCCCTGAGGATTCCAAAGATAGTGCTGATTACCAGACACTTTTTGCCAATGAGCCAGGAGCCGTGGCTGCACCCACAGCGGGGTTGCATTATACGCCCGAGCTTGTTGCGCGGCTTGAGGCACACGGCATCAAAATTGTACGCGTGACTTTGCATGTCGGGGCGGGGACATTTCTGCCCGTCAAAGCCGACGATACGGAAGACCATCGCATGCATGCCGAATATGGCACGATCTCGCCCGACGTTGCGCAAGTCTTAAATGAGGCGCGCGCCAATGGCGGGCGGATTGTGGCGACTGGCACAACGTCATTGCGCATTCTTGAGACAGCCACAAATGATGCCGGGGTGGTTCAGGCTTTTGCAGGTGACACCGCGATCTTCATCACGCCGGGTTATCGCTTCAAAGCGGTTGATGTGTTGCTGACCAATTTTCATCTGCCACGTTCAACCCTGTTCATGCTGGTCTCGGCATTTTGCGGGCTTGAGCGCATGCGTGCCGCCTATGCGCATGCCATTGCGCACAACTATCGCTTCTATTCTTATGGTGACGCCTGCCTGCTGGAGCGCGTCGCGCGATGAGTATGGCGCGTGTGATTGCCCGCTGGGTGGACGACAGTCTGGTGAGCCCCTTGGCCGTGGATGTCGCCATCGAGAACGGGCAGGTGACTGGTCCAAGCCTGGCATTCGGCTGCATTGATTATGACGGATCGCGTCGTCCATTCGTGCTGGAGGAATCGGGCAGGATTGATTTCGGCACGGGTGTCTTTTGGCACTGCGATTTGCGCCAGGTCATCATGCGGGTCGGCACGACGTTTCGGATCGATTTCGGCGAGGGCGATGAAGGAATCTACAAAATCGTGAAAATTGCCACGCCCGGCAGCAAGGCGTGAGCTGATTGCAGCTCTGCAGTTTCGCGCTTATATGCAAGGCGTATTCAATTTGATCCCCGTCCTTGCGAGTAGGGCCCCCCTCCTAGCCGGCAATTCAAAGACCTATTTGTGGCGTCTGGATTGCTTCGCTTCGCTCGCAATGTCGAACCTGATGATGAGATGCTTGTGACCTCGACTGACAGATTTTCTTTTGCTGTTCATGCGCGTGATGGCGCTGCGCGTACGGGTGTGATCTCCATGCCGCGTGGCGATATCCGCACGCCGGCATTCATGCCGGTTGGCACAGCAGCCACAGTCAAAGCCATGTATACGGATCAGGTCCGCGAGCTTGGTGCAGATGTGGTCTTGGGTAATACATATCACTTGATGCTGCGGCCAAGTGCTGAACGCGTGGCCGAGCTTGGTGGCCTGCATAAATTCATGAATTGGCCGCACCCGATTTTGACCGACAGCGGCGGATTTCAGGTTATGTCCTTGTCGAAGCTGCGCAATCTCAATGAGAATGGCGTCACATTCCAGTCTCACATTGATGGTGCGCGCCATGTTCTGACGCCTGAACGCTCCATGGAGATTCAGTCGCTACTTGGCTCTGACATCCAGATGCAGTTTGATGAATGTGTGAAACTGCCTTGTTCTGATGCGGAGGCTGAGCGCGCTATGCGTTTGTCGTTGCGTTGGGCTGAGCGCTCGCGCAAGGCTTTTGCTGGCAAGCCTGGTCAGACAACTTTTGGCATTGTGCAAGGCGGTGCAGTTCCCGCTTTGCGCATTGAAAGTGCCAAGGCGCTTGCTGATATGGATTTTGGTGGTCTGGCAATTGGTGGCTTGGCGGTCGGTGAGCCGCAAGATGTGATGCTGGCGATGATCGATGTGGTTGAGCCGCATCTTCCACAAAACAAGCCACGCTATTTGATGGGTGTGGGCACACCGGACGATCTGATTGAATCCGTCTCAAGGGGCGTTGATATGTTTGACTGCGTGATGCCGACCCGTGCGGGCCGTCACGGACTGGCCTATTCACGCTTTGGCAAAATCAATCTGCGCAATGCCAAACATGCCAGCGATCCGCGTCCACTTGATCCTGACAGCACCTGTCCGGCGGCCCGCGATTATTCGCGCGCTTACTTGCATCACCTTGTCCGCTCAGGCGAGATTTTGGGTATGATGCTGCTGACGTGGGTTAATCTGGCATATTATCAGGACCTGATGGCTGGTATGCGTGCAGCTATTGCGGAAGGTCGGTTTCAAGATTTCAAATATTCGGTCAAAGAGGCGTGGCAACGCGGTGATCTTTAATCAATTTTTTAAGGCTGTCGCCAGTGTCATTTTCTACTTCCAAGGGGGACACAAAATTGCTTGCGCGCGCCCCCCGCGACCTCCGCCTCGATTTTTTTCGTGGCATTACAATGTTGATCATCTTCATTGCCCACACACCTGACAATAGCTGGAACGACTGGATTCCAGCACGTTTTGGGTTTTCCTCAGGTACAGAATTATTTGTTTTTTGTTCTGGTTGCGCGAGTGCCGGTGCTTTTGGTCGTGTGTATCAAAATAAAGGGTGGTGGTTTGCAACCTCAAAAGTCATTCGACGGATCTGGCAGATCTATTGGGTGCAAATTTGTCTTGTCATAACCTCTTTAACACTTGCTTTTCATGCGCAGCCTTTTGTTGGGACTGACGCTTTTCAACGTTTCATGCCGTTGGTTGATCACGGTTTCGTTGCGTTTATCGCTTTGGTTGATTTGTCTTGGTTGCCTGATTTCCTTGATATTCTTCCCATGTATATCGTTATACTTGCCTTGCTACCGCTGATGGAAGCGCTTGGCCTCGTGTATCGCCATTTGCCTGTTCTCGCCTCTGCCGGTTTGTGGGCTTTTGTTCATCTGGTGGGGCTCAATTTTTCTGGTAACCCTTGGACGGGGAATGTCTGGTTTCTCAATCCTTTTGCTTGGCAATTTTGTTTCATGCTGGGTTATAGTTTTGGATTATATAGGTTGCCTCGGCCGCCTTTTAATCAAAAGCATTTGGTTGTCTTGAGTGTTTTAGTATTGATTTTTGGGTTTTTGCTTAATTTCCAGCCGTTGGTCAATGCAGTGTCGGCGCTGCGCGATATTCAGGCGATACTGGTTCCCGAAGACGCTAAAACCAATTTGGCTCCAGTGCGGCTCTTGCATTTTCTCTGCCTAGCCTATCTTGTGTTGGGGTAGGTTGCGCCTTTTGCAAATCGACTTAATCGCGGGTTTGGTGCACCGATTGTCTTGATTGGCCAGCAATCTTTGGCCACTTTTGTGATGAGTATTGTTGCAGCAGAATTAGCAGGATTTGCATTTCAATTGGCAGGAACGGGTATGTTTGTGACTCTTGGTGTCAATCTATTTGGTTTTTTGGTTTTACTTTTAACGGCTGTCGTTATGAATTTCCTCAAACGTGATCCGTCGACCAAATCTTATGGAATACGAGATATGACCCGCTCTGATATTTCAGTAACAAAGTAAGATTTTCAAGGAGTGCAAAATGTCAGTGACTTTAAAAAATATATTGGCCTGGCTTGGCGCTCTTTGGATCGCTTTTGAATTTTTCTGGTATGAGCAGTTTAAGCTGACTGGTCCGACACTTGTTTTTGAGCGGCTGTCAGATTGGTCTGGCATCCCTGAACAACCGTTCAGGCTGTTTGTGGCCAGTATGGAGATTGCCGCTGGTCTCTTGGTCCTTGTCCCGGTCACGCAGGGCTTTGGTGCCTTATTCGCTATGGGCATTATGAGTGGAGCAATTGTGTTTCACCTCTTTACACCCTTGGGCGTCGACCCTTATGGGGATGGTGGTCAATTGTTCAAGGAAGCCTGTTTTACATTGGTTGTGGCGGGGATTGTTGTATTCTTGCGGCGCGATACTTTAATCTTATTGGCCAACAAAGTGCTCCAGCGCTTCGGATTTCTTCCTATTTAGCAATTCGGGGCTCAACGAACTGGCCCTTAAAAAACAAAAGCAAGGTTCAACCCCCTCCGAGGCCGATACCTTGCTTTTTTAGGCTCCTTGTCTCGCCTTTTTCCGGCCTTCTTATGACCACCCGAGAGTGGTTCACGCGCCATGGCAGCTCTTGTCTGCCTTTGGCCGCACCAGAAAAAGTTCCTCCCGCGACTTGGACTGCAGCACGCATCAGGGATTTAGCCCTAAGGCGGCCTCCTTTCGGATTAGCGGGTGGACTTTAGCCGAGGAATTTGGCCTTGTCACGGGGGGGATGAAAGGTTCCAAATGGCTCTCCTTTCAGTAGCTTAAATCTTTGTCTTTACTTTGTTTTTTAGCTATTTTGGGTCGTGGGAGCCTAATACTTGCCTTGGGCCGAACAGGCCTCGCTTGTCTTTTGAAAGCGTTTGCGATTGTTAGCCGCTAGGCTGAGGTTTGCTCCCGCCGTCTTGTGATTCCTTTCTCATGTCCGGACCTTCAAATGCGCATGTCTCGTTTCTTTCTGCCCATCCTGCGTGAAACACCCAAAGAGGCAGAAATTGTCTCGCATCGCTTGATGCTGCGGGCTGGCATGGTCCGTCAGGAAGCGGCGGGTATTTATGCTTGGCTTCCATTGGGTCTGAAGGTGCTCAACAAGATCAACGCGATCATTCGTGAAGAGCAGAACCGCGCAGGCGCCATCGAATTGTTGATGCCCGTCATTCAGTCGGCGGATCTGTGGCGCGAGTCCGGTCGTTATGATGACTATGGCAAGGAAATGCTGCGCATCAAGGATCGCCACGAGCGCGACATGCTCTTTGGTCCGACCAATGAGGAAATGATTACCGAGATCTTTCGGGGCTATGTGCGCTCCTACAAAGATCTGCCGCTCAATCTCTATCACATCCAGTGGAAGTTCCGCGATGAAGTGCGCCCGCGTTTTGGCGTGATGCGCTCGCGCGAGTTCCTGATGAAAGACGCTTATTCGTTCGATCTCGATGCAGCGGGTGCGCGCCACTCCTACAATAAAATGTTCACGGCCTATCTGCGCACCTTCGCGCGTATGGGGCTCAAAGCCATTCCGATGCGTGCCGATACGGGGCCG
>CAINNX010000036.1 GCA_903851305.1 uncultured Hyphomicrobiales bacterium | reverse complement strand
GTTTGCAGCCCGCCTTCATTGCGCATGCCGAATATCAACAGTTTGTCGCTGACTTCGGCAAGGAAACCGAAGACTTTCTGCGCTCGACCGGCACGATCAAGTAAGGCAGTCCGACATGAATCGTCATTTTGTCGCCGGGTTTCTCGGCCTGCTCTTGGCCATGGGCTATTACGCCATGGCCGCCAATATCCAGAACAGCCAGTTGGCTGATGAGGTGGGGCCAGGTGGTTTGCCGAAAATCTACGGCATTCTGCTGGCGTGCTTTTCCATTTTGCTGATGGTGCGTGCGCGCACCAGCTCGGCCAAAGCGGGCGGCAAGATACGCGCTGCGAGCGAAGAGTTTTTTGCAGCCAAGCGCGGTTTGGGCATTCTGGTGATTGGCATCGGCTATATTTTGCTTGTGCCTTTTCTGGGTTATCCGCTCTCCATTGCCGCCGTGATTGCCACGGCCTCGCTTTACAATGGCGGACACATCTCGCTGCGGCTTGCAGCCATTGCGGCACTGGGTGCTTTTGGTCTTTGGTTTGTTTTCGTCTTCCTGCTGCACATTGGTCAGCCCGCCGGCATCTGGCCTGATCTGATCGAGGGCTTGCATCGATGATTGATCTTTCTGGCATGTTCAACGCGCTTGTCGCGTCACCCATGATCATTCCGGCGGCCTTCGGCGGAATTGCTTGGGGCATTCTGGGCGGCGCGCT
Source organism: uncultured Hyphomicrobiales bacterium (assembly GCA_903851305.1). GTDB lineage: Bacteria > Pseudomonadota > Alphaproteobacteria > Rhizobiales > Beijerinckiaceae > Terripilifer. The sequence goes on along the minus strand of CAINNX010000036.1, from coordinate 22,969 downwards.
GCCCGGCATCTCGCCCTCCATCACCATGGCGCTGCTGCTGCCCTTCACCTATGGCGCGGACCCCACCGCTGCTGTCGTGCTTCTCGCCTCGACTTATCTGGGCGCGGAATATGGCGGCTCGATTCCAGCCATTCTCATTCGCACGCCCGGCACCAATTCCGCCGCCGCCACTGTGATTGATGGTTATGCGATGAAAGAGCAGGGCAGAGCGGGCGAGGCGCTTGGCATTTCGCTCTATTCGACTTTGCTCGGCTCCATTTTTGGTGTCGCGCTGCTCATCACACTGACGCAGCCGCTCGCCAATGTCGCGCTTGCTTTTCAGCCAACCTCTTATGTGGGGCTTGGTGTGCTGGGTCTGAGCGTCATTGCCTCGCTGGCAGGTGAATCTTTGATCAAGGGCATGATGGCGGGCTTCATCGGCTTGATGATTGCCACCGTCGGCACTGACCCGGTCACTGGCAACAATCGCTTCACCTTTGATGATCCTGAATTGCTGTCCGGCATTCCGCCGATCCTTGTGATGGTCGGCATTTATGCTGTGGCTGAATTGTTCGAGCAGGCGAGCCATCCGGGCTGGCAGCAGACCAATACGGCCGATGCCTCGATCAAAATGCCGGATGCTTTGATGCGTGCGCGTTTGCGTGTGTCGCAGATCATTGGCGCGGGCATTGGCTTCATCGAAGGCTTGACGCCGGGTGGTGGCGGCACGATTGCGGCCTTCCTCTCTTATAATGAAGCCAAGCGTTGGTCGAAGAAGCCGGAAGAATTTGGCCATGGTTCGCCCGAAGGCATTGCCGCACCTGAAAGCGCCAATGGCGCTGTGTCGGCAACAGCACTCATTCCGATGATGGGGCTAGGTATTCCAGGTTCCAATTCAGCAGCGGTTCTGCTGGGTGGTTTCCTCATCCACGGCATGACGCCCGGGCCGATGCTCTTCACCAAGCATTATGACGTGGTGATTGGCCTCTATGCAGGCAAAGTGATTTCGCTTTTTGCCCTGCTGGTGGTCGCTTATCTCATTCTGCGTCCCTGCATCTGGCTGGTGAACCGCCCGAAGCATTATCTGATGGCGTTCATTTTCGCCCTCGTTCTGTCGGGCGTTTACGCGATCCATAATTCGCTCTTCCATGTCGGCATTGCTTTGGCCTTTGGCGTCATCGGCTATGCGATGAAATATTTCCGCATTCCGACCCTGCCGATGGTGCTGGGCGTGGTGCTGGGCTTCATGGTGGAATCGAATTACCGCCGCGCGCTTGTCCTCTCGGACGGCGACCATATGACCTTCACAGAAGATCCGATTGCCGCGACTTTGCTCGCACTGGCTGCGGCCTTCATCCTCATCTCCCTCTTCCGTCATTTCCGTGACAGCGCGAAGGCGGAACAAGAAGAAACGAAAACAGCATGAGCGAGAAAATCGAAACCGCCATTTCCGAAATCCTCGCCGACTGGCTGGTTGGCGCGGATGTCAAAAAGCTCTCGGCCGAGACCATCGAAATGTCGCGCCGCATCGTGCTCGACGTGGCAGGCCTGTGCATTGCCGCGCGCAACGAAGATTATGTGCAGGCGACGGTCGGTGCATCTGGACCGGGCGACATCACGGCCATCGGCCACGGCAAGGGCTTTGATGCGTTCTCCGCCGCGCTGATCAACGGCACGGCCGCGCATGGCGAAGATTATGATGACACGTTTGAAGGCGGCCCCGTTCATTCGGGTGCTGTCATCGTGCCAGCCGTCATGGCCATTTGCGAACATGAAGGCCTGTCAGGCGAGACGCTTTTGCTGGCCACTGCCTATGGCTCCGAATTGCTCTGCCGCCTGTCGCTCGTGACACCCAAGGCGATCCATAAGGCTGGCTTTCATCCCACAGCCGTCATCGGCACGATGGCTGCTGCAGCTGCTGTCTCTGTAGCGCTTGGTCTCAACAAGAAGCAGACCGTGGATGCGCTGGGCATCGCAGGCTCGATGGCGTCAGGCATTATTGAATATCTGGCTGAAGGCACCTGGACCAAACGCATGCATGCTGGCTGGGCGGCGCAATCTGGCATTCGTGCCGCCCTCATGGCGCGCGGTGGCTTTTTGGGTCCGCGCACGGTGTTTGAAGGCACGCATGGTTTCTTCCATGCTTTCGCGCCCTCGCGTAAGCCTGCGTTTGATTTGTTGCTCAATGAGCTCGGCCAGCGCTGGGTGATCGACGATATCGTCTTCAAGCCCTACGCTTGCGGAACCATGACGCAGCCCTTCATCGATTGCGCCATTGAGCTTGCCAAGCAGGGCGTCAAGCTTGACGACATTGTGTCGATTGAATGCGATGTCGGCGAGGGCACTGTGCATCGCCTGTGGGAGCCGCTGAACGTCAAGCACAATCCGCAGACGGCCTATGCCGCGAAATTCTCCACGCCGTTTTGCATGGCGCTCGGCTTTGTCGAGGGCAAAGCGGGGCTGAACCAGTTCACCGATCAATCCATCATCGAGCCGCGCGCGCGTGGTCTTGCTGGCAAGATTTCCTACAAGATCAATCCGGATGATCCCTATCCCGATCAGTTCATCGGTCATTTGCGCGCCACGCTGAAGAGCGGTGAGGTGCGTGAAGTGAAGCAGGGCTATATGCGCGGCGGCAAACATGCGCCGATGTCGCTTGAAGAGCTGCAGACCAAATTTGTCGACAATGCCATTTATGGCGGCTGGTCGGCGGCGCAGGCAGAGATGGCGCGCGTCATTGTGGTGGAAGCCTTTTCATCTGCTGGCCCGAAGCGCTTCCGCGATTTGCGGATCTGACGCTCAGCATGTCCTCGCCACTCGACAATATCGCACAGATCAAAGTGCGCTCGCTCGCCGCTCTCATTGAGGCGGAGGTCGAGCGCATGATCATGGCTGGCGAAATTGCACCGGGCGACCGCGTCAATGAAAACCAGCTGGCGCTGCGCTTTGGCACGAGCCGTGGCCCGATCCGCGAGGCCTTGCGTTCGTTAGAGGCGGGCGGGCTTGTCGAGCTAAAGCCCAATCGCGGCGTCTTTGTGCGCTCGATCACGCTGGCGGAGGCTTGCGACATTTACGCGGTGCGGGCGGCGCTGTTTGGTTTGGCCGGGCGGCTGTGTGCCGAGCGGCTCAACGTTGGGCAGGTTCACGAGCTTGAGGCGCTGGTGGCGGCGATGGAAGCAGCAGCCGCGTCCAAGGACTTCGATTCTTACTACCCGCTCAATCTGAAGCTGCATGAATTCATCATGGAGCAGTCCGGCAATCCCGTTCTGGCGAGCCATTACCGGGATCTGGTGAAAATGCTGCATCTCTTCCGCGCGCGCTCGCTTGTGCAGGGTGGAGGATTGGCGATTTCCAACAGCGAACATCGCGAAATGGTGGATGCCATTGCCGCGAAAGATGGCGAACGTGCGCATCGTGCGCATTTCGACCACGTCATGCGGGCGCGTGAGCGCCTGAGCCACACTCCAGAATTTCAATCCGACATCAAAACAAAGAAGGTCTCTTGATGAGCACGAAACATAATGTCACCGCCGACGCGATCGAATTCATCGAGAACGTGTCCTATGACACACTGCCTACAGAAGCTTTGCGCATTGGCAAGCGCTGCATGGTCGATACGCTTGGCCTTTATCTGGCTGGTGGTCTCGAACATTCGGTGAAGATGCTGGCCAAGGATGCGGTTGAGACGGGTGGGCGTGAAGACGCCTATGTGATTGCAGGCGGCAAGAAGAAGGTTCCGGCAGCCCTCGCTGCACGCGTGCTGGCCACCGCTGGCCATGCCCACGACTGGGACGACACACAGGTCTCGCATGATCCAGCCCATGTTTACGGATTGCTGACGCATCCCTCATGCCCGCCGCTGACCTCAGCGCTCGTCATGTCGCAGAAGCTTGGGAATGTGGATGGCAAGACATTCATGACCGCCTTCCAGACGGGCTTTGAAGTTGAGTGCAAGATTTCCGAATGGATGAAGCCCGTGCATTACCGCCGTGGCCATCACACGTCCGGCACGGTTGGCACATTTGGTGCGGCGGCGACCGCTGCCAAACTGCTTGGCCTCAAGGGTGAGACGCTGGCGCATGCTTTGGGCATTGCGGCATCACTTGCAGCGGGCATTCGCTGCAACTTCGGCACGATGACTAAGCCTTTGCATGTGGGCCGTGCGGCTGAAAATGGTGTGACAGCGGCGCTGCTGGCAGCTCGCGGTTTCACCGCTGATCCGACCGCGCTCGATGGTCCGTGGGGCTTCTTCTCCGTGATGGGCGAAGGCGCGAGCGAAGAGAAATTCGTCCAGGGCTTTGGCAAGATCGATTACACGATTGTCAATCCGGGCGTGTCGATCAAGCCCTATCCGTCAGGCATTCTCACCCATCAGTCGATGGACGCGATGATGACGCTCGTGCTCAAGCACGATCTGAAGCCAGAAGAGATCATCGCGATCCGCTTCTATGCCGGCAAGAACATCATTGAGCCGATCCGCTATCCGGTCGCAGTCAATCATTTGCAGGCAAAGTTCTCGATGCCCGCACTGCTGTGCATGATCGCACTCAAGCGTCGCGCGTCACATCATGAATTCATGGATGATTTCGTGGCGGGCCCTGCGATGCAGGATCTGCAGCGCCGCACATCTGTGCATCTGGATGCCGAGATCGATGCCAAGGGTTATGACCTCATTCGCTCGCGCATTGAAGTCGAGACCAAGGACGGTCGCAATCTCGTTGAATGGGCTGATGAGCGCTATCGTGGCGGTCCGCTCAACCCGATCAATGATACCGATCTTGAAGCCAAGTTCCGCATGTGTGCGGAAGGGGCGATTGATGACAAGGCGCAGGCGCATTTGCTGGCATCTATCGCAGGCCTCGAAAAGCTCGCCAACGCAGCGGCACTCGCTGATGCCATGATCTATGACGCAATCTGAGGTGAGTAAGATGGGTGAGCTCAAGGGCAGGGTTGCTTTGGTGACAGGTGGCGCGCGTAATATCGGGCGCGCCATTGCACTCGATTTGGCAAGTGCCGGTGCCGACGTCGTACTCACGGCACGTGCGGATCAAGCCGGTCTCGATGAGACGGCAGCTCTTTGCCGTGCCAAAGGTGTGAAGGCTAAGGTGATTTTGGCTGACATCACCGATGTGGCCTCGATCAAGTCTTTGATCGCTGGCGTTGAGGCGGCTTTCGGTCGCCTCGACATTCTCGTCAACAATGCGGCTTTGCGTGCGGAGACGCAGATCGAAGAGATTAGTGTTGAAGAATGGCGTCAGGTTCTGGCGGTCAATCTCGATGCGGCTTTCTTCACCGCACAGGCGGCGCTGCCCTTGATGCGCAAGTCAGATGCGGGTGCCATCATCAATATTGGTGGCCTCACGGCCTATACGGGCGCCAAAAACCGTCCGCATGTGGTCGCAGCCAAAGCGGGCCTCGATGGATTGACTAAGGCACTGGCGCAGGATCTGGCACCTGTAATTACCGTCAATCTGGTCTCGCCCGGATTGATCGCCACGCAACGTGGTGGTTCGTCACCGACCGAGCCGGATCACCACAAGAAGCATACAACGCTTTTGGGTCGTCGTGGCCAGCCGGAAGAAGTAGCCGCCATGGTGCGCCATCTGGTGGGCCCCAATGGGCGTTATATCACCGGCCAGACACTCCATGTGAATGGCGGGGTCTATTTGCCGTGAGGTTCTCGGATGGCCTCAAGCTTTCCGAGCCACTCGTTGCAGGATCAGACCCCTACCGGCTATAGTATTATCAGAATGTGCAACCAACAGGCGCAGGGTCACTTTGGCCCGCAAGCGCTGCGTCTCTCGAGGACATCATATGAACGAGCTTTTGCTTGACCAATTGGCCATCCGCCAGCTTGTCGAAAACTGGGTCGTCTGGCGCGATGCGGGCCATTGGGATCGTTTTCGCACGGTCTGGTTTGATGACGGGCGCATGATGGCGACCTGGACACAGGGCACGGCTGATGAGTTCATCGACATGAGCAAGAAGGGCTGGGCCAATGGCGTCAGCATTCTGCATTTCTTGGGCGGTCATTCCGCTGACATCAATGGCAACCGCGCCATTTCGCAAACCAAAATGACCATCTCGCAGCGTGCGCGTGTGCATGATGTTGAAGTCGATGTGGTGTGCACCGGTCGTTTTTATGATTTTCTGGAAAAGCGCGATGGCCGTTGGGGCTTTGTGCTACGCCAGCCGATCTATGAAAAAGATCACATGGACCCGCTTGATCCGACACAGACCGTGAAACTTGATCCGGCACTGCTCCATGCGTTCCCGGTTGGCTATCGTCATCTCGCTTACCTGCAATCGCAGATCGGCTATCCTGTGAAGAAAGACATGCCGGGCCTGCAAGGGCCGGAAGTTGAAAAACTCTATGCTGACGGTGCAGATTGGCTCGCAGGCAAGGCTCTTACGCGCTAAAGCAGCGCCAACAAGAACATAAAGGATTTTATTATGAGCGCACCTTTCATCATCGGCATTGGCGGCACAACACGCCCGGGTTCATCCTCCGAGCAGGCTTTGCAGATGGCATTGGCCCATGCGCGCAAACTTGGTGCAGAAACCAAGCTCTTCGGTGGCGCCGATTTGCAAATGCCGATGTATGATCCGGCTACCGCCAATGACAGCGATGCCGCGCGCGTCTTCATCGAAGCTTGCCGACGCGCCGATGGCGTGATCATGGCCTCGCCCTGCTATCATGGCGCTGTCTCAGGTCTGGTCAAAAATGCGCTTGATTATACCGAAGAGATGAACAAGGACGCACGCGTCTATTTCGATGGCCGCGCGATCGGTTCCATTGGTCTGGGCTATGGCTGGCAGGGTCCCGGCACAGTGCTCTCGCAATTGCGCGCCATTGGTCACGCATTGCGTGGCTGGAACGTGCCGCTGGGCGTGGCGGTCAATTCAGCCGTCGTAAAGTTCACCGCGGATGGTTGCTCAGATGAGAACATCGGCAAGCAGATCGAGATTATGGCGGGCCAAGTGGTGCAGTTTGCCAAGGTGATGAAGCCAGCTTGAGCGAGGAAGCCGGAGCAAGTCAGCTTAAGTAAGCCGTTGCCTCGTAATGCCCAGTCGTGACCAGTCGTGACCAGTGTTGCCCAGTCTCGCCCAAGTCATGTTCTTGTCTTGTCCTTAAGGAGGTGTGGGCATGGTCGGGCAGTCCGGTCAGCATGATTTAGCCGCCCTCATTGAGCAGGCCGAACAGATCGTTGCCTTTACCGGGGCAGGCATTTCGACCGAATGCGGTGTGCCGGACTTCCGCTCCCCCGATAGCGCGTGGAAGCGGTTTCCGCCGATCCCGTTCCCAGAGTTTCTGGCCAGCGAAGAGCAGCGCGTTGAGGCGTGGCGGCGGAAATTCGCGATGGATGATCTCTATGCCGGGGCCAAGCCAGGGCGCGGGCACGATGCGCTGGCTCGGCTCGTTGCGTCAGGCAAATTGAGCCATGTCATCACCCAGAATATAGATGGGCTGCATCACGCCTCCGGAATCCCGCCAGAGAAAATCATCGAACTGCATGGCAATGGCACCTATGCCCAATGTTTGAGCTGCGGGCAGCAACAGACTTTGGCCCAAGTGCGGCCTATGATTGAGGGGCAAGGCCGCGCCCCGGTGTGCGACTGCGGCGGGATGGTGAAGTCGGCTACAATTTCCTTTGGACAATCCATGCCGCAGAAAGAACTGCACCGTGCCCAACGTGCCACACTGGCATGCGATCTTTTCTTGGTGATCGGGTCATCTTTGGTCGTGCATCCGGCGGCAGCTTTTCCACGCATAGCGAAAGAAAACGGCGCTGTGCTTGCGATTTTGAACAAAGACGCCACGCCGCTTGATGACATTGCAGATCTGATTGTGCGCGCCGATATCGGTGATGTGTTGTGCACGATCAGGTGAAATGACGTTCCGGCGGCACAGAGTCGTCCACAGGCTGCGGAAAAAACACCTTTGTCACATCCGGCCCGATGCTATCTTCCCTTTGCGACTCGGGGGACGGGGGTTCGATTCGGACCTTCCTGAGTGATTGTTCGAAAAATGCGCACGGGGCGCGGGGGCGACATTGGGTAGTAACGATCCAAATCTTTCCAACGGGGTTATTGAATCCCAAACGGAAAAAGCGTCCGAGCGCCCGCTCGATCTCGTGGAGATGTCTGGCCACATCAAGTGGTTTGACGTGTCCAAAGGCTATGGCTTCATCGTGCCAGACGATGGCGGCGCGGATGTGCTGTTGCATGTGACCGCGCTACGCCGCGATGGGTTCCAGACGGCACCCGAAGGCGCGCGCGTTGTGGTGGAAGTGCATGCCCGCTCCAAGGGCCTGCAGGTCTTCCGTGTCATGACACTCGATGAATCGACAGCGACGCATCCTTCGCAATTGCCAGCTGCCCGCACCCATGTGCAGGTGACACCGCAAAGCGGGTTTGAAATCGTCATTGTGAAATGGTTCAACCGCGTGCGCGGTTTCGGCTTTGTCACCCGTGGCGAAGGCACCGAGGATATTTTCATCCATATGGAAACGCTGCGTCGTTTCGGTATTATGGATTTGAAGCCCGGTGACGGCCTCCTGGTGCGCTTTGGCAATGGCCCCAAGGGGCTGATGGCGGCAGAAATCCGCCCCCTCGAGACCAATCTCCCCATTTCGCACTAAGCTTGGTTGCTGGTGCTCCTCGCCATAATGGCGGTCCTGATATAGCCTTTGGCCATCAGGTCTGATGAGGTTTCCATGTCTTTGCGTCATTTCTTTTTGGCTTTTCTGCTGTTTCTGAGCCCGTTGGCGCAAGCACAGGAGGCGGCACTTGAGCCATTGGAGATCATTACCAGTTCTGGAACGCATCTCTTTTCAGTCGAGGTGATGCGAACAGATGAGACGCGTGCGCGCGGTCTCATGTATCGCCGCTATATGGCACCGGATCGCGGCATGCTCTTTGATTTCAAACGCGAAGCGTCGGTGGCCATGTGGATGAAGAACACTTATCTGTCCCTCGACATGGTGTTCATCGATAAGGCCTGTCTAGTCATTAATGTTGCAGAAAATACCGAGCCTTTGTCGGAACGCATTATTCCCTCGGTGGGGCCCGTAGTATCCGTATTGGAGTTGAATGCCGGAACGGCCCAGCGCATTGGCCTCAAGGTTGGCGATCACCTGCGCCATTCTTTGTTCAAGCAACCTTAGACTTTCTTCTACCATGCACTCACCAGACGCAACGTAAGCCAAAGCTAATTGCTTGAGGTTTACGACGAATCGTCTCAAGCTAAATCAGTTGCTTTTGGTGCTGATGAGTTGACGCGCGCATATTTTGGCTTTTTGGGGCCGAGGTAGGGCGGAATCCGCGGAGACATGGTGCAGACCAGACAGCAAATTTTCCCCACGCCTGGACGGGCTACGCGCTTTCTAGCGCTGACTTTTTGCTGGCACCGGTGCTTGTACCCGTCGTCGCCATTGTGGCGGTCTTGATGGAGCGACATTCCGTCAGCGCGAACCTTTCTCTGGCATCTGCCCTTTCGTCCTCAGCGCAGGCTGCTGCGCCAGATGTTCAGGCGCAGGATTAGTTCACTTCAACGGTCTTTGCTCCGCCTGCCGTGGCGCCTTCGGTGGTTGGAGTGTCCGGAGAGACGATATTGCCGCAAACACCTACCGTGGCTGGGACACATGTGCTGCGACAGGCCATGGAGCGGTCAAACGCGTCTTTGGCGTCTGGGCAGTTCAGTGGCCCTCCTGATGCACCTATCGCGCGCATGGCCAGGGACCGGCTGGATATTGTGGTACCACTCCAAGAACAGCAGCTGTATGATTTGGCTCTGCGACCGAGCCGGATTGAATGAGCCCGGAACTGCGGGCTCAGCCACCAGCTTGAGCGGAACCATGTCGCGTCATGGGCGTTACAGGTTCATCTTGTCATTTTTTGTGGGTGAGCAGCATGGAAGCTTCGGTGAAAATCAGGGGCGTGGCCAGGCTGGTTTTTGGGCTGGCTGTTCTGGCCGCCTCGCCAGTTTTGGCCCAAGGGCGTCCGGATAGTTTGCGGATGACCTGTGAGGCGACCCGAGGGCTGGTTTCGACGCGGGGGGCCATTGTCATCGGCACGGGGGCCAATCTTTACGATCGTTTTGTCGCCACAAGGGCATTTTGCCAGCCTGACGAGATGACCGACCCGGTCTGGTTACCCACAGCCGACCAGAAGCAATGCTTCATTGGCTATCGTTGTAAGAGGATAGATTATGAATTTGAACGGTAGGACGCGACAGCGGCCGACTCCTGTGCTATTGCGACCGCCAGTCGGGGCATAGCGCAGTCTGGTAGCGCATCTGCTTTGGGAGCAGAGGGTCGCAAGTTCGAATCTTGCTGCCCCGACCATTTTAAGCCCGTAGGGCCGCCCGCTTGGCAGAATCTCACGCTCGGGCTAGGACTGGGACAGTAAAAGCCCATGCTCGAGAGTTCATTCCCATGACGGCACGTATCTCCCGCCCTGCCAAAAGCGCTACCCAGTCGGGTGCCGCGCGCGCCAAAGTCTGGCTGCTGGAATATGCAACCAGCGAGCGCCAGATCGAGCCACTGATGGGCTGGACAAGTTCCTCTGACACGCAGCCCCAGGTAAAGCTCTGGTTTGCCAGTCGCGATGAGGCTGTGGCCTATGCCGAGCGCGCTGGCATTGCCTATCGTGTCGAAGAGCCCAAAAACGCCGTGCGCCGCACGATGTCCTATTCGGATAATTTCAAAACAAACCGTATCGGTCAGTGGACACATTGATCGCGGGTTCAGCAAAGCCAAACCACTTCAAGCTTTGCATCTCGGCCCCATAGCTCAGCAGGATTAGAGCAGCCGCCTTCTAAGCGGCAGGTCGTTGGTTCGAGTCCAACTGGGGTCGCCATTCACCTTCCCGCACATTTTTAAGCGTAACGAATCGACGAACCGTCAGTCATTGAGCGTGGATTGTTACTTTGGCGTGGGCGTTGCCCTGCGCCCAGGGTAGAGGGGCAGGCTTTCTGTGGACAACCTTAGCTGTGTTTTGGTCAAGAACAGCCTGAGTTTGGTTGTGATGATGAGTGCACGCAGGCCTCTGCAAAGCTTTGGATAAAGACCGAAGCGTCTCGCCACGCACGCCCATTGTAGTGACTACATGTTTGCTAAGATCAAGTTTTATAAAATAAAATTATAAAATGTTTTTTAGAGACCCGTTTCGCCTGTGCAAATATCGTCAAGTGCTTTGCCGCACACATGATGGGTCGGGGATATCAAACTGACTGCGCGCGGGCATGTTTTGCTGCGACTTGCGCGCCTCATGACCACCTTGTCCTTGCAACAAATCTATTGGCACAGATGACATGTTGTTTTTTGATACGTCTGGCTGTTTTGATTGTTTGGCGTTTTGTATTTTTGATTTTTTGAGGGGGCGTTGTGGTTGCTCATCTTTTAAAACCTGCATCGGCTGATCGGGCGAGCGATTTGGGCGATCAGTTGCGTCTGATGACAGAGGCCAAGCGCGCTGAGGCGAGGTCGTCCATTTCTGATCGTGAGCTTCAGCAGACCACGGATATTGTCTCGCGCGCGGCCGATACGATTTCGGAAATGTTGCGACGGAATAAAATCATCGAGACGGAAGCCCGCAAGCAGATTGATCATTTCAAACAGGAAGCCGATAGCGCGCATCTGCGTTGCGCTGAATTGCAGGCCAAAGTGGACTCCTTGCAATCACGTATGGATGAAATGGCGACGGAGTTTCAGGGTCGCGTGCTGGAATTGCAGGGCAAGCTTACCGCCTGCCGCGCCGATCTCGACAACAAGACACGCGATGCTGATCTGGCGCGCCAGTGGCTTGTATATCTCTCGACCGAGATCATGGAGCGTTTGGGCGATGCACCGAACAAACTCGATGAATTGGCACGCCAAACGCGCGCCAATTTTTCGGCCGATCTCTGAGCGCAGGATTGGCTCAGAACAAGCCCTCAAGGAGCGTGGATGATTATGCGTTCACGGTGGTGAAGGCATCCACGAGGGCATCTGCCATAGCCGCACCACTGTCGAAGGCAGCTTCGACGCGTGGACCTAGGCACCAGTCGCCACAAGCGCCGAACATGAGCGAGCGATCAAACAGGCAGGGTTGTCCGACGGACTCCTCAACCAGCGCATAACGCCAGCGATGGGCAGCGGCATATAGCGGCTCGGCGTGAATGCCTGTCAGGGCGCGAAAATGCGCCAGCAGCGGCTCAATCAAGGCTTGGGGATCATCATTGAGGTGGAGGCGCGACCAATCGGGTCGGGCATGGACGACCCAGGTCTGCGCATTGTTCGGGCGACCGGGCTTGCTGGCATTGCGGGCAATCCAGGCGATGGCGGAATCGTCCGGACGCAACCAATCTTCGCCGCCGCGGGTCTCTGGTTCAAAGGCCAGCATGAGGGCGATGCAGGGCGCATAGCGGGCTTTCGCGAGCTCAGGCATGTCGATGCCAGCCGATCTCGCCAGCGCAATGGCCTGAGGGGCGGGGATCGCACTGATAAGGGCGTCATAGCTGCCATTGCCGGGCGCGGCGATCAGACCGTTTTCATCCTCGACCCTCCAGCCCTTCGGGCCACGCTCAAGATCGCTGACTTCAGCACCTGTGATGCAGGTAAAGCCTTCAGCCATGGCGCGGGCAGGCGCGGTCATGCCGGGGCGCCCAACATAGGCGCCTGGGCCCCATTCGGCGACCAGGCCCTTTTCCTGCCAGGCGGTCACTTGGCGGAAAAACTCAGCCCCGCGGGCGGTAAAATATTGGGCGCCATGGTCGAATTGGAAGTCGCCAGCGCGACGGGTGGCCATGCGACCACCAAATCCGCGGCTTTTGTCAAACAGCGTCACGCCAAAGCCGCGCGCGTGCAATCGGCTGGCGGCGGTCAGCCCCGCCATTCCCGCTCCGATGATTGCCACTGTGCGCATGTGCCTGCTCCGCTTCTAGTCCGGCTTACGGGCGGGGATCGCCGTTAGACCAGAACAGGCGCAAGTGATTGTTGGGCGGGCCGCAGACCGCTATGATGAATCCACACGCTGCCCTTCAAGAGGTGGCATTGGGAGGTCAAAATGGTTTTTCGGCAGGTCGCGGTGGCTTCGTTTGCTTTGGGCTTGGTGGCGGCTAGCCCCGTTCAAGCAGACGCGCTTTCGGATTTTTTTACCGGCAAGACGATCACCGTGATTGTGGGTGCGGATTCGGGCGGCGGCTATGATGCGCAGGGCCGCTTGATGGCCCGCCATCTGGGTCGTTTCATCCCCGGTGCGCCGACCGCCATTGTCCAGAATATGCCCGGTGCCGGATCACTCACCGCCGCCAACCAGCTCTACAATGTGTCACCCAAAGACGGCACGGTGATGGGCCTGCTGCAGCGTGGCGTGTTCTCGGCGAAATTCACCAATCCGCAGGGCGTGCGGTTTGAGCTGACCAAGTTCAACTGGATCGGCAATCTGTCGGCTGAAACCGGCGTTGTCATTGCCTGGGCCAATTCACCATTTCAGACCATTGAAGATGTGATGAAGCAGGAGATGTTGGTCGGCGGCACGGGTCCGCATATCGACACTGAAACCTCGCCGCGCATGATGAATGCATTGATCGGCACGAAGTTCAAAATCATCTCCGGTTATCCCGGCACCACTGATGCGGTGCTCGCGATGGAACGCGGCGAAGTGCAGGGCATGGGCGACTGGTCATGGTCCAATGTGAAGACGCGCAAGCCCGATTATCTGCGTGACGGCAAGGTTCGTGTGTTGATGCAAATGTCGACGCAGAAAGAGCCGGACCTGCCCAATGTGCCGCTCGCGATGGATTTTGTGAAGACATCCGAGCAGCGCGAATTGATGACGCTGTTTCTCGCACAAAAGTCAGCCGCGCGCCCTGTTGTGGCGCCTCCCGGTCTTCCGGCCGATCGCGTGAAGGCGATCCGTGCGGCGTTTGACAAGATGATTGTCGATCCGGAATTTTTGAAAGATGCGACACAGGCGAAGCTCGATATTGATCCCGCACCCGCTGCGGCCATCGAAAAGGTCATCGAAGTGTTTGCCAAAACCTCCGATGCCACGGGCGCCAAATTGCGCGATGCGATTGATCCGAAGCTGAGCAAGTGACGGCCTTCGGGCCGTCATTGCGAGGAGCGTGAGCGACGCCCCTTCTCCCAGAGGGAGAAGGTGTCACGCGCAGCGTGACGGATGAGGGGTTACCATCAGACGTCATGAGGGCGTAACCCCTCACCCCGGTCCTGCGGACCGACCCTCTCCCTCTGGGAGAGGGTTAGTTTTCTTCACTCAGCATCAGCCAATCTTCTTCCAGACGCGCGAGCGTGCGCTCGACTTCTGCGCGCTGCCCCGCCAGCAGACTGGCTTTGGCTGGATCTTTGGTGAAAGCGTCAGGGGCGGCCAGCGCGTCATCAATGCGCGCCAGAAGTCCTTGCATCTTGACCATCTGCTCTTCAAGCTGATCGAGTTTTTTCTTCGCTTCCCGTTTGGCTGTGCGATCCACTACGGGGTTTGCGTCTGACTTTGGCTTGTCTTCGCGCGCTTCCCGCCGTTTGGCTTCGCGCTCGGCCCCAGCTTGGTCCAGAACGAATTTTGTATATTCGTCCATGTCGCCATCAAAACTGGTCACCGTGCCATTGGCTACAAGCCACAGGCGATCCGCACAAGCCTCCAGCAAATAGCGATCATGCGAGACGAGCATGACGGCGCCCTCGTAATCATTGATCGCTTCAATGAGTGCGGCGCGGCTGTCGATATCCAGATGGTTGGTCGGCTCGTCCATGATGAGCAGATGCGGGCCATTGAAGGTCGCAAGCCCCATCAGCAGGCGCGCTTTTTCGCCGCCTGACAATTCTATGACGCGCGTATCGGCCTTCACATTGGGAAAGCCCATCTGCGCCACGCGCGCGCGGATCTTGGCTTCTGTGCCATCGATCATGAGCGGGGCGACATGCGAATAGGGCGTGCCGTTGGGCTCGAGATCATCAATCTGGTGTTGCGCGAAAAAGCCGACTTCCATTTTAGGTGAACGGCGCAGAGAGCCACCCATGGCCGCGAGCCGCCCGCTAACGAGTTTGGCAAAGGTCGATTTGCCATTGCCGTTGGAGCCGAGCAGGCCAATGCGATCATCATTGGAAATGTTGAGCGACAGACGCGAGAGAATAACACGTTCATCATAGCCCGTGCTCACACCATCCATGGCGACGATGGGCGGCGATAAGGGCTTTTGCGGCGAGGGGATGTGAAAGGGAAGCACCTCATTGTCGACCATGGCCGACACGGGTTCCATTTTGGCCAAAATCTTCAGACGTGATTGAGCTTGGCGCGCCTTGGTGGCTTTGGCGCGGAAGCGATCAACAAATTCCTGCAAATGACGGCGCTGGTCGTCCTGCTTCTTTTTGTGCTTCAGCTGCACCGCCTGCAATTCACGCCGCTGCTTGTCGAAGCTGGTGTAATTGCCTTTCCACAAAGTGAGCTTGGCGCGATCCAGATGGATGATGTGATCGCAGACAGCATCCAGCATGTCGCGATCATGACTGATGACGAGCATGGTGGCAGGATAAGTCTTCAGATACTCGATCAGCCAGAGCGTGCCTTCGAGATCGAGATAATTGGTCGGCTCATCGAGCAGCAGCAGATCGGGCGTCGAGAAGAGAACAGCCGCCAAGGCCACACGCATGCGCCAGCCGCCAGAAAATTCGGAGAGCGCGCGGTGCTGGGCGGCATGATCAAAACCAAGACCCGACAGAATGGAGGCCGCACGCGCAGGCGCGGAATGGGCGTCAATATCCACAAGTCGCGTCTGGATTTCGGCGATGCGATTGGGGTCGAGTGCCGTTTCGGCTTCAATCAGGAGCGCGTCGCGTTCCTTGTCTGCGGCCAGCACGAAATCGATCAGCGCGCCGGGGCCGCCCGGCGCCTCCTGCTCGACGCGGCCAAGGCGTGCGCGGGCCGGAATGTTGATGGACCCGTCTTCAGGAGCGAGTTCGCCCGCAATCATCCGAAACAGGGTCGTCTTGCCCGTGCCATTGCGCCCGACAAAGCCGATGCGCCCGCCAGGGGGCAGGGCGGCGGTCGCCTTGTCGAACAGGAGGCGGGGCCCCAGCCGGTAGGTCAGGTCATTCAGGTGGATCATGCTTTGGGTGTTCCTGCTTCTCCCAGTGGGAGAAGCTGTCACCGAAGGTGACTGATGAGGGATTGCTATCTTGTTGGCTAAAGGCCTAACCCCTCACCCGGTTGCTCCGCAACCACCCTGTCCCTTTGGGAGAGAGTTTGTGTGTGTACTTGCCCCTGTCATGCCCCCCGGCTATAAGCCGCACATCTCCTTCCCAGACAGGATTTTTGAGCCCCATGGCTATTCAGCGCACTTTTTCCATCCTTAAGCCCGACGTCACCCGCCGCAACCTGACGGGTGCGGTCAATGCGAAGATCGAGGCCGCTGGCCTGCGCATCGTCGCTCAGAAGCGCGTCCACATGACCCGCGGCCAGGCCGAGACCTTCTATGGCGTCCACAAAGAGCGCCCCTTCTTTGGTGAACTCGTCGACCAGATGACCGCCGGCGCCGTCGTTGTGCAGGTTCTGGAAGGCGAGAACGCCATTCTGAAATATCGCGAAGTGATGGGCGCTACGAACCCTGAGAAGGCCGAAGCCGGCACGATCCGCAAGGAATTCGCATTGAACATGGGCGAGAACTCGGTCCATGGTTCGGACGCTGAAGAAACCGCCGCGATGGAAATCGCCCAGTGGTTCGCTGGCAATGAGATCGTCGGCTGATTTTTCAGCGCGTGACGAATGAAAGGCGGGCCTCGGCCCGCCTTTTTTGTTTGTGGTCCAGGGTGTCTCGACCCCCACCCCGAACCCCTCCCCACAAGGGGGAGGGGAACCAGATGCGCGTCACTCAAACTCCCTCCCCCTTGTGGGGAGGGCTGGGGTGGGGGTCGTGTCGTCTTTCCGCTTTTGCGCGCGACTTTTTCAGACTGGTTGTTTCGTTTCGTACATAAGCGCGTTTAGAATAGCCCCATGAACCAGATCGTCCGCAAACCCTCCGTCTGCCCGCATGATTGCCCCTCCGCCTGTGCGCTGGATGTGGAGGTGATCGACGGCACCAAAATTGGTCGCGTCTATGGCGCCAAGGATCAGACCTACACAGATGGTGTGATCTGCGCCAAGGTCGCGCGCTATGCCGAGCGCATTCATCATCCTGATCGCCTGATGTATCCGATGAAGCGCACGGGGCCGAAGGGTTCTGGGCAATTTGCGCGCATCTCGTGGGATGAGGCGATAGACACCATCGCGCGCGAATTTTTGGCGCGCGAGGCGCAGCACGGATCTGAGACGATCTGGCCGTTCTATTATGCGGGCACAATGGGACGCGTCATGCGCGATGGCATCAATCGCCTGACGCATGTCAAAAAATATTCGCGCTTCAATGGCACGATCTGCACCACACTGGCGTGGCCCGGATTTATCGCGGGCACTGGCAAACTCGCTGGTCCCGATCCGCGCGAAATGGCGAAAGCCGATTGCGTCGTGATCTGGGGTACCAATGCGGTGGCGACGCAAGTGAACGTCATGACGCATGCGATCAAAGCCCGCAAAGAGCGCGGCGCGAAGATTGTCGTGATCGATGTCTATCGCAATGCGACGATGGAACAGGCGGATCTCGCACTCTGCCTGAAACCGGGCACGGATGGCGCACTCGCCTGCGCGGTCATGCATGTGCTGTTTCGCGATGGGCTGGCGGATTGGGATTATCTCGACACATACACCGATGCACCGCGCGAGCTGGAGGCGCATCTGCAAACACGCGGGCCGGAATGGGCGAGTGCCATCACCGGCCTGTCGGTGGACGAGATTGAAGCTTTCGCCCATCTGGTTGGCAAAACCAAGCGCAGCTTCTTCCGTCTGGGCTACGGATTCTCACGCCAGCGCAATGGCTCGGTGAATATGCATGCGGCCTCCTGCATCGCGGCGGTGACGGGTGCGTGGAAATATGAAGGCGGCGGCGCTTTTCATAACAATGGCGCGATCTTTGGCTGGAAGCAGGTCTTCCATGAAGCCGGTGACCAGAAGGACGCGAACATCCGCGTGCTCGATCAATGCCATTTGGGTCGTATTCTGACTGGCGATGCGCATGCGTTGAAATATGGCCCGCCTGTTACTGCGCTGCTGATCCAGAATACGAACCCGATGTCGGTCGCACCCGACCAGAAGCTCGTGGCGCAAGGTTTTGCGCGCGAGGATCTGTTCACCGTCGTGCATGAGCAATTCATGACCGAGACAGCGCGCATGGCGGATATTGTTTTGCCTGCCACCATGTTCCTTGAACATGATGATTTATATTCAGGCGGCGGGCATCAATATGTCGAATATGCCGGCAAGCTGATCGATGCGCCGGGTGAATGCCGCTCCAATCATGATGTGATCTGTGCGCTTGCCCATGCGCTGGGTGCAGAGCATCTGGGCTTTCATATGCGCCCGCGTGATCTGATCGAAACCATTTTGCAAGAGAGCGGGCACCCTTCGCTGAGCGTGATGGAAAAGGTCAATTGGGTCGATGTGCAGCCTGATTTCAACACGGCCCATTTCATCGATGGCTTTGCTTGGCCCGACAAGAAATTCCGCTTCAAGCCGGATTGGCCAAAAGTGCCTTATTCAAAAGGCTCTGCGGCGCTGACAGGTCCGTGGGATCAGATGCCCAAAATGCCTGACCATTGGGATGTGCTAGATAATGCGGATGATGAGCATCCCTTCCGACTGGCCACCAGCCCCGCACGCTCGTTCCTGAATTCGACCTTCAGCGAAACCAAGAGTGCGCGCGAGCGGGAAGGGCGGCCGGAGATTCTCATCCACCCGCGCGATGCAGCGGCGCTGGGCATTGAGAATGGTGCGCTTGTGCGCATCGGCAATGAGCGCGGCGATGTCGCGCTTCATGCGCGCACCTTTGATGGCGTGCAGCGTGGCGTCTTGGTGTCGGAAGGCATCTGGCCCAATGCCGCCTTTGTTGAGGGACGCGGCATCAACATGCTGACCGGCGCAGACAGCCCCGCACCCTATGGCGGGGCGGCCTTTCACGACAATCATGTCTGGGTGCGAAAGATTTAGCCCTAGCCTCGTCATTGCGTGCGCAGCTGGATTGCCGCGTCGGCCCTGCGGGCCTCCTCGCAATGACGAGCTGAAACAGTTCAGCTAATCTGGCAGCAACAGATTCGTTCAATCTTGCGGATGTTTAGGTAAAAGTTTTTTTTGGCGCTCTGGTCGCATGTGTTGCACTGTCGGGCCTTGTTCATGCGGGCTCGCGTCCGCCTGCGATGGGGTTGTCTGGTCCGGCCCGCTCAGGTCTGGATATGCGCAATCTCACCGATGAGCAGCTGCGCCGCCGTATTCAGGATGCCTGCATCTTCCAGCTGTCGGAAACCGAAGAGACCATCAAGACAAATGCCGTTAATCGCTGCGGTTGTTATGCTGGCAATCTGATGAAGGCGATGACCAAGGATGAAGCCGATGAGCTGCGTGCCAATGGCACCTATGGCAAGACAGCGCGGCCGAAGGTCGAGAGTGCTCTGAAAGTTTGCAAGGTCTAGTGATCGTCATTGCGAGCGAAGCGAAGCAATCCAGAATCTCACGTGTGGCTCTGGATTGCTTCGCCTTCGGCTCGCAATGATGGCCCGGTTACGGTGATGGCACGACGAGCGTCGTCTCGTTCATCGTCTCGCCGGTCAAAACTTTTCCATCGACAATTTTAGCAGCACCGCTCGCCACCAGTTTCAGTGCCAGCGGATAGATGATGTGCTCTTGTGTCAGCACACGCGCGCCCAGCGTTTGCGGCGTGTCGCCATCGACCACGGGCACAGCGGCTTGTGTGATGATCGGCCCGGCATCCATTTCCGGCACCACAAAATGCACCGTTGCGCCATGCAGCTTCACGCCATCAGCCAGCGCGCGCTCATGCGTGTGCAGGCCTTTGTAAGCGGGCAGAATGGCGGGATGGATGTTGATCATCTTGCCAGCCCATTGCTCAACAAACCAAGGTGTGAGCAGGCGCATGAAGCCAGCAAGGCAGACAAGATCAATCTTGTGAGCGAGCAGAATGTCTTGCATCGCGCGCTCGAAATCTTCGCGGTTTGGAAAATCTTTGTGATGCAAGGCGGCGGTCGCAATGCCAGCGTCTTTGGCCGTCGCAAGGCCCGGTGCGTCGAGCTTGTTGGAAAAGACCAGCGCGATTTCGGCTGGGTAATCGTCTTGGCGTGCAGCGGCCATCAGCGACAGCATGTTCGAGCCGCGCCCGGAAATCAGCGCGGCAACACGTTTGCGAGGGCTGTCTGCGCTCACAGCGCGAGTTTTCCTGCATAGCGCACGGGCTCAGCGCCCGCTGGCACTGTGTCGATGACGCCCAAACGCACTGGCTCTTCTCCTGCTTCGCGAAGGGCGGCTTCAATTACGCCCACCTGTGCGGCTTCAGTCACCACAATCATGCCAATGCCGCAATTGAAGGTGCGCAGCATTTCTTCCATCGCGACATTGCCAGCAGATGCCAGCCATTTGAACACGGGCAGAACTGGCACGGCGGTTAGATCAAGCGTGACGCCAATGCCATCAGGCAAGACGCGTGGAATATTGTCGGGGAACCCACCGCCCGTAATATGCGCCAGCGCCTTGAGCCCAGATGTCTTGCGCAGCACTTGCAACAGCGGCTTCACATAAATGCGGGTCGGGGTGAGCAAAGCTTCGCCGAGTTTCTTGCCCGGTGCGAAGGGGGCAGGTGCGTCCCAGTTCAAACCTGCATGCTCGACAATGCGACGCACGAGCGAGAAGCCGTTGGAATGCACACCTGATGAGCGCAGGCCTAGCACCATGTCGCCGGGGCCGACATCACCTGCGGGTAAAAGCTTGCCGCGTTCGGCTGCACCGACAGAGAAGCCAGCGAGGTCATAATCTTTGTCGGCATAGAGGCCAGGCATTTCAGCCGTCTCGCCGCCAATCAAAGCGCAGCCAGCTTCCATGCAGCCTTTGGCTATGCCCTTCACAATGGCAGCACCCGCATGCGGGTCGAGTTTGCCGGTCGCATAATAGTCGAGAAAGAAAAGCGGCTCGGCGCCTTGCACGACGAGGTCGTTCACGCACATGGCGACAAGATCAATGCCGACTGTGTCGTGAATGCCCGTCTCAATGGCAATCTTCACCTTGGTGCCCACGCCATCATTGGCCGCGACAAGGATCGGATCTTTGAAGCCAGCGGCTTTCAGATCGAACAGGCCACCAAAGCCGCCGATCTCGGCATCTGCACCCGGGCGGCGCGTCGCGCGCACCAGCGGCTTGATCTCCTCCACCATGGCATTGCCGGCATCAATGTCGACGCCCGCCTGCGCATAGGTCAGGCTTTTTTTGGTCTCGGGGGAATTGCTCATGGGGTGCGATCCTTTATGAGGTCGGGGTAGCCTCTCGAGGGGCCGGATGCAAGCGGGGAGCAGCCCCCTTTCACCGCTCTCTTTATCGGGATGACCGTCAAGCTGGCTCAGGAGCGGGGGCGTGCTAGATTAAGGTATGACCCACTCGCCCCTTTTTGCCGCTCTGCCCAACCTGATCACGCTGAGCCGGATCCTGCTGATCCCGGTTACGGTGTTGATGATTGCCGACCATGAGTGGAACTGGGCTCTGGGCCTGTTTCTGCTGGCAGGTGCCTCGGACGGGCTCGACGGCTTTCTGGCCCGCACCTTCGATTTGCATAGCGAGTTGGGGGCCTATCTCGATGCTCTGGCCGACAAGGCTCTGCTGATCTCGATTTTCATCACCCTGGCGGTGGTTGGGGCGGTTCCGGCCTCGATTACCATTCTGGTAGTGTTTCGGGATCTGATGATCATGGGGGCGGTGGTGATCTCATGGATTATGGAAAAGCCGATCCAGATCCGTCCGCTCATGGTCTCCAAGCTGAATACGACTGCGCAGATCAGCTTTGCGGGTCTGGTTTTGGGGCTGAAAGCTTTTGCGTGGTCGATTGGCTATTGGTTTGGCATTGCCCTTGTGCTGGTGGCGACATTGACGGTGGTCTCAGGCGTGGCCTATCTGGCGCAATGGTATCGGCACATGAGTGCCTGACGGGGTTTTGGTTTGATGCGCATTGATGCAAAGCTCGGTTTCTGGCTCAGCGGGTTCGCCGTCTGTATTCTGTTGCTCTGGTTTTTGGCCGATGTGCTGCTGCCTTTCGCAGCCGGGTTGGCGATTGCCTATCTGCTCGATCCCGTGGCGGATCGGCTCGAAAAATGGGGCATCAGCCGGCTTGGCGCGACATTGCTGATCCTTGTCATGTTTGTCGGTCTGATTGTGCTGGCAGCCATGGTGCTTTTGCCGGTTCTCGGTGTGCAGGTTGCAGCCTTTCTGGATGCGCTGCCGCGTGATCTGACGCGTTTGCGTGATCTTTTGTCTGAGCAAAGCTCGGGTCTTTGGGTGCGACTGGCACCCATTGCCGAGCGTTTTGGTGTGCAGCTGAATGCAAGCGCCAATGGATTGCCGGGCACGAGTGATCTGGCGAGCGAGGCGGCCAAATATGCGGGCGGTGTTTTGAAATCGCTATGGTCGGGCGGGCGCGCGGTGCTCGGGCTTTTGTCTCTGCTGGTGATTACGCCGGTTGTGGCTTTCTACATTCTGCTCGATTGGGATCGCATGGTGGCCAAAATCGATTCCTGGTTGCCGCGTGATGAAGTGAACACGATCCGTGGATTGGCGAACGAGATCAATGCAGCTTTATCAGGCTTTTTGCGCGGGCAATCGCTGGTCTGTCTGTTTCTCGCCACGTGGTATGGCACAGGGTTATCGCTGGTCGGGTTGAACTATGGCTTGCTCATCGGCATTACCGGTGGTGTGTTGAGTTTCATCCCCTATGTCGGCTCGCTGACGTGTCTGGTGATCTCTGTGGCGCTGGCCATTGTACAGGGCTGGCCGCAGTGGACGCTCTTGCTCATGGTTTTGGGTGTGATCGGCACAGGCCAGTTTCTCGAAGGAAATATTCTGACCCCCAAACTTG
>CAINNX010000035.1 GCA_903851305.1 uncultured Hyphomicrobiales bacterium | reverse complement strand
GTTGCTGGCTGGCAGCATAATCTTGTTGCTCCTCACACCCTTAGCCCGCCCAACCTGGCCTAAGATGAGGGATCTGATTGGCCTGCTGGTCGCCACAGGCGTGATGATCCTCACCGTCTGGCCGTTGCGCGGCATGGAACCGGGACTCATCACCTTGTTGCTGGAAACAATGGTCGGCGCAGTGGCATATGGCGCGTGCGTTTTCACCTTTAACATTGCGCATGTCCGCACCCGGATCATCGGGGCATGACAGTTTTCGTCGCTGCCTTAACGGCAGTATAAATCCATTAGAACTAGTGAAATCTACTAATATCAATGAGATAAAATCAGTATATTTTACCAGTAACAAATAACCAAAACGCCGCTATCCTCTGGGTTCCCGAGAGTTGAAACAGAAATGAACTCCCCGCCGGACCTCATAAATTTTGCGAACCGTCGGCTCAGGCTCTGCCGTTCCGAACGGAAGCGTTTTAAGATTTCTCCGCAAATTCCACTTGAGATTTTTTTACTATTAGGCGCCCAAGGCGGCTCCATTCCGCTCAGCCAAATCTATGAACAAATTCCAGCAACTGAAAAAGCCATCCGCCTGCATCTGCATGGACTCTTGTCCAATGGCAGCATTGTCGAGCAGACATCCACCGAAGACAAACGTTCAAAAGAAATTGTCTTCACACAACGCGGCATTGAGGAATTTTCCGCTTATGTGTACGACTACAAAGAATTCCGGATGAACGAAGCTGCAGAATAAAACAAGGGCCGCATCAAGCGGCCCTTATATATTTTGTCAGGCATCAAAAGATCCATCGCCACCCGAATCCCAGCCCCCGCCATCATCAAAAGAGGCTGGCTGGGCTGTTTCGATATTGGCGGGTGAGGGCGTGGGTGGCGGATCAAACACGCCACCGGTAATATCTTTGGCAGATGCATTGCTCGCATTGCCCACATCACCCGCAATGCCATGAGAATTGTTATTCCCTGTAAACAAGGACGACAGGGAATGGGCGAGCAAAACGCCACCTGCAACGCCAGCCACCGTGCCCAGCGCATTGCGCAAGAACGATCCGCCTTCTGCAACAGGAGCCTGTTGCAGATAAGCTTGTTGTTGGCCCGCGACGGGGACTGAGCCCGCGGCCCACGGACCGCTTGGGCGTGCCGCCCCACCAACGGATGGCACCAAGCCCGAGGGGCGCGGCGCGGCGCCGAAAACTGATCCCAAAAATCCGCCTGCCTGCGGGGCAGATTGGCTTTGGGCTAGCGCACGCTCAAGTTCTTCGATGCGGGCAGCGGCTTTTTTCAATCCTTCTTCCTGCACAATCACCGCTTGGGCGATCAGATAGGGCGCGTAAGGTTGCGCACGCACCTGATCGCTGATGAAAGCTTCGGCTTCAGGGTCACGCGCATTGCCGGAGGCAGAGCGGACGCGCTCGAACAATTCGGTCAGAAGCTGGCGTTCTTCGGGGGTCATCGGAAGAGTTCCTTTTCTGGGTCAGCGCCGGTCACGGCACTGCACCTGCAAAAAAATATGGGGGCCACCAGCCTGCGCTGAAAGCCCCCATAGAAAAAATATCAATCACACCCGCGTTAGCAGGAGCTCAACTCAGGCAGGACGCGCCGACAGATAGACCAGCGCATCGCCCGCATCGGGTAAGCTGGCAAGCCAAGCTGCTTCCATCGCGGAAGCACCCGCCTCAGCAGCCGCACGCGCCAGATGCTCGGCAGAATCTGCCTGGCCATCTATCGCAAGGCGCAAAGCTTCGACAGCTGCCACGCCAGAAGATGCATCAGCGGCCAGCAAGGCCTTGATGAGATCAACCAGCGCAGAGCCTTTCTTAGCCGATGTCGCCTTTGAAACCTTGGTGCGGATCGTCACCTTGCGCGCAACAGGCGTCTTGGGCGCTTCCGCACGAGCACGGCCAGCACGCGCTGGCTTACGGGCCGCACGCGCCGTAGAAGCCGCAACTGCCACAGGCGCTGTTTTCTTCACGGTCTTTTTGGACGCCTTTTTAGGAGCTGCCTTTTTAGGAGCTGCTTTCTTGGTGGTGGCTTTCTTGGTGGTGGCTTTCTTGGCGGAAGATGTCTTGGCCGCAACCTTTTTGGGAGCTGCCTTCTTGGCTACTGCCTTCTTGGCTACTGCCTTCTTGGCTACTGCCTTCTTGGCTACTGCCTTCTTGACCGTCTTCTTGGCTGTCTTCTTCACGGCCTTTTTGGCAGCGGCCTTTTTCACGACCTTTTTAGGAGCCGCTTTCTTGGTGGCTTTCTTGGCGACCTTTTTGGCAGCTTTTTTCGCTGACTTTTTGGCAGCCTTTTTAGCGACCGTCTTTTTCGTCGCTTTTTTCGCTGCTTTTTTCGGGGCCGCCTTGGGGGCTGCCTTCTTTGCTTTTTTCTTTGTCGCTTTAGCCATGATACATTCTCCTATTGCGCCGCCAAGATCGGCTCAGGTTGATCAAGGAATCCGAACTGTGCAAGAGGCTCCGGCAAGGGACCACCATTCGCCCAATCAATAAATTCCACCGTATGGACGACAGGCACGCCTGCACCCGAAGACAATTGTGTCATACACCCAATATTGCCCGCCGCCACTGCCATCGGTTTGGTGCGCGCGATATTGGCCAGTTTGCGGGTCTTCAGCTGGCCTGCGATCTCGGGCTGCAACATGTTGTAAGTGCCCGCAGAACCGCAACAAATATGAGCTTCCGGGACATCTTTCACAATGAAGCCCATGGCTTTGAGCAGCCGCTTGGGCTCATCGCGGATTTGCTGGCCATGTTGCAGCGAACAGGCTGAATGATAGGCCAGCACCTGCCCCGTGGTGCGCTGCGGGCGCAGATCCAGCATCACAAGATATTCACTGATATCTTTTGCGAGCGCCGACACGCGCGCGGCTTTTTCCGCATAGGCAGGATCATCACGGAACATGAAGCCGTAATCTTTGATGGTCGTGCCGCAACCAGACGTCGTGATCAGGATGGCATCCAGACCGCCGCGATCAGCTTCCGCCATCCACAGGTCGATGTTGCGACGGGCAAAGCCATGCGCGTCATGCTCCTGCCCCATGTGATGAACGAGCGCGCCGCAGCACCCCTCGCCCGCCACTTTGACCACTTCAACGCCATTGCGCGCGAGCAGACGCCGCGCCGCTGCATTGATGGAGGGCTTCAGCACCGGCTGCGCACAGCCCTCCAGAATGATCACGCGCCCGCGCTTGGCACCCTGGACAGACACGAGCTCGGGGACAGCGCGCGCGGGAAATTGTGTGGGTGCCAGATCAATCATGGCTGCAAGCCGCTGACCCATGAGCGGCAGTCTGGCAATCAATGGGCGCAGAGGCTTCATCAGAATGGCGCCCGCTGCCGCCAGCCGAAACCGCTTGCGATGTGGCAGGACGAAGCGCAGCAGCGCGCGCAAGGCGCGATCTGGCAGGGGGCGCTTGTATGTCTGTTCGATATAGGCGCGCGCATGGTCAACCAGATGCATGTAATGCACGCCCGAAGGGCATGTCGTCATGCACGACAGGCACGAGAGGCAGCGATCAATATGCTTCACCACTTCAGGTGTTGCAGGCTTGCCGTTTTCCAGCATGTCCTTGATCAGATAGATGCGCCCGCGCGGAGAATCGAGCTCATCGCCCTTCAGCAGATAGGTCGGGCACGTCGCAGTGCAAAAGCCGCAATGGACGCAGGTGCGCAGGATCTTTTCAGAGGCCTGCATATGCGGTTCAGCAAGTTGTTCCGGCTTGAAATTGGTTTGCATGGCTCACACCCCCGCATACATGCGACCGGGATTGAAAATCCCGTCAGGGTCGAAACTGTGCTTGATGCCAGAGGTCACTTTCATCAGTGCCGCACCCAGTGGCGCAAAGACATCAACCTTGGTGCGGATCTCATCGGATGCGCGCATCAAAGTGGCGTGGCCCTGCGCTTCCGTGACGGCTGCACGAATGCGCAATGCGCCCGCGTCTTCGCCCGGCATGACCGCCAGCCAGACGAGTCCACCGCCCCAATCATAAAAATAGCGTGCACCCAGATTTTCCGAGATCGCCTGCATACAAGCCTGCGCGCGGTGAGCTGGCAGCGACAATTTCCAGATCGCGGGACCATGCGCCTTGGTGAGCGGTTTCACTTGCGCAATGTCACGCCAGAGCGCGGCGCTCGCCTCATCATCGACGCGGCGCACAGCGCCAAAGGGCGCGAGCCGCTCGACCAGTTTCTGCGCGCGATAGGCCAGCGAAACCTCATCACGCTCCAGACGCAACAGCGTCTGCGCGCCAGCGCCATCATGCCCGGTTGGCAAATGCGCGGCCCCACTCACCTCGAAAGGTGACGACAAAGCGCTGCCCATGGCGGCAATCGCACGCGCATCATCAAGCCCATCGAGGATGAGGGTCGCCTGCGCCAGCGGGCGCGGCAGCAGCTTGAACGTCACTTGCGTCAAAAGACCCAGCGTTCCATGCGCCCCACAGGTGAGCTTCACCAGATCAAGTCCCGTGACATTCTTCATCACACGCCCGCCCGATTTGATCGCCTGCGCTTCGCCATTGATGAGACGCACGCCGATCAAGGCGTCACGCGCAGCACCCGTCTGGATGCGGCGCGGGCCGGACAGATTACACGCTGCCACAGCACCGATCGTCGGCTCGCCCTGCGTGCCATAAAGCGCACGATAATCGGCAGGCTCAAACGCGAGCATCTGACCTTTGGCCGCAAGCGCAGCTTCGACTTCGCTCAGCGGCGTGCCCGCGCGTGCCGACATGACCAGCTCGGCTGGTTCATAAAGCGTGATGCCACTCAAGCGGCGCGTGGATAAAACAGCATCGGCCTGCACGGGGCGACCAAGGCCTGCACGCGTGCCGCCGCCTTCAATGGCCAGCGTCCAGCGATCAAGCCGCGCCTGTTTGACGATCTCGCAAGCTTCCTGCTCGCTTTGCGGCTCCAGCCGTTCGATCAATGTCGTCACGTTCATTCTCTGCCATCAAGCGGAAAGACTTTGGCTGGATTGAGCAGCCATTGCGGATCAAAGACTGCGCGCACGCGCATCTGCTGGCGCAAATCATCTTCGGTAAATTGGTAGCGCATCAGATCGCGCTTCTCGATGCCCACACCATGTTCGCCGGTGAGGCACCCGCCTGCATCCACACAGAGCTTCAGCAATTCAAGCCCGATGTGCTCAGCGGATGCTGCAGATTTGGGATCATTGACGTCAAACATGATGAGCGGATGCATATTGCCATCGCCCGCATGGAACACATTGGCGACGCGATGACCGGCGGCGGCGCAAATCTCGCCCGTGCGCTTGAGCACGTAGGAGAGCTGGCCTGTCGGAACGGTGCCATCCATGCAGATATAATCAGCCAGAAGCCCCGTGGCACCGAAGGCGGATTTGCGCCCCTTCCAGATCGCCGCCGTTTCCATGGCGCTTTTGCTCTCGCGCACCACGCGCACATTGTGCTGCTTGGCAATGTCGATAATCTTGGCGAGCTGCGCATCCATCTCAGGCGCCGAACCTTCAACTTCAATGATCAGCATGGCGCCGACATCGAGCGGATAACCGGCTTTTGCAAAAGCCTCGCAAATGGCGATGGCTTCTTTGTCCATGAATTCCATCGCGACCGGAATAATGCCCGCGCCGATGATGGAGGCAACGCAAGCGCCAGCCTCTTCACTCGTGTCAAAACCAAACAGCACGGGGCGCGCATCTTCGGCCATCGGCAGAATACGCACCACGGCTTCCGTAATAATGCCGAGCTGGCCTTCGGAGCCGACCATCAGGCCCAGAAGATCAAGGCCCGGCGCATCCATGGCCTCACCGCCAAGGTCGAGAATCGTGCCATCCATCTGCACCATGCGCACGCCCAACACATTATTGGTCGTCACGCCATATTTCAGACAATGCGCACCGCCCGAATTCATGCCGATATTGCCACCAATCGTGCAAGCCAGCTGCGAGGACGGATCAGGGGCATAGAAGAAACCTTCGGCCGAAACAGATTCGGTAATCGACAGATTGGTGACGCCCGCCTGCACACGCGCCGTGCGGTTGGGGAAATTCACATCGAGAATGCGATTGAGTTTGGACAGGCCGAGCACAATCGCATCGGTCTGCGGAATAGCCCCGCCCGACAAAGACGTGCCCGCCCCACGCGCCACGACTTTTACGCCCTGCTCGTGGCAAAAGCGCAGCACGCCCGAGACTTCTTCCGTGGATGTCGGCAGAGCAACCGCCAGCGGCACGCGGCGATAGGCTGTGAACGCATCCGTCTCGAAAGCGCGGCGCTCGTCCTCAGAGGTGATCAGCGCCTCAGGTGGCAGGAGCGGTGCGAGACCGGCCAGAATTTCGTCCCGGCGCGCCAGAATGGCATCGTCCGGCAAGGGGAAGGGAATGGACATGTTCGTTTCCGCCCGTTGGTTTGATGGTCCATCATAGACCATCGGGCGGCAAACAACACTGCGACCTCCGTCGCGCCCACGGGCGTCAGTCGACGTGGTGGCGACGAATGCGGCGCACGATGAGGAAGATGGCCACCAGTGCCACCGGCACACTCAGCGCCGCCGCCACACCCGGCTCCATTTTCATCAGACCCGTCTCATGGGCGGCCTTGAACACATAGGAAAGAAGACTCACCACATAATAGGCGATGGCTGCGACCGAGAGCCCTTCCACCGTCTGTTGCAGGCGCAATTGCATGCGCGTGCGCTCGTTCATTGACTGCAGCAAGTCGCGGTTCTGCCGTTCAATCTCCACGTCGACACGGGTGCGCAACAGATTGGAGGCGCGCGCCAGCTTGACCGAAAGCTCGCCCATCCGCTCCTGCAACATATGGCAGGTGCGCATGGCGGGTTGCAGACGCCGCGATAGGAAGGCGGCAATGGTCGGGCGCATGCCAACGGGAGATTCCCCAATGGCAATCAGACGTTGCTGGACAATGCCCTCATAGGCGCGGCTTGCACCAAAGCGGAAGGCAGCGGCGGTGGCTTCAGCCTCAACCTTGGCCGCAAGCGCTGTCAGGCGTCGAGAAGTGCGTGATCATCCGAGCCGCCACCTGCCACCAGCGAGGAGGAGATGGAGGCCAATGCAGCTTCGGCTTCGGCCACATCCGGACCGCGGCGTTGCGCCTCGGGCAGGCCGAGCAAAGCCAGCAGGCGGTAGGTTTCGATTTCAAGCAGACGCAAAGCCAAGGCACCCGCGGAGGCCGGATCAAGGCCGCGATCAATGACCAGAATCCGGACAAAACCATTCACTGGCAAAAAGTCACAGCCAACCACCGCCCGCCCACCCAGCACCGTTGAGGCGGCCAGGCTTGAGGGATCAAACAGCTCATCCAGCACCGTCTCCTCAACGGCACGCACCAGATGCAGATCCACGGACACCAGATGGCGTCCCGGTTGTTTAAGCCCCGCAAAGGCAGAGGCCAGATCGCCTGCAGCTGGCAGGAACGGCGTCTCATCGCCGCCCGGCACTTCCAGCGTATAGGTGGCAAATTCGCTATGTTGCTCAAAGCGCAGCGATTGCCCGCCCAAGGTCAGGCGGAAATGCTTCGAGCCGGGGTCAGGCCCGTGCAGGCCGCGCGCGCGGCAAAATTCGATCAGCTCGGCGCGTGCCTGAGCCGCCTCTGCTGAATTCGTCATAAAGGCGAAATGGATCAGCCGGGCGGGCGTGGGCAGCGGGTGAAAGGGGCGCGCATGGACCTCACCCAGAACGGCAGCCCGTTCGGGATGGGGGCTCAGTGCGGGAAACAAAGAATTCGCGACGCTCATGCGGTTGCCTCATAAGACATACGCGACAATCGTCGCCTTGCCCTTGATCAAAACTCAAGCCAATTTGCTTACGAAAGCAATAGCTCCGGAGATCACCTTGAGCACCACCCCTGCCCGCCCCCGCGTCGGGCTGTTTGTCACCTGCCTTGTGGACCTGTTCCGCCCCTCGATCGGTTTCGCATCTGCGAAACTGCTGGAGGAGGCCGGCTGTGAGGTTTTGGTGCCCCCGCAAACCTGCTGTGGCCAGCCCGCCTTCAATTCCGGCGACAAGGTGACGGCGCGTGATCTCGCACTGCAAGTCATGGATGCGTTTTCCGGCTGCGATTACATTGTCGCGCCCTCTGGTTCCTGCACCGGACAGATGGTGAAACATTTCCCCGAATTGTTCGATGAGCCGCAGCTCGCCATGCCGGCACGGGCCTTTGCCGCCAAGACCTTCGAGCTGGTGAGCTTTCTCACCGATGTCATGGGCGTGACGTCTGTCGAGGCCACTTATGAAGGCCGCGTCACCTATCACGATTCCTGCTCGGGCCTTCGCGAACTTGGCATCCAGAGCCAGCCGCGCAAATTGCTGGCCAGCGTGCAGGGGCTCGAACTGGTCGAGATGAACGAGAGCGATGTGTGCTGCGGTTTTGGCGGCACGTTTGCAGCCAAATATGGCGAGATCTCCGACACGATCGTGACGAAGAAGACCGCCAATGTCAGCGACAGCGGCGCGCCGCTGTTGCTCGCAGGCGATCTCGGCTGCCTGATGAATATGGCTGGAAAAATCACGCGCCAAGGCAAAGAGATCGCCGTGCGCCATGTGGCGGAAGTGCTGGCGGGCATGTGCGACGAGCCGCCCATTGCTGCCCCCAAGGAGGCGCGCCGCTCATGACATTGCATCCGACTTCTCCCGATTTCAAAGACAATGCGCATCGCGCTCTGCATGATCCTGAATTGCAGAAGGCCTTGGGTCATGTGCAGCATGGCTTCATCTACAAGCGCCAGTCTGCTGTTGAGCGACTGCCCGAATTTGAAAATCTGCGCGATGCTGCGCGCGATCTCAAAGACCATGTGCTTAAGAACCTCGATCTTTATCTCGAGACCTACGAGCGCAATGTTGCGGCCTCTGGCGGACACGTCCATTTTGCGCGCACCTCGGCTGAGGCGTGCGAAACCATCGTCAATATCTGCAAGAGCCATGGCGCGAAAAGCGTGACCAAGGGCAAGAGCATGGTGTCCGAAGAAATTGGGCTGAATGCCGCCATTGAAGCCGCTGGCATGGCTGCGGTCGAAACAGATCTGGGCGAATATATCATCCAGCTCAGAGGCGAGACGCCCTCGCATATTATTGCGCCTGCTGTTCATCTCACCAAAGAGCAGGTCGAAGGCGACTTCCGCCGCGTGCATAAGCATCTCGATGAGGCGCGCGATCTCTCAGAGCCCGTGCAATTGCTGACAGAAGCACGCGGCGTGCTGCGCCAAAAATTTCTCGATGCGGATGTCGGCATTACGGGTGCCAATTTTCTGGTGGCCGAAACCGGCTCATCCATCATCGTCACCAATGAGGGCAATGGCGACCTCACGCAATCCTTGCCGCGTGTGCATATTGTCATTGCCTCGATTGAAAAGATTGTCCCGACACTGGAAGACGCCAGCCTGCTGCTGCGCGTGCTGGCGCGCTCGGCCACGGGGCAGGATATGTCGGTCTATACGACGCTCTCGACAGGTCCGCGCCGCACGGATGATCCCGATGGGCCGGAGCATTATCATGTCGTGCTGGTGGACAATGGCCGCTCGGCGATGCTGGGCACCGAGTTTGAAGACATGCTGCGCTGTATCCGTTGTGGCGCCTGCATGAACCATTGCCCCGTCTATCATGCGATTGGCGGACATGCTTATGGCTGGGTCTATCCCGGCCCCATGGGCGCTGTGCTGACGCCCTCTCTCATCGGCGTTGAAAAAGGTGGGCATCTGCCCAATGCCTCCACATTCTGCGGGCGCTGCGAAAGTGTTTGCCCGGTGAAAATTCCGCTGCCCAAACTCATGCGCCATTGGCGCGAGCGCGAGTTTGAGCGCCATCTCACACCCGCAGTGCAGCGATACGGCCTGAAAGTCTGGGCCTTCTTTGCAAAAAATCCGGGGCTCTATTCTTTGGCCACACGCACCGCAATGAAAACGCTCGCCTGGCTGGGGCGCGAAAAGGGGCGCTTTGCGTCGCTGCCGCTCGCCAAAGGCTGGACGGATTATCGCGATCTGCCCGCGCCCCAAGGCGATACATTCCAGGCGCAATGGCGCAAGCGGCAAAGGGAGACCCGCCGATGAGCGCGCGCGACGATATTTTTTCCAACATCCGCCGCTCACTGGGCGTCACCGGCAAAGAGGCACCACGCCGCGCCGCCGTGACGCAGCGGCTTGCAGACACACCCCGCGGCCCCATTCCCGCGCGCGGCCAAGGCAGCCCAGCAGCACGATTGGCAACTTTCATCACCGAGGCAACACGTGTCTCGGCGAGCGTTGTCGTGCTCGACACACTTCAATATGTGCCGCAAGAAGTCGGCCGCTATCTGCAAGAGGTGCAGGCACCGCTCACTCTCAAGCGCGGTGCTGATGCGCGACTTGCTGATCTCGATTGGCAAGCGGCGGGCCTTGATGTGTCCTCTGGCGCATCGGACGGGACTGACCTCAACGCCATCAGCCATGCTTTTGGCGGTGTGGCAGAAACAGGCTCGCTGGTCTTGCTGTCAGGACCAGACAATCCGGTGACGTTGACCTTTTTGCCCGACAATCATTTTGTTGTTTTGTCAGGGGCTGATCTGGTGAGTGATCTCGACAGCGTGCTGGCCAAGCTGCGCCGCCAAGATGCCCTGCCGCGCACGGTGAACATTGTCACCGGTCCCTCGCGCTCAGCCGACATTGAGCAAACCTTGCTGCTGGGCGCGCATGGGCCGCGTCGTCTACATATTATGGTGGTGCTGGGCTGAGAGAGCCGCGTCACTGCGAAGCAGATCGGGGTGGGAGTAGTGTTTTCTTTCGTCATTGCGAACGACGTGAAGCAATCCAGAAGCCCACGTGCGGCCTCTGGATTGCTTCGCCTTTGGCTCGCAATGACGGCCTTGAAACATGGCACGACCCGCGCACTAAATCGGCAAACGGCTGGCCAGTTGCGGATCATGTTTCAAATCCAGTCGCACCATTTTAATGCCCGGCTCATCGGGATCATCGCGCACCAGAAAACCGAGCTGGCCGCACATATCGATCATATTTTTATTGCTGGCCATCACTTGACCTTCAACAGCTTCAAGTCCCTCTTGGGCTGCATATTCAATGATGAGTTTCATCAAATTCCAGCCAAGCCCTTGGCCCTTGTAATCACTGCGCAGAAGAATGGCGTATTCGCCTGCCGTTTCTTCGGCATTTTTAATTAGCCGCACGCCACCCACCATGACGCCATCGACATCCAGCGCGCAGAGTGCCAGCGCGCGCGCATAATCGATCTGTGTGAGACGGGCGACGAAAGCGTGCGAAAATTCTTTCACGGGCGCAAAGAAGCGTAGACGCAAATCTTCAGCCGTGACGCTTTCAAAAAATGAACGATAGAGCTCTTCATCTTCGGGGCGCACAGGGCGGACGAAAAGCTTTTGCCCCCCTTTGAGCGCAATATGTCGCTCCCAGGATTTCGGATAGGGCGCAATGGCAAGACGTGGATTAGAGCCACCATGGGCGAGCGGTGCGGATGGCGCCACAGCCACACGCGCATCAATGGCCACAACGCCCTTGTCATCGGCGACCAGCGGATTGAGATCAAGTTCGCGGATTTCAGGCAGATCAGCCGACATTTGCGACAGCTTGACCAGAACCAGCGCCACCGCATCCAAATCAGCGGCGGGCTCATCGCGATAGCTACGCAAAATTTTCACCACGCGCGTCTGCGCAATCAGCTCATGCGCCAAGCGCAGATCAAGTGGCGGCAAAGCAAGTGCGCGGTCATTGATGACCTCCACCGCCTTGCCACCGCGCCCGAACACCAGAACGGGACCAAAGGTCGGATCATCAGCAAGCCCCGCGATCAGCTCGCGCCCATGCGCACGCGCCACCATGGGATGCACGGTGACACCATCGAGTCGCGCCTGTGGACGCGCGAGCCCCACCCGCGCCAGCATGTCGCGCGCAGCCGCTGTGACCGCATCGGCCGTGGTCAGATTGAGCACCACACCTCCGACATCGGATTTATGCGTGATATCGCGTGAGAAAATTTTGACGACACACGCGCCATGCTCCGCCAGCATCGGCTTGGCCAGCGCACCGGCTTCTTCCGGTGTGCGTGCAAGACGCGCGGGAACACAAGGAATGTCATAGGCTTCAAACAGCGCTGTCACTTCAACCGGATCAAGCCATGTCTCACCGCGCGCCAATGCACCGCGCAAGACAAGGCGTGCGCATTCCACATCCGGCACAAAGTCAGCCGGCAGACTGGGCGGGACCGCCATCAGCGCTTCGCGGTTTTGGCGCCAGCGCACCATATGCATGAACCCACGCGTCGCTCCAGAGCGATAATTGGGAATATGCGCTTCTTCAAAAATCGCGTCCGTCCGCTCGGTCGCGCCCAGCCAGACCGCAAAGACGGGCTTGGGAGACACGCTTTTGCGCCGATAGGAACTCACCACATCAGCAATATCCAAGGCTGCTTCTTCCGCATCCGACAAGGCGGTCGGGCAATGGACGATGGTGATGGCGTCATTGGCCGGATCGTCGAGCAAAGCTTCCAGAGCAATGCGAAAACGCGCGGCATTGGCGTCACCCACAATGTCGACAGGATTGGCGCGCGACCATGTGGAGGGCATGTCCTTCTCGAGCCGGTCGCTAATATTGGGTGAGAGGTCAGCGAGCTTGCCGCCCAGATCCAGCAGATTGTCGGTGGTGATGACACCAAGCCCGCCACCATTGGTGAGAATGGCCAGACGATCACCGGCAAACGGCTTGATGCGCCCGACAGCTTCAGCGGCTGCAAACAATTCAGAAATATCCTGCACGCGGAGCAGGCCTGCCCGGCGGAATGCTGCATCATAAACCGCATCAGACCCAGCCAACGCACCCGTATGGGTGGCCGCCGCTTTGGCGGCGCGCGGATGGCGCCCTGATTTGATGACAATGACCGGCTTCACACGCGCTGCTGCACGTGCTGCTGACATAAAGCCTTTCACATCGCGGATCGATTCCACATAAAGCAGAATGGCGCGTGTGTGATGATCAAGCGCAAAATAATCGAGCAGATCGCCAAAATCGATGTCACACATATCGCCCACCGACACGAGGCCGGAAAAACCGATATGGCGTTCATGCGCCCAAGCCAGCAGTGCGGCCGTCACCGCACCTGATTGCGAGATCAAAGCAAGATCACCGCGCGCGGCGGGATGAGCTGCAAAACTTGCGTCCAATCCGCCACGCGGTGCAAGCACGCCCAGACAATTGGGGCCAACAATGCGAATGCCGCTCTCATGCGCCACTTGCGCCAATTGTTCAGCCAGCGAGCCCGCTCCATGCAGCGGGTCGGCTGTGATGACGACAGCTGTCTTCACACCAAAGGCTGCCGCCTCACGCGCCAGTGCCACCACCGTATCGCGCGGAGAGGCAATCACCACGAGATCGGGCGGACTTGGCAGATCGGCAATCTTTTTAACGCAGGGCAGGCCATCAATGGCCTGATGGCGCGGATTGACGAGATGGATTGTGCCCGCAAAGCCACCCTTGCGCAGATTGGTGAGCACCGCATGCCCCAAAGACCCAGTCCGCGCACTGGCGCCGATGAGAGCCAAGCTTGTGGGGTTGAACAAATGATCAAGACTGCGCAGGGACATGAAACGAATCCTTTGAAACAGCCTGAGACTAGCTGAGAAAAAAATCATTTTCTTTGCGCTGCAGCAAAGGCCAAGGCCCGTTGGTCAGCAGGTTTTATTCCCCTCCCCCTTGTGGGGTGGGTTAGCGGGGGGGGCGTGCGATCTGTATTGTTGGAGTGTACAGCACTCATCATGATCAAAATCACCACCCCACCCCGCTCTGCTGCGCAGAGTCGCCCTCCCCACAAGGGGGAGGGAAAACAATCATGCAATTGCGAGGAGCGAAGCGAAGCGATGCGGCAATGACACAGGAAAGTTGACGCCCTGCCCCGCTTGCGCTGGAATGGTGATCTTGAATTGATCCGGAGTTTTGCCCGCATGCGGCGCCTTGTTTTTATTCTTTCAGCACTTTACCTGAGCGCACCGGCTTTGGCCCAGCAGGCCAATGGCCTGTGGCTGCGCGACAATGGTGCATCCCATGTGCGCATTGCGCCTTGTGGCGATGCGCTCTGCGGCTTTGTGGCTTGGGTGCAAGATCCTGAACGGGCGAGCGAGATCGGCCTGAAGGTTTTCTACGATATGAAACCCTCCGGTCCGAGCACATGGGAAGGCCAAGCCTTCAATCCGGAAGATGAAAAAACGTATACCGGCAAAATGGTTCTTGAGGGCAATGAGCTGAAAACTTCGGGTTGCATCTTCGGCGGGCTGATTTGCAAAAGCGTCAACTGGACGCGGCTGAAATAATTATTCGGCCAGAACGCGTGTGGGCGGGAAAGCCACTTCCACCAAAGTGCCTTCTGCCTTCTTGCTCTTGATCGAGAAAGAAGCGCGATTGGCTTCAATCAAGGCTTTGGTCAGCGGCAGTCCAAGTCCTGTGCCGCCGCTCGAACGCGATGTCGCAATCTGGCGGAAGGGTTCGAGCGCGGTTTCAATATCACCCTCGTTCATACCAATGCCCGTATCCTTGATGCGGATGACAGCGTGACCTGCATCGGTGAGTGCGGTCGAGACAATCACCTGCCCGCCTTCTTCATTGAACTTCACAGCATTGGACAAAAGGTTCAGTACAATCTGGCGTAAAGCACGCTCATCGGCCACGATATTGGGCAGGCGCGGCGCAAGAGACTGGCGCACAATGACGCGCTCACGCGCAGCCTGCGGCTGAATGAGCGACACACATTCCGTCACAATGCGATTGGCATCAACCGCCTTGAAATTGAGCTCCAGCTTGCCCGCTTCAATCTTGGACAAATCCAAAAGATCATTCACCAGGCTCATCACATGCGCGCCTGAGGTGTGAATGTCGGTCACATATTCCTTGTAGCGTTCATTGGCGATAGGGCCAAACCGCTCTTCCATAATCACTTCGGCAAAGCCCAGAATCGCGTTGAGCGGTGTGCGAATCTCATGGCTAACTTTGGCCAGAAAATCAGACTTCAGCGCATTGGCCTGTTCCGCTGTCTGGCGTGCTTCTTTCAATTCCTGTTCGGCTTTTTTCCACGCTGTCATGTCGCGCATGACAGCGCAGAATTTCTGGGCGCCATTGCCGCCGATGCGGCCCAGCGTCATGAAAATCGGAATCGAGCCGCCTTGGCGAGCGCAACCAAAAACATCACGCCCGTCATTCATCAAGGCTGCAACGCCTGTGCCCTTCAGCCCATCAAAATAATCTTGTGCCACCGACACGCTGTCTTTGGCCATCAGACTGGTGAAAGACTGCCCCACAATGTCGCTTTGTTCATAGCCAAACAACGCTTCGCCCGCACGGTTGAGTGCGATGATATGGCCCTCACCATCCAGCACAGCCACACCATCGGTGGCCGTATCGAGAATGGCATGCAATTCACGCATGCCGCTTTCAGCCGAGCGCAACTGGTTCTCCAGCTCGCGAATGTGCTCTGTCACAGCGGCGCTGTCAGCGCGGCGGAAGGTCATCAGAGATGCGGGGGCGCCATCCCAATCAACTTTGCGGATGCGCACATCCATCGATAGTTTTGCGCCATCGCGCGCCTGCACATGCAAGGCTTCGCTGTCCTGGGACATGTCATTGCGGTTGCCGCCACGGAACATGCGCGCCATGGCGTCTTCGCGGAAGAACTGGTCCCGGTCTGCATAGCCCAGCATATCAATCAAGGTGCGATTGGCATAAAGCGCATGCGCATCGCGCGAGACCAATAGGCCGATGGGCAAGCGATCGAGCACAGATTGCACATCGGCAGGCAGATCAATTGCGGGCGGCTCAATCGCTGGCGCGGCCACGACGGGTGTTGTCACAGGTGTGCTGACGCTACTGGCAACAGCCAAGAGATCGCGGATCGATTGCGGCTCGCGCGGCCGTGCATTTTTGTCTTCGCGCACAGGCGCGCCCAAAGCGCGCGCAATCTCGCGGAAAGAATGGCGCTCATTGGGGGAGAGATGGACCATCTCGTCATCGCCATCAGGCAGCGCGCCAGATGCAGGCTCTTCCTCAGCGGGTGCGTCCACCGTCTCATCGCGGCGCGACACAAGCTGGAAGGGCCGCAGCGACACGACATTGCCCGGCACAGACGGCATAGCAGAGACAGGCGCTTCATGCGCAACGGGTGCCGGCTCAAAAGCTGGCTCAATTTCTTGCAAACGCGTGACATGGATCACGCCAAAGCCACGAAAGCCTTCAAATGTGTTGTGTCGATCATGGGCGGGCAGAGCGCCCAGCGTCACAGGGAAAGCCGCATCGGCATTTTCGACCGGCCACAAAACTTCCAAGCCGCTCCATGTCTCGCCGCGCTCGAATGCCGCGCGCAAAGATTGGTCAGGATCGAGTTGCAGCTCACTTGCTACATCCAAAAAGGACCGACCCACCAGACGGTTGGTCATGCAGCCGATGAAATCGCACAATTCGTCGGTGATTTTCACGAAGCGATGTGCGGCATCCGTCTGCCAGAGAAAACGCACATTGTCGGCACCATTGACACGCATGGCGATGTCGGCAGCCACTTCATTGGCACTACGGCGCGTCTGCTGCAAGGAAGCTGCCGCCGGTTTGCTGCCCGCGATAACCGCGGGCGATTCAACAGGCGCTACAGGGTGCGCTACAGACGGCGCGACGTAAACGGGCTGAGGTTGTTGAACCATCATCGGCGGCGCCGACAGATCAGGCTTGTCTTGTCGCAATTGCGGTGCTGGCGGCACGGCCAGAATGAACACGGGGTTTGGCCCCAGGGTGCGGCGGCAAAAGACCGTGAGCATTTGCGCGCGCAAGCCGGAATAGAAACGCAGTTTTTCCAGACGCGCACCCGCGCCGGGCACAAGACTGCGGGCCAATTCGACGATGCGGCGCGCACCGGGGTCGGTGGCAGCAAACAGGCGGCGTGTCATCGCCGCTTCATCAGACCCGAACAAAATATGAGCCGACTCATTTGCATAGATAATCTGGATGGGATGGCCGCAGGCAGCCACAATAGAAGCGCCCGCCTCGCGCAAATCGGCAAAAGGCGGCTCTGCCAAAGCCCACTCAAGGGCTCGGTTTAGGGCGGGATCGCGCGGGAAGGTCGTCATGGCCCTCTGGCTACCTCTGGTCCCTCACGGACGCTGGAACAAAACGCAAAACAACTGGCACCATCTCCCGACACTGGAGAACAGGCTTAAGGAAACATTAATCCGCATCCGCCCCGCGGTCCATCAGGAAGGCTCGGTGAGGTCATACTCTTCGTCACTATGCTTAAGATCCACATAGACCAAAGATTGATTGTGCGTCGCACAATTTTGTTGCGCCGCACCATTTTTGAGGTTAGTCTGTTTTCAGGTTCAGTGAGAGACCTCAAGCCCCGGTCTCGATGAAGGTTTCTGTCAGGGGCGCTTTAAGGAGCATAACCATGGCAAACAATTACGAAGTCCCCGCCGAAATGCGCGAACTCGCCGAGCGCTCTGTGGCGCAAGCCCGCAAGGCCTTTGAAGGCTTCATGGGTGCGGTCCACAAGACCAATGAGCAGCTGGAAACCAATCCGACACTGGCCAGCGCAAAGGACGT
This sequence comes from uncultured Hyphomicrobiales bacterium, assembly GCA_903851305.1. Lineage (GTDB taxonomy): Bacteria > Pseudomonadota > Alphaproteobacteria > Rhizobiales > Beijerinckiaceae > Terripilifer. The sequence continues at coordinate 3,125 of CAINNX010000035.1, read as the reverse complement.
CTCGTCGCGAGCCGTGTCCTTCGCCGAAGCCAATGTGACCTCGGCTTTTGATCTGGCTGACAAGCTGGTTCATGCCAAGGACCCGCAGGATTACCTCACCATCCAGGCTGACTATCTGAAGGCCCAATCCGCCGCTCTGGAAGCCCAAATGAAAGAGCTCGGTGACGCCGTTCAGAAGGCCTCGGGTCTCAAGAAGTAAAAGCAACCGGAAAGGACCAGTTCGATGGCCACCGCACGCAAAACTTCCCATAAACCGGCGGCTTCTGCCGCTTCCTCTCCCGAGGCTGAGGCAAAGCCGGCCCTGCCGGCCGTTGCCCCGGCCCCTGATGAGAGCCAATTCCGACCCGACCTGAAAGACACGTTTCAAACGAGTCTCAGGGTCGCATCACAAGGCGTAACCGCCTTTCAGGTGAAGACGCTAGAGGCCCTGCAAACCAGCGCAGATGCACAATTCGCCTTCGTAAAGGCGCTATTTGCAACCAAAAGCATGTCTGATCTCATCGATCTGCAGGGTGTCCATGCCAAGCAGCAATTTGAGACGCTGAATGCCGCCACCAAGGATATTTCGGAACTGATCAAGAAGGTCTCCGTTGAGACCGTCGAGCCGATCAAATCCGCCATCTCCAAAAGCCTGAAACTCGCGGCCTGAGCGCATCAGACCGCCCGACCACAAGAACGGGGCCTAACAGGCCCCGTTTTTTGTCGGCTTCGAGCGCGCAAGCCTGTTGCAATGACAGGCCTTTGCTTTTAGGTTCCGCCCCGCACTGCAGTGCCGTGCCGCCATAGCTCAGTTGGTTAGAGCGCTAGATTGTGGATCTAGAGGTCCCCCGTTCGAGCCGGGGTGGTGGTACCATTATTCTCTCTATGCCTCAGACATCCTCGTCCTTGCGAGCAGCCGAATGCGACGAAGCAATGACGGGCTAGAGCCGGTCAGGAAAAGCGCTCAGCAACGCCGCCTCATTAGCCCCCACAAGCCCGCGTTCGGTAATCAGCCCGCTGACCAGGCGTGCTGGCGTGACGTCAAAGGCGGGGTTGCGCGCGCCTGAGCCTGCAGGTGTCACCCGAATCGTCGCCAGAGTGCCCTCTGATGTTGCGCCTGTCAGATGCGTTACTTCCTGCGCGTGGCGCTCTTCGATGGGGATTTCCGCCAGCCCATCGCGCAAAGCAAAATCAATCGAGGATGACGGCGCTGCCACATAGAAAGGCACGCCATTGTCATGTGCGGCCAGCGCTTTCAGATAGGTGCCGATCTTGTTGCACACATCGCCCTGGCGTGTGGTGCGATCTGTGCCGACCATCACCAGATCGACCTCGCCACGCTGCATGTAATGGCCACCTGCATTGTCAACGATAACGGCATGCGGCACGCCATGTTGACCAAGTTCAAAAGCGGTGAGCGCCGCGCCTTGGTTGCGCGGGCGTGTCTCGTCAACCAGCACATGCAGATCAAGCCCCTTGTCATGTGCTTTGTAAATCGGCGCGGTCGCGGTGCCCCAATCAACGGTGGCGAGCCAGCCTGCATTGCAATGGGTCAGAATATTCACGCGGCCCTTTTTGTGCGCAATCTCTTCAATCAAAGCCAGACCGTGATCACCAATGGCAGAACAGACGGCGACATCTTCCTCCGCCATAGCGCCTGCCAACGCCCAAGCTGCATCAGCGCGCACACTCAGCGCGAGTGGCAAAAGTTGGTCGCGCATGCGGCCCAAGGCCCATCGCAGATTGACGGCCGTCGGGCGTGTGGCGGCCAATGTCGCGATGGCGTGGTCGAGGCTTGCATCATCCGCACCCGTCCGCAGCGCCAAAGCCAGCCCATAGGCGGCCGTCACGCCAATCAAAGGTGCTCCGCGCACCTGCATATCGGCGATGGCGCGCGCTGCATCCAACAGGCCTGCAAGACGCAAACTGACCACGCGATGCGGCAGCACAGTCTGGTCAAGAATCCCGACCGTTCCGTCTGGCTGTGGCCATATGGTGCGCCACGGCGTGCCATCAATGCGCATCGGTTCCCCCTGATCCTGCGATTGCCTCTTTTGACATTCAAAAGCAGCCTCTCCAAGGGGCTTTTTCTTTGACAAAAGCTGCCGCACTCCCCAATCTCGATGATCAGGAAAGCTGCGCCATAACCCAAGCAAGACAGCTTTCGGGATGGAATCACCAGAGGTCACTTATGCCCAAACTCAAGTTCAACGGCCGCAATCATGATGTTGCGGTTCCCGAAGACACTCCCCTGCTCTACGTGCTGCGCAATGATCTCAAGTTGAACGGCCCGAAATTCGGCTGCGGCCTGTCCCAATGCGGGGCTTGCACCGTGATGGTTGACGGCCAAGCCATTCGCTCCTGCGTGACGCCGGTCGGCTCGGTGACGGGACAAGACATCACCACGCTGGAAGGTCTGGGCACGCTTGAAAAGCCTTCCAAATTGCAACAGGCCTTCATTGATGAACAGGCCGCCCAATGCGGCTATTGCATGAATGGCATGATCATGAGCGCGCAGGCTTTGCTCAACAAAAGCCCGAAGCCGACCGAAGCGCAGGTGCGCTCAGCACTCGATGGCAATTTGTGCCGCTGCGGTGTCCACAATCGTGTTGTGCGTGCCGTCATGCGCGCTGCGCGGGGAGCCTGATCCATGAACGTCATGAACACAACACGCCGCGCCCTCTTGCAGGGCGGTTCGCTCACACTGGCTTTCACGCTCGCTGCGCCCGCTCTCGCGCAAAAAGCCGCCAAGCAGGACGGCGCAGCCCTGCCGGGTGATTTAAAACTCTATCCCAAAATCTCATCCTGGCTGCGCATTGAAGAAGGCGGCAAAGTCCGCTTGCTCTTCGGCAAGGTGGAAATCGGCCAGGGCATTTTGACCGCCGCTGCGCAATTGGCTGCTGACGAACTCGACATTGACATCAAGCGCCTTGTCATCGTCTCGGGCGATACGCGCGTTGTGCCCGATGAAGGCGTCACCGCTGGTTCGCAATCCATGCAATATGGGGGTGTCGCTGTGCAGCTTGCAGCAGCCGAATTGCGCGCTTATCTCGTCGCGCGCGCAGCAGACAAGCTCGGGGTTGCAGCCGCCAAACTCAAAGTTGTCGATGGCACCATCTCGGGCGGCGGCAAGAGCGTCACCTATT
>CAINNX010000034.1 GCA_903851305.1 uncultured Hyphomicrobiales bacterium | reverse complement strand
CGCTGAGACCGCCTGCCAGACTTGGCAGGTCGAGAGGACGGAAACCGTAGTGCGATAACCAGCGCAGATCGCCTTCAAAGAAGGGACGCAAATCTGGCATGCCGTATTTCAGCATGGCGATGCGATCGATACCCATGCCCCAGGCAAAGCCTTGATATTCGTTAGGGTCGATGCCGCAATTGCGCAGAACATTGGGGTGCACCATGCCGCAGCCCAAAATTTCCAGCCAGTCTTCGCCTTCGCCAAAGCGGATTTCGCCGCCCGAACGGTTGCACTGGATATCGACTTCCATCGATGGTTCCGTGAAGGGGAAGAAAGATGGCCGGAAACGCATTTTTACATTCGGCACTTCGAAGAAGGCTTTACAGAATTCTTCGAGAATCCATTTCAGATGGCCAAGGTTGGCGGACTTGTCGATGACGAGACCTTCGACCTGATGAAACATCGGCGTATGCGTCTGGTCGGAATCGCAACGATAGGTGCGGCCCGGGCAGATCACGCGGATCGGCGGCTTGCCATTGAGCATGGTGCGCACCTGCACAGGGCTCGTATGTGTGCGCAGCAATTTGCGCGTGCCGTCTACTTTCGGATTGAAGAAGAACGTGTCGTGCATTTCACGCGCCGGATGGCCCTCAGGAAAATTCAGCTTGGTGAAGTTGATGTCGTCTTCTTCGACATCGGGACCTTCAGCAATGGAAAAGCCCATGTCGGCAAAAATGGCTGTCAGCTCATCCATGACTTGTGAGATGGGATGGATACGCCCTGTTTCGACGGGTGCTTCGCGCACCGGCAGCGTCACATCCACAGTTTCTGAGGCGAGACGTGCTTCAAGGGCTGCTTCTTTCAGAATAGTGCGTCGTGCCGTGAGCGCATCGGACACTGTGTCCTTCAGCACATTGATTTTGGCGCCTTCCGTCTTGCGCTCTTCGGGCGACATTTTGCCAAGCGTAGCCAGCAAGGCGGAGATCGAGCCTTTCTTGCCAAGTGCGGCGAGGCGCACATTTTCAAGCGCGGCTTCATCGGCTGCGGCGGCAATGGCTGCGAGCGTTTCGGTTTCAAGAGCGTTCAGGTCCGACATTTCGGGTCCGGTTTTCAAGATGGAGAGCTATTAGCGCGGCTTTTGCCATGAGGCCCCGAGCTTGTCGAGGCAGACGTCTGATATGAAAAAAGCCCGGCAACGAGGCCGGGCTTTTGAAATTGCGATGCTTACCGCCTCAGGCCGTGGCGGGCAGTGCAGCCTTAGCCTGGTCGACGATGGCCTTGAAGGCCGCCGGTTCGTGGATGGCGAGCTCGGAGAGAACCTTGCGGTCCACCGTGATGCCAGCGCGTGACAAGCCGTCGATGAAGCGGCTGTAGGTCAGGCCGAGTTCACGCACGGCGGCATTCAGGCGCTGAATCCAGAGCGCGCGGATGGTGCGCTTCTTGTTCTTGCGATCGCGGTAGGCGTACTGCATCGACTTGTCGACGGCAGCCTTTGCGGCGCGAATGGTGTTCTTGCGGCGGCCGTAAAAACCTTTGGCGGCGGCGAGGGTCTTCTTGTGCTTGGCATGGGCGGTTACACCGCGCTTGACACGTGCCATGACTGATCTCCTGGAATGAAAGCTTGATGGAAGGGGGCGGAGAAGTCTCAGCCGTTGGGCAAGAAGTACTTCTTAATGTTGTCACCATCGGTCTTGAACAGAACGTTGGTGCCGCGCAGGTTCCGGATCTGCTTGTTGGTCCGCTTGATCATGCCGTGGCGCTTGCCGCGCTGGGCGTAAAGCACCTTGCCAGTGCCTGTGATTTTGAAGCGCTTTTTAGCGCCCGACTTGGTCTTCAGCTTGGGCATTTGGCTCTCCATTAGGCGGTGACCCGCCCGGTTAGTCTTGGCCAGACGGGTCGAAACCTGTCCGGTTCGCATCACGATGAGCGAAAGAACCGCCACGGCAGCCCTGATGAGCCGGGCGGTTCGAAGGTGGGCTTATAGATGAGGCAGGACCGGGATGGCAAGTCTGAAACACGGCCGAAAACGGTTTCAGTTGCCAAAATCCGATTCCAGCCAATAATTTAGCGTGGTGCCAAGACCATGATCATCTGGCGGCCTTCCATGGAGGGTTCCAGCTCAACCTTAGCAATCGGACCGGTCTCTTCCTTGACGCGGGAGAGCAAACGATAGCCGAGGTCCTGATGGGCCATTTCGCGACCACGGAAGCGCAGGGTTACCTTGACCTTGTCACCCTCATCAAAGAAGCGCCGCATGGCCTTCATCTTGACCTCATAATCATGGTCATCAATGCCCGGGCGCAGCTTAATCTCTTTAACTTCAACGACCTTCTGCTTTTTCCGGGCCTCGGCGGCCTTTTTCTGCTCGGCAAAGCGGAATTTGCCATAGTCGAGGATTTTGCAGACCGGCGGATTGGCGTTCGGGACGATTTCGACGAGGTCGAGGCCGGCTTCTTCAGCCATCTGGAGGGCCTCAAGACTTCCAACGACGCCCCGGTTCTGACCGTCTTGGTCGATCAACTGAACGTCGGGGACGCGAATGTCTCGGTTGGTGCGGTGCCCGTCTTTTTGCGGTGTTGGCGGGGCTTTCATGGGACGACGAATGGCAAACTCTCCTGTGGTGCATAAGCCGGACCCAATCCCGGCGGCGTATGGAAATAGCCAGGTCGGACCCGGGCAGAAGATCGTTGGAGTGCCTCCCGAAGTCAACAGAAGTCATACGGGAGAGCTACGATTTCATCGCTTCTGATGCGCTTTTTACCAGCGACCGGTGTGTTCGATGAGCCTTGAGTAGATCTCAAGCGTCTGTCCGCACATTTTTTCGAGCCCGAACGACTTCTCGACATGGTTGCGGGCCCGCTCAGCCAAAGCGTCACGCCCGGCTGCTCCCATGACCAGAATGGATTCCAGCACATCGGCCAAAGCTTGCGGATCATTGGGTGGAATGGTCCAGCCCGTCCGGTTTTCGCGGGTCACGCGCGGCGGGGTGAGAACAGTTTCCGCCACAGCGCCCAGGTCCGTCACGACCACAGGCGTGCCCATGGCCTGCGCTTCGACCGAGGAGCGCCCGAAAGCTTCGGGTTTGGTGGAGGTCACGGCCAGAACGGCCGAAGCTGCAAGGGCGGCCGGCATGTCGCTGACATGGCCGACGCGCGTCACCAATCCTTTGAGATTGGCTTTTTCGATCGCGGCATCGAGCTCGCGCACGTAACCGCTGCGCCCCTGATCATCGCCAGCCAGAATATAGCGCACATCGGTGACGCCGCGCTCTGCCAGAAGGCGCGCTGCTTCGATTAGAATTTTCTGCCCTTTCCAGGCCGTCAGCCGCGCGGCAAGTAGAATGACGCGATCTTCGGGGCCGACGTCCCAGCTCTTGCGCATGCGTTGCACACGCGCTGTGTCCACAGCGGTCCGCGCAAAGCGGCGTAAATCTGTGCCGCGATGAATGACCGCCATGCGCTCTTGCGCAAACGGATAGGCGCTGGTGATGAGGCTGGCCGTATAGGCACTGTTGGCAATGACCACATCACCGCGTGCCATAACTGAGTTGTAGAGCTGTTTCAGTGACGATTGGGCTGAATAAGACCCATGATAGGTTGTCACGAACGGCGTGTTTGTTTTGCTCGCAGCACCCAGCGCCACCCAGGCGGGCGCGCGCGAGCGTGCATGGATCACATCGACATTTTCGCGTTGGATGATATTTGCCAGTCGGCGCGCATTGAACCACATCAGCAGCGGATTTTTTGTCGCCGCCGGAAATGGAAGCCAGATGCCGCCCTTGGCTTGTAGCTCGCTCACCAACCGGCCGCCTTCGGTTGCGACCAAGGCGCGGGCACCAGCGTCTGCGAGGGCTGCAGCAATATCAATGGTGGTGCGTTCGGCTCCGCCCGCATCGAGGCGTGGAATAATTTGCAGAACGGTGCGACCAGCGAGAAAGCTTCTCCCGCCCGTCTCAAAAGCACCCCTTGCGATCTGTCGCATTGCCCGCCCGGCCGTTATAAGCTTCGCTGTCAGCCAGAAAAGGCTGACGAATCATCAGTTGTCACATTAGCCGCGAGGCGAACGGAACCGCAAATGTCCGCCGATTTGCCATTGAGCTTTCATAATGCAGGCCATTGCCGTTTGGCTTTCCGCAAGCGGCCTGCACGACAGGATGTTCCAGCCAAGCCCGGCATTGTTTGGCTTGGCGGTTTCAAATCCGACATGCTGTCGTCGAAAGCGGCGCGGCTCGATGCATTTGCTGCCGAGGAGGGCCGCTCCTGCTTGCGGTTTGATTATTCGGGCCATGGTGAATCTGAAGGGCGCTTTGAAGACGGCACCATTTCACTTTGGCTACAAGAAAGCCTTGCGATGATCCGCGCGCAAACCGACGGGCCACAAATTCTTGTCGGTTCCTCCATGGGTGGTTGGATTGCTTTGCTGGTTGCACGCGCCATGGGCGCTGATGAGGCCGCACAACGACTCGCAGGTTTGGTGTTGATTGCACCTGCTGTTGATTTCACGGAATGTTTGATGTGGGCGCAAATGCCGCCCGCTATTCGCAACGAGATTGAAACCAACGGTGTGTGGCTGCGCGAAAGCGCTTATTCACCGGAGCCCACGCCCATTACACGCGCGCTGATTGAAGATGGTCGGCGTAATCTCATGTTTGATGGTGCCATTGATGCACATGCGCCCGTGCATATTTTGCAAGGTATGCAAGATCCCGATGTGCCGTGGCAACAGGCGATGAAATTGGTCGAACATCTGGCGGGCGATTGCGTCATGCTGTGTCTGATCAAGGACGGCGATCATCGCCTCTCGCGCGAGGAAGATATCGACGCGCTCATCACTGCTGTTGCCAGAATTGCTTAATGCGTTTGGCTGGCGCGCAGGCTCTTTGTGCCAATGAACACGGCAAAAACCAGAAGGCCTGACAAAGCTGAGGCCGTCACCAGCGGCATGGCACTGCCGCCGACAAAAGACCCAACAATTGCGCCTGCTACTGATGCAAACACCATTTGCACAAAGCCGACCAGGGATGAAGCGGCGCCCGCGCGTTCAGGAAATGGCGCCATGGCAGCAGCCATGGATTGCGGCAGCACAAGTCCGATGCCGATGAAAAAAACCATCTCCGGGACAATGATGGCGAGCAAAGCTTGCGGCAAGAAATAGGCCCCCAACCATTGTCCGGCACCACCAACAGCCAAGCAGGCTGCCCCCACTGCAATCGTATGATCGAAGCCATGGCGCGTCACAATGCGCGTGCCCAGCATCGTGCCAATAACAAAACTCACCGAGCAAATTCCGAAGGCAATGCCAAACATGATTTCATCGAGGCCATAGACGCCTTGAAAGACGAATGACGAGGCGGAGATGAATGCAAACAGGCCGCCGTAGCTCAGCGACAGCATGGCCGCATAGGCACGATACCCTTTGTGCGCGAGCACAATTTTGTAGGATTCGAGAACACCAGCAAAAGAAAGCCGACTGCGATTGCTGTTTGTTTCCGGCACCAGAAACAGGGCAACGGCTGCAAGCGCAACGCCGCCAGCGGTCATGGTGAAAAACACGCTCCGCCAGCCAAACCAGACTTGTAGAAAACCACCCAACACAGGTGCGATGATCGGGGTAATGCCCATGATCGTGCCCATCATGGACATTTCCCGGCCAGCCCTATGGCCCTGGTAGAGGTCGCGCACAATGGTGCGGGCCAGAATAATCGGTCCGGCCCCGCCAAAGGCCTGTAGGGCGCGGGCGATGATCAGCATTTCAACGCTGCCAGCCAGCGCGCAGGCCAAGGTTGCCAGATTGAACAGGGCAAAGGACGCGATCAGCACGGGCTTGCGGCCCAACGCGTCGGAGATCGGCCCATAAACGATCTGACCTCCAGCAAAACCAATGAGATAGGCGGAAAGCGTCAGCTGGACAGCCGCCGGACTCGCGCCCAAAGCCGCCCCGATATGGGGGAGCGAGGGCAGGTAAAGATCAGTCGCTAAAGGCCCCAGTGCCGTCATGAAAGCGAGCATGACGGTCAGGGCCAGCGTGTCGGGCTTCAGTTGCATAGGCCTGTCCGGGACGGCGGCGGACAAAGATCCGCAGCGGATGTCAGGCAGATAGGGCGAAGCCCCCGCGCTTGTCCATGCCTGCTGGCGCATGGCAGCTGTGCTTTGTTATCGCGATGGGTGGCTTGGCCGGACGATCCTTGCCTCTGAAGGGGTGGGCGTGTATAAGAGCGCTATTCACATCTTCGCAGTGTGGCCATTCAGATGGTCAATTGTAGAGAGTGGGGCCCGACCGGGACCCGCTCTTTTTTGTTTAACCCGCCCTTTGGCAGACCGCAGGAGTTGAGGTTTGGAGCAGGACAAGAGCAAGGAGGCGCTGTTGGACGTGCCGGAACTGCTCGACGAGCCACGTCTCATTGTTGAGACGGGGTTGGCTGCGCGCGTCGCGACCATCGTGACCCCGGTTCTGCTTGACCTTGGTTTCCGCCTCGTGCGCGTGAAAATATCGTCAAATCAAGAAACGACTTTGCAGATCATGGCGGAACGGGCTGATGCCACGATGAACGTCGATGATTGCGAAAAGGTCAGTGTGGGCCTGTCGCCGGTTCTTGATCTCGAAGACCCTCTCTCACAAGCATATCGACTGGAAATTTCTTCGCCGGGCATTGATCGTCCGCTGGTGCGTTTGAGCGATTTCCAGCGCGCCATCTCGCATGAAGCGAGAATTGAAATGAATTTCGGCGTTGATGGACGCAAGCGGTTCCGCGGCTGGATCGAAGGCACGCAGGGCGAGGGTCGTGAGGCCATCGTTCTTCTGCGCCGCACCGATTCGCGCCCCGAAGAGCCAGCTGACGTGCAACTGCCCGTGAACGACATATCTGAAGCGCGTCTGGTGCTGACCGAAGCGCTGATCCGTGAATCCCTGCGCGCCGGCAAGGCCGCATTGGAAGAACCGCAAAGTGAAGAAGACGGGATCGAGGCCCTGCCTCGTGGTTCCGGACGTTTCGCTAAACCACGACCCATTTCTCCCGGTGGACTGGCCGCGCGCCGCAATGCGCCGACTGGCCGACCGAAGAGATGAACCAACTAGTCCCTTGAGGAGACACGACCATGGCCGTTAGCGCCAACAGGCTTGAACTCTTGCAGATTGCTGATGCGGTTGCCCGCGAAAAATCCATCTCGCGGCACATTGTGCTCGCTTCGATGGAAGACGCGCTGCAGAAAGCAGCGCGTTCGCGCTACGGTCAGGAAACCGAAATTCGCGTCGAGATCAATCCGCGCACCGGCGAAGTGCGCACCTCGCGCCTGATGCTCGTCGTCGATCAGATCGAAAACGATGCCACCCAGATTTTGCTAGTCGATGCGCGCAAGCGTAACCCAGCCGCGCAGGTCGGCGACTGGATTGCTGAAACACTGCCGCCCTTCGACTTCGGCCGTATTGCCGCGCAATCCGCCAAGCAGGTCATCGTGCAGAAAGTGCGCGAAGCCGAGCGTGATCGCCAGTATCAGGAATACAAGGATCGCATCGGCGAAGTCGTCAACGGCGTCGTCAAGCGCGTTGAATATGGCAATGTCATTATCGATCTTGGTCGCGGGGAAGCCATTGTGCGCCGTGACGAACTGATCCCGCGCGAAATGTTCCGCCCTGGTGATCGCATCCGCGCTTATGTTTATGACGTGCGTCGCGAACAACGTGGCCCGCAGATCTTCCTGTCGCGCACACATCCGCAATTCATGGCCAAGCTGTTTGGTCAGGAAGTTCCGGAAATTTATGATGGCATCATTGAAGTGAAGTCGGTCGCGCGCGATCCTGGCTCGCGCGCCAAGATCGCTGTCATCTCGCGCGATTCGTCGATCGATCCGGTCGGTGCTTGCGTGGGTATGCGTGGTTCGCGCGTGCAGGCCGTTGTCAACGAGCTGCAGGGCGAGAAGATCGACATCATTCCGTGGTCGGCAGATGCTGCCACATTCATCGTCAATGCATTGCAGCCGGCAGAAGTCGTGAAGGTTGTGCTGGATGAAGATTCCGCACGCATTGAAGTTGTGGTGCCTGATGATCAGCTGTCGCTGGCCATTGGTCGTCGCGGCCAGAACGTGCGTCTGGCCTCACAGCTCACCGGTTGGGACATCGACATTCTGACGGAAGCGGAAGAATCCGAGCGCCGCCAGAAAGAATTTCTTGAACGCACCAACACATTCATGGCGGCACTCGACGTTGATGAAGTGGTCGGTCAGTTGCTGGCCTCCGAAGGCTTCCGCTCTGTTGAAGAACTCGCGTATGTCGAGACAGCCGAACTCGCAGCCATCGAAGGTTTCGATGAAGAGACGGCTGTCGAAATCCAGAACCGTGCGCGCGATTATCTTGCCCGCATCGAAGGCGAGCAGGATGCCCGCCGCAAGGAACTGGGCGTTGCTGACGAATTGCGTGAGATCAACGGCGTGACCAGCGCCATTATGGTCAAGCTCGGCGAGAACGATGTGAAAACCATCGAAGATCTCGCTGGTTGCGCAACCGACGATCTCGTTGGCTGGACCGAGCGCAAGGACGGCGAAACAATCAAGAATGCAGGCTTCCTCGACGGGATCGAAATCTCGCGCGATGAAGCTGAATTGATGATTATGGAAGCACGCGTCAAAGCGGGCTGGATTGAGGCTCTGCCGGAAGCTCCCGCTGAAGACGCGGTGGAAGACGACGCTCAGGCGTGAAACGGAGCATGACATTTGGATCAGGCAGGCCGGAAGGCGGACAAGGATTCTGAGCGGACCTGTATCGTCACGCGCGAAATCCGTGCGCCTTCCCAGATGCTGCGGTTCGTGGTCGGGCCTGACGGAGACGTCGTCCCTGACCTGAGGCGCAACCTGCCGGGTCGGGGTGTCTGGGTGAGTGCAGAAGCCGTGCATGTCGCGCAAGCGGTCAAGCGCCAGCTTTTTGCCAAAGCTTTCAAGGACAAGGTGCGCGCGAGCGCCTCCTTGCCAGAGGATATCGACAGGCTTTTGGAGCAACAGGCGCTTCAGGCCCTGTCGATTTGCAACAAGGCAGGTCTCGTGACTGCGGGGTCGGCCAAGATTGAAAAGGTTTTGGGGTCCGCACCGGTTGCGGCTCTGCTCCATGCCACTGATGGCAGCGCTGATGGCGTCCGCAAGGTGGGGCAGGTTGTGACCCGGACCAAGGGTGAAGCCGCAGCAAAACTGCCGCGGATCATTCTTTTCGTCTCGAGCCAATTGGATTTGGCATTGGGGCGGTCAAATGTGATACATGCAGCGCTCAAGAGCGGCGCGGCAAGTGAAGCCTTTCTGGAGCGGTGCCGCCGTCTCGTCTATTATCGTGGCGGGATGTCGGGAGAAAACACTCTCGGACGGCTAGGAATTTCGGGACCGGACGCATCGGGCGTGCCGGTTGTAGCAGGAGCGGATGACCGCAATCAGCGGGGCGGCGGCCCGGATCATTGTGATGACCAGTCGGAGAAGGGCTCCGGCGCCAATGTGATGACGAGCGGGCACGTCCCTAGGATCGAGACCATATGAGTGACTCCAAGAATAACGGCGATAAGCCTCTGACTGTCGGCAAGACGCTCTCTCTGAAGCGTCCGGTCGAGGCTGGCGTCGTCCACCAAAGCTTCTCGCATGGCCGCACGAAAGCGGTCGTGGTGGAGACGGTGAAGCGCCGCACCATCGGTCCGGCCACGGCCGCGGCCAAGGCCGCACCTGTTGCCGAAGCCAAGCCAGCTCCGGCGGTTGCCGCGCCAGTCGCGGCTGCGCCAGCACCTGCGCCGGTTGCTGCTCCGGCAGCCGTTGTTGCCCCGAAAGCGCCGGTGGCCGCATCTGCGCCCGCAGCACCCGTTGTGGAAACCCGCGCACCCGCCAGAGAAAAGCGTCCCTCGCCCAATGCAGGCAAGCCTGCTGGCGGCGTTGTTTTGCGCACCCTGAGCGAAGAAGAACGCGACGCCCGCGCTCGCGCCCTAGCTGGCGCGAAAGAGCGCGAAGATGACGATCGTCATCGCGCCGAAGCAGACGCCAAAATTCGCGCCGAGCGCGATGCGAAGGATCGCATCGAACGTGAAGCCGCAGAAGCCCGCAAGCGTGAGGAAGACGCTCGTCGTCAGCAGGATGCTGAAGCCAAGCGCCGCTCGGAAGAAGCTGCCGCCCGCCGTCTGGCTGGCGAAGGCCCGCCGCCGCCGTCTGCCTCCACCATGCGTCGGCCGATGCCCACATCATCGTCTCCCACAACGGGTGCGCCGTCTGCGCCAGCCGGTGAGATTCGTCGCCCCATTATGCCGGCACCCAAGTTGGTGATGCCTGCTGTTCCCAAAACGCCGCGCAGTGGCGATCCGAAAAGCCGCGGTCGTCTGACCGTCACCAATGCGACCGAAGAGCAGGAAGAGCGCACGCGTTCCGTTGCTGCCTTCCGTCGCCGCGTTCAGCGCATGAAGGGCGGGCATCAGAACGAGCCCAAAGAAAAGATTTCGCGCGAAGTTATTCTGCCTGAGACGATCACCATTCAGGAGCTCGCCAACCGCATGTCGGAACGCGGCGTGGATGTCATCCGTCTGTTGATGCGCCAGGGTGACATGCGCAAGATCACTGATGTGATCGATGCCGATACAGCGCAGCTGGTTGCTGAAGAAATGGGCCACACCGTCAAGCGCGTGGCTGAATCAGACGTTGAAGAAGGTCTCTTTGATACGCCTGACGAAGACGGCGCAACGGAATCGCGTCCGCCTGTCGTGACCATCATGGGTCACGTCGATCACGGCAAAACCTCGCTGCTCGATGCGATTCGTAAAGCCAATGTTGTGTCTGGCGAAGCCGGCGGCATTACGCAGCATATCGGTGCTTATCAGGTCACCGCACCTAACGGTCAGGCGATCACCTTCATCGATACGCCAGGCCACGCTGCCTTTACGGCCATGCGTGCGCGTGGTGCAAAGGTCACCGACATTGTTGTGCTTGTTGTGGCAGCTGATGACGGCGTCATGCCACAGACCATCGAGGCCATCAACCATGCGCGCGCCGCTGGCGTGCCGATGATTGTCGCAGTCAACAAAATCGATAAGCCGGATGCCAAGCCCGAGCGCGTGCGCACGGAATTGCTCCAGCACGAAGTGCAGGTTGAAACTTTTGGCGGCGATACGCTGGAAGTCGAAGTCTCCGCAACCAAGCAGATCAATCTCGACAAATTGCTCGATGCGATTGCGCTGCAGGCTGAAGTGCTTGACCTCAAGGCCGATCCCAATCGCGCTGCTGAAGGCACAGTCATCGAAGCGCGTCTGGATCGTGGTCGAGGCCCAGTCGCCACTGTTCTCGTGCAGCGTGGAACGCTCAAGCTCGGCGACATTGTTGTGGCCGGCTCGCAATGGGGTCGCGTTCGTGCGCTCCTCGACGATCAGGGCAAGAATGTGCGCGAAGCAGGCCCGGCTTTCCCGGTCGAGGTGCTTGGCTTCAACGGCGCGCCGGAAGCGGGTGACCGCGTGGCGGCTGTTGAAAATGAAGCGCGTGCACGCGAAGTGTCTGAATATCGTGAACGCCAGAAGCGTGACAAGCTTGCCGCACGTGGCGGCACTGCGCGCGCATCGCTTGCCGACATGATGACGCAGTTGAAGACAGCGGGCCGCAAGGAATTCCCGCTGCTCGTCAAGGGCGACGTGCAGGGTTCGGTAGAAGCGATTATCGCGACACTCGAAAAGCTCAATACGGATGAAGTGGCAGCGCGCGTGATTCACGCGGGCGTTGGCGGCATCACCGAATCTGATATTACTTTGGCTGAAGCTTCTGGCTGCGCGGTTATCGGCTTTAATGTGCGTGCACATAAAGAAGCCCGCGAGCTGGCAGAGCGCACCGGCATCGAAATCCGCTACTACAACATTATCTACAATCTCGTGGATGACGTGAAGGGCGTGATGTCGGGCATGTTGGCGCCGACGCTACGCGAAGAAATGCTGGGCAATGCGTCTATCATGGAAGTGTTCAACATTTCCAAGGTCGGCAAAGTTTCTGGTTGCCGTGTCACCGACGGCCGCGTCGAACGCGGCGCGAGCGTGCGCCTCATCCGCGACAATGTTGTTGTGCACGAAGGCAAACTCTCGACGCTCAAGCGTTTCAAGGACGAGGTCAAGGAAGTCGTTGCCGGTCAGGAATGCGGCATGGCCTTCGAAAACTATCAGGACATGCGTCCTGGCGATGTGATCGAATGTTACCGCGTCGAGGAGATCAAGCGTTCGCTCTGATGAGCGCATGCTGAATCTTATCTGTCAGTCACGTTCATTTATCCTGAGTGCATGCGGAGAAAATCCGCATGCTGGAGCTGGCCATGGCACGTACCCATCACGCCTCTAGCGGTGAACCTTCGCAGCGCATGTTACGCGTGGCGGAATTGATCCGTCATGCCATGTCTGAACTGCTCTCGCGCGGTGAAATTCTCGATCCCGTTCTGGAAAAGACCGTGGTGACAATTCCGGCTGTGCGCATGAGCCCGGATCTCAAACTGGCGACCATCTATGTCATGCCGCTTGGCGGCCTGAATGTGGACGCTGTGATTGCCGCACTTGAGAGCCACAAAAAGCCTCTGAGAACAGAAATTGCGCGACGCGTGAATTTGAAATTCGCGCCCGAATTGCGGTTTCGTCACGATGAAGGTTTTGAAGCCTCCGCCAAGATCGACGCCCTTCTGAATTCACCCAAGGTGAAACAGGATCTGGGCACGCCAGAGGATGACGAGGCATGAGCGCGCCTCGCTCGCAACGTGTTGAGATCAATGGATGGGTCATTCTCGACAAGCCGGTTGGCATGACTTCGACCCATGCGGTTTCGCGTCTCAAGCGCGCTTTCAATGCGAAAAAGGCCGGTCACGCTGGCACGTTGGACCCGCTGGCCTCGGGTCTATTGCCAATTGCCTTCGGTGAGGCCACCAAGACGGTGCCCTTCGTCCAAGACGGCGAGAAAGCCTATCGCTTCACTGTGCGTTGGGGCATTGAGACAGAAAGCGATGACACGGAAGGCCGTGTGACACAGACCTCCGACAACCGCCCTACGACCGATCAGATCGAGGCCATGCTGCCCAATTTTGTCGGCACGATCATGCAGGTTCCGCCGGCTTTTTCGGCCATCAAGGTGAACGGCGAACGCGCCTATGACATGGCGCGCGATGGCGAGACGGTGGAGCTGGCAGCTCGGCCCATCACCATTCATTCGCTGGTCATGGTCTCCTCCACGCCCGACGAGGCTGTGCTTGAGGCGCAATGTGGCAAAGGCACCTATGTCCGTGCCATTGCTCGTGATTTAGGCCGTATCCTAGGCTGTTTCGGGCATGTCACGTCGCTGCGCCGGACCCGGGTCGGGCCTTTCACTGAAGCGGATTCCTGTCAGCTGGACGAGATTGAGGAGAGCCAGGAGGCAGCCTTCAATCTGCTACGCCCGGTAGAGGCCGGTTTGATGGAAGTGACCTGCGTGGTGGTGGACCGTGACGGAGCCGCGCGGTTGCGTCGCGGTCAGTCCCTGCTTTTGCGCGGGCGCGATGCGCCCATGGGCGGAACGGCCTATGCTTCATGCGGTGGTGTGCCTGTGGCTTTTGGTGAAGTTGAACGTGGTGAGCTGGTGCCTAGCCGCGTTTTCAATCTGCCGATCTGACGCCCGGCCCGGCCAAAAAACTGGTCAATTCCGCCCTTTCGTGTATAAGCCTCCTGTGGACAAAGTCTCTTTGTCCCGCGCCCGCCTATCCGTGACCGAGCTGGACGACATCCCGGCCCGGCCGCTTGAGCGGGGTTTCCTCTAATCCGAAAGGAAAACACGATGTCGATCACTGCAGAGCGTAAACAAGCGCTCATCAAGGAACATGCGACGAAGTCTGGCGACACGGGTTCGCCGGAAGTGCAGGTAGCGATCCTCACGGAACGCATTACGAACCTGACCGAGCATTTCAAAAGCCACGTCAAGGATAATCATTCTCGTCGCGGTCTTCTGAAGCTCGTTTCGCAGCGTCGCCAGCTTCTCGACTACGTCAAGAAGCACGACGAAGCGCGCTACAAGACGATCATCGAACGTCTCGGCATTCGCCGCTAAGCCTGTCGAACGCCGACCCCTCACTGGGTCGGCGCTCGCAATTTGTATGTTGGCGCCAAGGCGCTATTTCCGAACCGAAGGCATGGGGCTTTCGGCTCACGCGGGGAAATGGTCGTGTCATGGCAGGATCGCCGGACGCTGTTCTTTCGAGCAGCTTCTTGCCGTCTTGCTCATGGCCGCTCAAAACATCCCGCCCATGAAAGATAGACGACATGTTCGAAATCCATCGCGAAGAACTCGACTGGGCCGGGCGTAAGCTCGTGCTCGAAACCGGCCGCGTGGCCCGTCAGGCTGACGGCGCTGTGCTGGCCACTTGGGGTGAGACCACAGTTCTCGCCACTGTTGTGTCTGCCAAGGCTCCGAAGCCCGGCGTGGACTTCTTCCCGCTCACCGTGAATTACCAAGAAAAGGCTTTCGCAGCCGGTCGCATTCCTGGCGGCTATTTCAAGCGCGAAGGTCGCCCGTCAGAAAAAGAAACGCTCGTCTCGCGTTTGATTGATCGTCCGATCCGCCCGCTCTTCCCTGAAGGCTATCGTCACGACACGCAAGTGGTTGTGACTGTGCTGAGCCATGATCTGGAAAATGATCCGGATGTGCTGTCGATGGTTGCAGCTTCTGCTGCGCTGACCATCTCAGGCATTCCCTTCATGGGCCCGATTGGCGGCGCACGCGTTGGCTATATCAAGGGCAAGTTGAAGCTCAACCCGACCATTGACGAGATGAAAGAATCCTCGCTGGATCTCGTTGTCGCGGGTACGGCTGATGCCGTTCTCATGGTCGAGTCTGAAGCCAAGGAATTGTCCGAAGCCACGATGCTTGACGCTGTGATGACCGGTCATCGCGGCTTCCAGCCAGTGATTGAAGCGATCATTCGCCTCGCCGAAAAGGCCGCGAAAGAACCGCGCGATCTCGTCACTGTCGATAAGTCGGCTTGCGAAAAGGCTGTTGCCGAAGTCGCAGAAGCCGAATTGCGCGTCGCCTACAAGAACACTGTCAAGCAGCAGCGTTATGCCGCCGTTGACAAGGTGAAAGCCAAGCTGATGGCCGCCATGTTCCCGGAAGGCCAGGAACCGAAATTCGACAAGCAGATGGTGGGCGAAGTGTTCCATGATTTGCAGGCGAAGGTCGTGCGCTGGAACATTCTCGACACGGGCGTGCGTATTGACGGACGTGATGTGAAGACAGTGCGCCCGATTCTCTCGCAGGTTGGCATTCTGCCGCGCACCCACGGTTCAGCTTTGTTCACACGTGGTGAAACGCAGGCGCTGGTTGTTGCGACTTTGGGCACAGGTGAAGACGAGCAATATATCGACTCGCTGGAAGGCACCTACAAAGAACGCTTCCTGCTTCACTATAACTTCCCTCCCTATTCAGTGGGTGAGACGGGCCGTATGGGTTCGCCGGGTCGTCGTGAAATCGGCCACGGCAAGCTCGCATGGCGCGCTATTCGTCCGATGCTGCCGACCCCGGCTGAATTCCCCTACACAATCCGTGTTGTGTCGGAGATCACCGAGTCGAACGGTTCATCGTCGATGGCCACCGTTTGCGGCGCTTCTCTGTCGCTGATGGATGCGGGCGTTCCGCTGAAGAGCCCGACGGCAGGTATCGCCATGGGCCTGATCCTTGAAGGTGAGCGCTTTGCAGTTCTCTCCGACATTCTGGGTGATGAAGATCATCTCGGCGACATGGACTTCAAGGTGGCGGGTACGTCGAACGGCATCACGTCGCTGCAGATGGATATCAAGATCGCCGGCATCACCGAAGAGATCATGCGTGTTGCACTTGGCCAGGCCAAGGAAGGCCGCTTGCACATTCTCGGCGAAATGAATCTGGCGCTCTCGGGCGCGCGTTCGGAACTCGGCGAATTTGCTCCGCGCATCGAAACGCTGAAGATCCCGACCGACAAGATTCGTGAAGTGATCGGCACCGGCGGCAAGGTGATCCGCGAGATCGTCGAAAAGACCGGCGCTAAGGTCAACATCGAAGACGACGGCACTGTGAAAGTGGCGTCCAGCGATGGCGATTCTATCAAGGCAGCGATTGCCTGGATCAAGTCTATCGCTTCTGATCCGGAAGTCGGCGCGATTTATGAAGGCACGGTCGTCAAGACCACTGACTTCGGTGCCTTTGTGAACTTCTTCGGTGCGAAGGACGGTCTCGTCCACATTTCACAGCTGTCGAAGCAACGCGTTGCCAAGACCACCGATGTCGTCAAGGAAGGCGATAAGGTCAAGGTGAAGCTCATGGGCTTCGATGATCGCGGCAAGGTTCGTCTGTCGATGCGCGTTGTCGATCAGGAAACGGGCGAAGATATCGAAGGCAAGGATACGGCCGAGAAGAATGAAGCTGGCGAATAATCGCAGCTTTTCTTCAGACCAAAAAAGAGGGCGGCTCGTGAGAGCCGCCCTTTTCAGTTTGGGTGTCTTTCAAAATGTCTGAGGGTTCAGCCCCTCATCAACGTCGTTCGTGCCAGCCGTGATGTTCGCGATGGTGGCCCATCATGCTGTCATCGCCACGATGACCGTGACGCTCGCCGTGTTCCATTCTGTTTTGGCGCATCAACATGTGCAAACGGCGCTTCTGATCTTCGGATAAGGTGGCATAAAGCGGGCGTGCGGCGGTGGCGACTTTGACCATGGCCGTTCCGTGCTGTGACATCGCCTCACCCATGCGCGACATGCGCTCGAGCGGATCACTGGATGGTTTGTCAGCGCCACGCGTTGCGTGGCCATCGTGCATCAGCTTGGCCATATCACGCGCCGCTGTTTCCACGGGCGGCCAGAGTTTTTCTTGTTCGTGCGTCAGCTTGAGTCCGGCGCGAATGGCCGCTATGCGTGCATCAATCATCGCCGCGTGGTCTTCTGCTGAAATGGCAGGATTCTTTGAGGCTGTGGCAGCTGGCGGTGTGGGCGGTGTTGTTGGCTGGGCCAGCGCGGTGAACGCAATCAGACCGGCGCCCATGGCAACAACGGCAGAGGTAAACAACATGCGGCGTTTCATCAGAAAACTCCTTTATGCCACTGTCATTGCGAGCCAAGCGGAGCACTCAAGCGGCTTGTATGACGCATAGGACGATGCGCCCCCCCGCTGGGTACAATCAAATTAAGCTTTCTCCATCCGCATTACACTTTGTTCATCTGCGCTATTAAATGCCGCAAGTCTGGCATAATCACTAAAATAAAAAAGCCCGCCGATTGGCGGGCTTTATGTTGCGCCGACTTTAAAAAATCAGCCTTCGTCTTTGAGGTTTTCTGGATGCGGCATCGAGATAATATTATAGCCAGCATCGACAAAGTGCACCTCACCTGTCGTGCCTACGGAGAGGTCCGACAGAAGATATAGAGCCGCGCCGCCGACTTCTTCAATTGTTACGCTCTTGCGCAGTGGCGAATGGGCGCGCTGGAAATTGAACATGCTGCGCGCATCACCAATGCCAGCGCCTGCGAGTGTGCGGATGGGGCCAGCTGAAATCGCGTTGACGCGAATACCAACCGGGCCAAGATCAGCAGCGAGATAACGCACGCTGGCTTCGAGCGCAGCTTTGGCGACACCCATGACATTGTAATTTGGCATGACGCGGGTTGCACCACCAAAGGTCAGCGTCAGTAAGGAACCGCCATTGGGCATCATATCGGATGCGCGCTTGGAGATTTCTGTGAATGAGAAAGCTGAGATGACCATGGCACGCGAGAAATTCTCGCGCGATGTGTCGGCGTAGCGGCCCTTTAACTCGCTCTTATCTGCAAAGGCCACACAATGGACGACAAAGTCGAGCGATTGCCATTTGGTCTTGAGCGCATCGAAGACAGCATCGACGCTGGCAATGTCTTCAACATCGCATGGCAAGACAATGTCTGAGCCAACGCTTTCCGCCAGCGGCTTGACGCGTTTACCCAACGCTTCACCTTGATAGGTGAATGCGAGTTCAGCGCCGTGATCGGCAAGAGTTTTGGCAATGCCCCAAGCGATCGAATGATCGTTGGCGACACCCATAATCAGGCCCCGCTTGCCTTTCATAAATCCGGCGTTGGTCATGCGGTCTCGCCCTTATGCGTTGATATGTTTGAAGACGAGGCTCGCATTGGTGCCACCAAAGCCGAATGAATTCGACAAAACCGTACCAAGCGGGCGGTTGTCGATGCGCTTGCGGATGATGTTCATATCCGCAAAGTCAGGATCAAGTTCCTGGATATTCGCGCTTTCGCAGATGAATTGGTTTTCCATCATGATCAGCGAATAGATAGCTTCCTGCACGCCAGCGGCACCGAGCGAATGCCCGGACAGCGATTTGGTGGCTGAGAGCGGCGGACATTTGTCGCCGGACCCGAAGACTTCGCGCAGTGCTTCGATTTCCTTGGCATCGCCAACAGGCGTCGATGTGGCATGCGGGTTGATATAGTCGATTGGCGTCTTCACAGTCGCAAGCGCTTGGCGCATGCAGCGCATCGCGCCCTCGCCAGATGGCGCGACCATGTCATAGCCATCTGAAGTGGCGCCATAGCCAACAAGCTCGGCATAGATTTTCGCGCCGCGGGCTTTGGCATGTTCATATTCTTCGAGCACCACAACACCGGCACCGCCTGCGATCACAAAACCATCGCGATTCTTGTCATAAGCGCGTGAAGAGGTAGCCGGGGTGTCGTTGTAGCTTGATGACATAGCGCCCATGGCATCGAAGAGAACGGAGAGCGTCCAGTCGAGCTCTTCGCAGCCGCCGGCAAACATCACATCCTGTTTGCCCCATTGAATCATTTCAGACGCATTGCCGATGCAATGGCTGGATGTCGCGCAAGCTGACGATATGGAATAGTTGACACCCTTGATTTTGAACCAGGTGGCAAGTGTTGCAGATGCGGTGGATGACATGGCTTTGGGCACAGCAAAGGGGCCAACGCGTTTGGGTCCTTTGGTGCGTGTAATGTCGGCTGCATCAACAAGCGTGCGGGCAGAGGGGCCACCTGAGCCCATGATGATGCCAGTGCGCTCGTTGGAAATGTCTTTCTCTTCCAAGCCTGAATCAGCAACCGCCTGTTCCATGGCAATGTGATTCCAGCCCGTTCCGCCACCATGAAAGCGCATGGCGCGACGGTCGACGACATCTTCAGGCTTGATCGTGGGTTCACCGTGAACCTGCGAGCGAAAGCCGAGTTCAGCATATGGTTTGGCATGAACAATGCCGGACTTCGCATCGCGCAGCGATACGAACACTTCCTGCTTGTTGTTGCCGATTGCGGAAACGATGCCCATGCCGGTGACGACGACGCGTCTCATTGCATTCTCCTCAAAGGCCATTGGCCTATGTCGTGTCAGAACTTTCGCCGAAAGCGGCGAGGGAAAGAATTACGCTTGGAACAAGCCAACGCGCAGATCTTTGGCTTCGTAGATGCGCTTGCCATCAGCTTCGAGCCAGCCATCGGCAATGCCGAGAACGAGCTTTCCACGAAACACGCGCTTCAGATCAATGCCATAGACGACATGTTTGACGTTGGGCAAAACCTGATCAACGAATTTCACTTCGCCAACACCCAGCGCGCGGCCGCGTCCTGGTGAACCAAGCCATCCCAGATAAAAACCGACAAGCTGCCACATGGCATCAAGGCCAAGACAGCCGGGCATCACAGGGTCGCCTTTGAAGTGGCAATCGAAGAACCAGAGATCTGGGCGCACATCGAGCTCGGCGCGGATCACACCCTTGCCATAAGCCCCACCCTCTTCCGAGATTTGGGCAATGCGATCGAACATCAGCATGGGTGGGAGCGGTAATTGGGCGTTGCCCGGACCGAACATTTCACCACGGCCGCAGGCCAGCAGATCTTCGTATGAGAAGCTCGAGCGCCGATCGCTCATTTCGTACCTTTCGTCATTCCAGACGGGGCTGGCCGACAGGGTTTGTCAGCGGTCTTGAACCCCATAAACGGCCTTCTAGCACAGCCCCTTGCGCGCTGGAAGGGAGAGTGAGGGGTCCAGGGCCACTACCTCAGGGGGATATTAAAAGTTGCCGGACCGGACCTGATTTCCTATATTACACCACTATGCGTCTGAAGGCTGATTGAGGCCGTGATGGCGCCTTCTTTTGAGTGTGTGATCCTCTTATGCCTCGCATGGCTCCGCCAACCGACAGCAACCCGCCCATCGCCCGACCCAAGGCGGCGGTAAGCGATGTCATGTCTGGCTGTCCGGTTCATGAGCTGCGCGCCAAGTTGCGCCAGTCAGGTCTTCGTCCGACACGCCAGCGCGTGGCGCTTGGTTGGTTGCTGTTTGCCAAGGGCGACCGCCATATGACGGCGGAAAAGCTCTATGAGGAAGCCACGGGGTCGCGCGTCACCATTTCACTGGCGACCGTCTACAACACACTGCATCAGTTCACCCAAGCGGGTCTGTTGCGCGAGATCGCGGTGGATGGCTCCAAAACGTATTTCGACACCAATACGTCGAAGCACCACCACTTCTTGATCGAAGAAACCAACCAGCTGGTTGATATTCCCGACAATCTGGTGGGCATCCTCAAGCTTCCAGATCCGCTCGAGGGCATGGAGATCTCAAGCGTCGACGTGGTCGTCCGCTTGCGCAAAAAGGCCTGATTTCAAAGGGCTTAATCGAATTTATCTTTGTCGTCCGGATAGACACCCCAAAGCAGAACCTTGGGGATATAGCCGTCATATCCCTCGCCCGTAATGCGGCACCATTGGGCATCGCATTTGCGCAAAACCCCCTGCACGCCTGATTGCAGCTTGGCCGATAGGCCCGCCCCCTCAACGGGTTTGACATAAATCGGGATGACTTCGCCACGCTTCCAGGGCGCCACAATCCCCGTGCGGCGGCCTGACAGGAGCGATTGCAGCACCCAGCCCTCAGTGCCCTCCGAATCGCGGATCCGCCGCCAGTTTTCAAATTCCGCCGTGATTTCGACCGGAAGCCCTGCGCGTTGAAAGACCCAGCTGGTCCGGTGATCTTTGGACGGGCCCTCACGCAGATTCACGCGATCAGACTTTAGGCTGACGTAACGGGGGATGGGCAGGCCTGTGGACTGGCCGACTTGTGCCTGTGCCATTGCCTCAAACGGGATCATAGGGAGAAAAAAGCCGAGCGCCAGAATGGGGAAGAGTCGACCCAGACGAGGCATTTGTCCCCAATTCTCAATCATCTTGACGCCATTTGCACAAAACCCGGTCATTCAAATCATCCCACAAATCTGTCTCGCCGCAGGGCTATGGCGCGCAACGGGCGGATCCTCGATCCCTGTCAATGGCGATGTCCTTGTGTCAGGCATTCTTGTCTTTGGCGGGGCATCTGTTAGAGAGGCTTTGGCCCATTTTGAACAGGCCCAAACCTCTGAATGCCGTCCATTCGTGCCGATTAAGCGCCGACGGCGTTAATGGATGGTGAAAAGCGGATAAATCCGTCAATCTTCCGAGAATGATATGCAAGAACGACAGGGATGTTGGCATGAGCTTGGGACGTAAGGCATGACCAAGAAAAAGCTCTTGGTGATTGTAACCCGCAAATTGCCGGATGCCGTCGAAACACGCATGTGCGAATTGTTCGACACGCGTCTCAACATCTACGACAAGCCCATGTCCCAAGCCGAGCTTGCTGATGCACTGCGCGTGGCCGATGTGCTTGTGCCGACTGTGACGGACCGCATTGATGCGGGATTGATCGCGCAGGCTGGCGACAACATGAAACTGATCGCCAATTTCGGCAATGGCGTCGACAACATCGACGTCACGGCTGCTTTGCGCCGCGGCATCACCGTGACCAATACGCCAGGTGTGCTGACAGAAGACACCGCCGATATGACGATGGCGCTGATTCTGGCTGTGGCACGGCGCGTTGTTGAAGGTGCTGCTGTTGTGCCTGCTGGCGAATGGCAAGGCTGGTCACCGACCTGGATGCTGGGTCGGCGCATCACGGGCAAGCGCCTAGGCATTGTCGGGATGGGTCGGATCGGGCAGGCGGTCGCACGGCGTGCGGCGGCTTTCGGTCTGTCGATTCACTATCATAATCGGCGGCGTGTTTCGGCTGCAGTCGAAGAAAGCTTGCAAGCGACCTATTGGGAATCGCTCGACCAGATGCTCGCACGCATGGATATTATCTCGGTTAATTGTCCGCATACGCCCGCGACCTATCATCTGCTTTCCGCGCGCCGTCTGAGGATGTTGCAGCCCCATGCGATCATTGTGAATACGGCGCGCGGCGAAATCATCGATGAAAATGCTTTGGCGCGGATGCTTGAGGCCAATGAAATTTCCGGTGCGGGTCTCGACGTGTTCGAACATGAGCCCGCTGTCTCCCCCAAGCTGATCAAGCTTGTGAAGGCTGGCAAGGTGACGCTGTTGCCGCATATGGGTTCAGCCACGCATGAGGGACGCGTCGATATGGGCGAGAAGGTCATCATCAATGTGAAGACCTTCCTCGACGGGCACCGCCCCCCGGACCGCGTCCTTCCCAGCATGCTCTGAAGCTCTGATTTAGAAGCACCTTCAGTCACCTAGATCAGGCTCTTGAACGGCCCCGCAACATCCCCATATGCTGTTGTGTGGATGCCGTAAGGGTCCGTTCTCCCGAAGTGCCTGAAGGGCTTCGTCATGACCAGACTGCCAAATCTGAATTCGCCGTTTCTCTTAGGGTTTGATGATATTGAGCGCGCGCTAGACCGTGTCACGCGCGCCACATCGGATGGCTACCCCCCCTATAATATCGAGCGCCTGCGAGGCACCGAAACAGAGCCGGAGCGTTTACGTATCACGCTGGCTGTTGCGGGTTTCACATCCGAGGAACTCGACGTCACTCTGGAAGAGCGCCAGCTCCTTATTCGCGGTCGTCAGATAGATGATGGCGAGCGTGAATATCTGCATCGCGGCATTGCGGCACGCCAATTCCAGCGCGCCTTTTTGCTGGCCGAAGGCATGGAGGTGCTGGGGGCTGATTTGAAAAACGGGCTGTTGTGCGTGGATCTTGCACGACCCCAGCCCGAACGTACCGTCAAGAAAATTGGAATTTCCGTGAAGGACTGAATGTCTTCACGCGAAACAGCGGGTCTCTTGCAGACCGCAAAAGGAGCCGGACATGATTGCCGATAACAAAACCAAGACCGACCTTGAAATTGTGACGCTGACACCGGAGCAATTTGCCCATCTGGGCGATGGCGCTGTTGCTTATGTGAAGCCCATGCTTTCAGAAGATGTGATGCGACTTTTTCCGCAGGCACCCAAGATTGAACCTGGACTCCAGCTGTTCGCTTTGCTCAGCGCTACAGGCACGCCACTTGTTGTGACAGATACGCGCGCTGCAGCTGTGGCCAATGCATGGGAACACGATTTGCAGACGGTGAGTCTGCACTGATCATCTACCAAACAAGCGCTCAAAAAGTCCGCGCTCGCGCGCATTCGTGTCGCGCGGCGCAATCAAATCACCAATGGGGTCAGGCCGCGTACCGGCGAGATCACCAGGTGGAATCATGGCACCGGGATCATTTTTGTTCATATATCCCGGCAACGGCGAAGGCGGCACATCTTTGAGTGCGGCTTTCATGTAGCGGCTCCAGACGTTTACGGGCAAGTTGCCGCCTGACACGCGTTTTGTCGGCGAATTATCATCATTGCCGAGCCACACACCTGTGATCAGTTGGCTGGTGTAGCCAACAAACCAGCCATCACGATAATCTTGTGACGTGCCTGTTTTGCCGGCTGCTTGCCAGCCGGGAAGTTCGGCATGTTTGGCTGTGCCAATGAGCAGTGTTTCCTGCATCATGGCGTTCATCATCGCCACATGTTGCGGCTCGATAACGCGACCAAAACTCACACCCTTGCGTTGATAGAGCAGCGTTCCATCGCCCTTTTTGACGCGTGTGATGATGTGCGGCTGCACGCGAATACCCCCATTGGCGAAAGGTGCGTAAGCCGAGACAAGTTCGAGTGGTGAGACTTCTGATGTGCCCAGCGCAATCGATGCATTGACCTGAAGATCCGAGACAATGCCAAGACGATGGGCCGTGTCCGCAACCGTCCTTGCGCCGACTTCAAGTCCTAAGCGCACTGCAACCGTATTGAGTGACATGGCCAGTGCGCGCGTGAGTGTGACGGCGCCTTGATATTCATTGGTTGAATTTTCAGGCTGCCAGCCGCGCACATTGATAGGCGCATCATCGCGAACAGTTTCAGGCGTCAGGCCTTTTTCCAAAGCCGACAAATAAACGAACGGCTTGAAAGACGATCCTGGCTGGCGCTTGGCCGAAACAGCCCGATTAAATTGGCTTTCCTGATAATTGCGTCCACCAATTAGAGCCTTGATCTGCCCATTGGGATCAAGCGAGACAAGTGCGCCTTGCGTGACATTGAAACGCTTGCCGGATTTTTCGAGCTCTTCTGTCAGCGCCTTTTCTGCCATGGCCTGTTTTTCAAGGCTGATGGTTGTCGAGACCACGAGATCCGTATCGATGACGCCGACGATCTCTTCCAGGACATCCATCACATAATCGGCGGCATAATTGATCGAGCCCGCATTGTCGCGCGATACGCCGGCGGGATTGGCGGTGGCCATTTTCGCCATGGTCTCGGTGATGTGCCCTTCTTGCTGCATGGCGGTGATGACTTGCGCAGCACGCTCTGTGGCGGCTGCCGGATTGCGCGTGGGCGCCAGTTTGGTGGGTGCTTTCATCAGGCCCGCCAACATGGCGGCCTCTTGCAAACTGGCTTGCGCTGCGCCATGGCCAAAGTAGCGGCGCGTGGCGGCTTCCACGCCATAAGCGCCCGCACCAAAATAAACACGGTTCAGATAGAGCTCGAGAATCTCGTCTTTCGAAAATTTTTGTTCCAGCCAAAGGGCGAGAATGGCTTCCAGCACTTTGCGCGACATGGTGCGCTCTTGTGTGAGGAAGAGATTTTTGGCGAGTTGCTGGGTCAGCGTGGAGCCGCCCTGCATATTGCCGCGGCCCGAAACGTTGCGCAGAATGGCACGGGTGATGCCAATCGGATCAATGCCCCAATGGCTGTAAAAGCGCCGATCCTCGATCGCTATAAAGGCTTTGGGCACATAAGCCGGCAGATCTGACAGCCGCACTTCAGCCCCGCCTGTATCGCCGCGATTGGCGAGTAGCCGGCCGTCTTCGCTCATAATTGCAATATTGGGCGGGCGCTTGGGGACCGCGAGTTTGTCGATAGGGGGCAAAAGCGTCGCCTGCCAGGCGACGACCCCTGCCACGACGATAAAGCCCCAGACCGCAGCAACGCAGCCCCAGTAGAACAGCCAGCCGAAGAAAGACCGGCGCTGCTTGCGACGGCGGCCTGAGCTTTTACGGGGACTTGGCTCGTCTTCTGTTTCGTCCTCGTAGCGGACCCAGCGCGCAGAGTTTTTTTTGGACCCACCGATTCGGTCGTCGGGCATGGCACGCAGCCCCTTGTCGCCATCCTCTTCAGGATCGCTAGAAAAGCGGGATTCGTGCCGTTTGGATGCCATGGGCCTTCAGAAAAAAGCGGAAAAATCGACCTCAGTGCAGGGATCAATGAAATCATCCTGCGCCTTGCGCGCTTAAGGCCCGGTTAAGCCAGAAATTTGGGGACTTTCAGCCCTGTTTCGGCTTCTGGGTGCACCTGGCGCTTGCTCTTGGTTCCGCACCGCGTCAAAGTCGCGGCCCCGGCGATTTGCGCCGGGGCTTTGACGTGTTTTTTGAGGATGGATCAGGCCCTATGAAAGTCACTCTCGAAAGAGCGGCGCTTCTCAAGTCGCTGGGCCATGTGCACCGTGTCGTTGAACGCCGTAACACAATCCCGATTCTCGCCAACGTTCTGCTCCAGGCGGACAATGGCAAGCTGGTTTTGAAAGCCACCGACCTTGACCTCGAAGTGACGGAAACCGTCGCCGCCGACATCGGTCAGGCTGGCGCGACCACGCTTCCCGCACATGTGCTCTATGACATCGTCCGCAAGCTGCCGGATGGCGCGCAGGTCTCCCTCGAGATGACCGGTGAGGCTGGCCAGCTCCTGCTGCGCTCGGGCCGCTCGCGCTTCAACCTGCAATCTTTGCCCGAAAGCGATTTTCCCGATCTCAATGCGGGTGATCTGTCGCATCGCTTCTCGTTGCCCGCGGGTGATCTGAAGAAGTTGATCGAAAAGACGCAATTTGCGATTTCGACTGAAGAAACACGCTATTATCTCAACGGCATTTATGTTCATACGACCGATGTCGATGGACACGTGATGCTGCGCGCTGTGGCCACCGATGGCCACCGTTTGGCACGTGTGGAAATCCCGGCTCCGGCTGGTTCGGCTGGCATGCCTGGAATCATTATTCCGCGCAAAGCTGTAGCTGAAGTGCAAAAGCTCGTCGAAGACGCCAATGCAGAAGTCACCATTGAGTTGTCGACCACAAAAATTCGCTTCACCTTTGGTGACGTTGTGCTCACATCCAAGCTGATTGATGGCACGTTCCCCGATTATGCGCGTGTCATTCCTGCCAACAATGACAAGCGTCTGGTGATCGATTGCGCGCCCTTCGCGGCAGCTGTGGATCGCGTGTCGACCATTTCATCCGAGCGTGGCCGCGCCGTGAAGCTGGCGCTGTCCGATGGCCGTTTGACGCTGTCGGTCACCAATCCGGATTCGGGTTCGGCGACAGAAGAAATCGAAGTCGATTATGATTCGGGCCCGCTCGAAATCGGCTTTAACGCGCGTTATCTGCTCGACATCACAAGTCAGCTGGATTCCGACACGGCTCTGTTCAAACTTGCGGATGCAGGCTCGCCCACGCTCATTCAGGATCGTGATGGTGCTGCCGCGCTCTATGTTCTGATGCCGATGCGCGTGTGAGTTTTTTCGCGCAGGTATCCTCACTCCGCCGCCCGAAAGTGCGGCGGATTGTTTTGTCTGATTTCCGATCCTATGCCGCACTCGATCTCGCCGTTGATGGTGATCTGATTGTGCTGTCTGGCGAGAATGGCGCAGGCAAAACAAATATTCTGGAAGCTCTCTCGCTGCTGACACCGGGGCGCGGTTTGCGTCGTGCCGACCTTGCCGATTGCGCGCGCGAGACGGGCTCGGGTGGCTGGGTTGTCTCTGTTGAACTCGAAGATGATGACCATCGGGTTCAGCTGGGCACTGGGCGTGAGCCTTCGGAGGGCAGTCTGCCGCAATCACGCAAATGTCGCATCGATCGTGCGCCTGTTGGCTCGGCGCGAGCTTTTGCCGATCATGTGCGTGTGGTCTGGCTGACACCGTCCATGGATGGTTTGTTTACGGGGCCTGCTGGCGATCGGCGACGTTTTCTTGATCGGCTTGTGCTGGCTGTTGATCCCGAACATGGCGGCCGCGTTTCGGCGCTTGAAAAAGCCCTGCGCAATCGCAATCGCCTGCTTGAGGATCATTATTCTGAAACCATCTGGCTTGATGCAGCAGAGCGCGAAATCGCCGAAATTGCGATTGGTGTGGCCGCTGCGCGCAGTGAGACTGTGTCGCGGCTTGCCGCTTTGATTGAAGCTGAAAAAGTCAAAGAAACGCCTTTCCCATGGGCGGATCTCGCTTTGTCTGGTGAATTGGAGGCCATGCTTCCCGACCGGCCAGCAATTGAAGTTGAGGATCATTATCGGGCCTTGCTGCGCGCCAATCGCGCGCGTGATGCCGCGGCCGGGCGCACGCTCATTGGCCCGCAATCGGCAGATCTTGTTGTTCGCCATGGCCCGAAAGGTATGGACGCTGCGCGCTCATCAACAGGAGAGCAAAAGGCTTTGCTGGTTGGCCTCGTACTTGCCCATGCGCGATTGGTGGCGAGCATGACGGGCATTGTACCGATTGTGTTGTTAGATGAAATTGCAGCGCATTTTGATCCTTTACGGCGCGGCGCACTTTATGAGGCACTGGCGGAACTTGGCGCGCAAGTCTGGATGACGGGCGCCGATAGCAGCGCTTTTCTTGAAGTGGCGGGTCGCGCAACCATGATTCAGGTGATGCCCGGTCAAGCGAGCATCGCTTGACGCAGGATGGTCCAATGACTGATTTGATGGCAGGCGCGCGCGCCTGTTTGAAAACCATTTTTGGTTACGATGATTTTCGCCCTGGCCAAGCCGATGTCATTGCAGCTGTGCTTGCCGGCAAGCCGGTTCTTGCTGTGATGCCCACCGGCAGCGGCAAGAGCATGTGCTACCAACTTCCCGCACTGGTGAATGATGGGTTGACCATTGTTGTGTCCCCTTTGATCGCGCTCATGCGTGATCAAGTCCATCAATTACAGGCTTTGGGCGTTGAGGCGGGCTCGCTCAACTCTTCTAACGACGACGCAGAAACAGAGCGCGTCTGGCAGGCTTTGGAAAATCAGAGTTTGCGGCTTCTGTTCCTGTCCCCCGAGCGCCTTGCTATGGATGGCTTGCGACAAAGGTTGGCGCGCGCAGGCGTGAAACGCATTGCCATTGATGAGGCTCATTGCGTCTCCGAATGGGGTCATGATTTCCGGCCCGAATACAGGCAGATTCGGGCCGCCGTTGAGGCCATCGGGCAAGTGCAGGTGATTGGCTTTACCGCCACTGCTGATCGCAACACACGCAATGATATTGTCGAGCGGCTCTTTGATAAGCCACCGAGTGTCTTTCTACATTCCTTTGACCGGCCCAATATTGATTTGCGCTTTGCCGCCAAGGATCAGCCGCGCCGTCAGATCGCAGCTTTTTTGCAAGGACGGCGCGGCCAAAGCGGGATTGTCTATTGTTCCTCGCGTGACCGCACCGAGCGCATGGCCGATTGGCTCAATGAAAACGGTTTTGAAGCGGTGGCCTATCAGGCAGGCATGGATCGCGACTTGCGCGCGCGCAATCAGGATCGCTTCTTGCAGGAAGACGGCGTCATCGTGGCTGCCACAGTCGCCTTTGGCATGGGCATCAACAAGCCCGATGTGCGCTTTGTCATTCATGCTGACATGCCTGCCAGTGTTGAATCTTATTATCAGGAGATCGGGCGCGCCGGTCGTGATGGTCTGCAATCCTGGACGCTGACGCTTTATGGCGTTGAGGATATGGCGCTGCGGCGCAGGCAGATTGATGAAAAGGCCATCGACGACGAGCGCCGCCGCATCGAACATGCCCGCTTCAGCCGCCTCACCATGCTGTGCGAATCCGCGATCTGTCGACGCCAGGCCCTGCTGGCCTGCTTTGATGAGCAGGCAGACCCGTGCGGGCATTGCGATATCTGCCGCGGTGAGGTGGATCTTTATGACGGCACTGTTGATGCTCAAAAAGCTTTGTCTGCAGTCTATCGCACAGGCCAGCGTTTTGGGGCGGGCTATCTGTCGGACGTCCTGACAGGCGTGACCAGTGATGCCATCGCGCGCAATGGGCATGATCAGATCAAGACCTTTGGTGTCGGCGCTGACCGGCCCAAGGCCGCTTGGGCGTCGATCCTGCGCCAATTGTTTGCCGCCGATGCGCTGGCCAGCGCCAGCGATGAACATGGTGGTTTTCGACTGACCGAGCGCGGACAGGCCATTCTGCTCGGGCACGAGGCCCTGTCTTTACGCAAAGAGGCCGTGCGGACACCACGGCCCGCGCGCAGCAATGGCACGCAGGCTGCGGCAGTGGAGGGCCTTGATTCGGCCGATGCCGCCCTGTTTGCGGCTTTGCGCGCGCGGCGCCTTGAAATAGCTCGTGCCGATGGCGTTGCCGCCTATGTGATCTTTGCTGACCGGACCCTGCTGGAGCTGGCCCGCCAGCGGCCCATGAGCTTGCACGATATGGCCGCCATTCACGGGATCGGGGCGGCCAAACTGGAGCGCTACGGGGAGGCTTTTTTTGGAGGTTCTCCTGAGCGAAGCGTGAGGCACGCCTGAGCGGGGAAAACCACACAATTTCGGCCCCTTTTTCGTGCCTTTTGGCCTCGATATAGGCTATATTTTCAGTCACGAATCGCGTGTTGAACAAGGGCCTTCGGAACGAGTGTTTTCGAGCGTTTTCCAGACGGTCCTTCCCTCCAAAAATTGAAGAGTTGCTCGCCCCATGACTGAACCTGTTGCAGCGCCCGAAGAGTCAACCTATGGCGCGGATTCGATCAAAGTTCTTCGTGGTCTCGACGCAGTTCGCAAGCGCCCCGGCATGTATATCGGCGACACGGATGACGGCTCGGGCCTGCATCATATGGTCTATGAAGTCGTCGACAATGCCATCGATGAAGCGCTTGCAGGTCATGCGACACATGTCACCGTCACGCTGAATGCCGATGGTTCGGTCACCGTGACCGACAATGGTCGCGGCATCCCGACAGACATTCATACCGAAGAAGGCGTGTCGGCTGCTGAAGTCATCATGACGCAGCTTCATGCGGGCGGTAAATTCGATCAGAATTCCTACAAGGTCTCTGGCGGTCTGCATGGCGTGGGCGTGTCGGTCGTCAACGCGCTTTCAACCTGGCTCAAGTTGCGTATTTGGCGCGATGGAAAAGAGCATGAAATTGAATTCAGCCATGGTGATGCCGTTGCTCCACTGAAGATTCTGGGTGAGGCGCCTATGGATGGTGATACGCCCAAGCGCGGCACCGCTGTCACATTCATGCCCTCGCCAGAAACGTTCACAATGGTCGAATTTGATTATTCGACGATTGAACATCGTTTACGCGAATTGGCTTTTCTGAATTCCGGCGTGCGCATTATTTTGACGGATGCACGTCATTCAGAAGTAAAAGTTGAAGAGCTTTACTACGAAGGCGGCCTGGAAGCGTTCGTGCGCTATTTGGACCGTGCGAAGTCGCCGCTCATCGGCACGCCTATTCTGATGCATGGCGAACGCGACCGGATCACGGTCGAAGTCGCTCTGTGGTGGAACGACAGCTACCACGAGAATGTGCTGGCTTTCACCAACAACATTCCGCAGCGCGATGGCGGCACGCATTTGGCAGGCTTCCGTGGTGCGTTGACACGCCAAGTCACGGGCTATGCAGACAAGTCTGGCATTACGAAGCGTGAAAAGGCTGATCTGACAGGTGACGATTGCCGTGAAGGCCTGACCTGCGTTCTTTCGGTGAAAGTGCCAGATCCGAAATTCTCGTCGCAGACAAAAGACAAGCTTGTTTCTTCAGAAGTCAGGCCGGTTGTTGAAAGCCTCGTCAACGACATGCTCTCGCAATGGTTTGAAGAGCATCCAGCTGATGCAAAAATTGTCGTCAGCAAAGTGGTTGAAGCTGCGCTGGCGCGCGAAGCAGCGCGCAAAGCGCGCGAGCTGACACGCCGCAAGGGTGCGTTGGATGTCGCCAATCTGCCAGGAAAACTGGCCGATTGCCAGGAGCGTGATCCCTCCAAAGCAGAGCTCTTCATCGTCGAAGGTGATTCCGCCGGTGGCTCTGCCAAGCAGGGGCGCAACCGTGAATACCAGGCTGTGCTGCCGCTGCGCGGCAAGATTTTGAATGTTGAGCGTGCACGCTTCGACAAGATGTTGTCGAGTCAGGAAATAGGCACACTGATCACGGCATTGGGTACGGGAATTGGTCGCGACGATTTTAATCCCGACAAGCTGCGCTATCACAAGATCATCATCATGACGGACGCCGACGTCGACGGCGCACATATTCGCACCCTTTTGCTGACATTCTTCTTCCGTCAGATGCCAGCGCTGCTGGAGCGCGGACATATCTACATTGCCCAGCCTCCACTCTACAAAGTGAAGCGCGGCCAGTCCGAGCAATATTTGAAAGATGAGCGTGCGCGGGAAGAATATCTCATCGCCAATGGGCTCGATGGTGCTTTCTTGCGCACGGGACAAGGCGAGCGCGGCGCGCAGGACTTGCGCGCGATCATTGAAGAATCGCGGATTGTTCGCCAGGTGCTGGCACAATTGCATTCGCGCTATGATCGCACAGCGGTCGAACAGGGGGCTATTGCTGGCGCATTGAAGCCGCTGGGCCTGATCTCGGATGAAGACAGCGCGCGTTTGGCCGCAGATATCGCGCGCCGACTGGATGCTTTGTCGGAAGAGACCGAGCGTGGCTGGACCGGCAGCGTTGAGAACGGCGGGTATGTGTTTGCCCGTGACGTGCGCGGCGTGCGTCAGACGTCGGTGCTGGATGCAGGTCTGCTGGCTTCCGCGGAAGCACGCAGGCTTGATGAGCATTCCGCATCACTGCGCGAAGTCTTTGAAAGCCCCGCCGTGATTGTGCGCAAGGCCGACGAGACGCAGGTGGCAGGCCCCAGTGCCCTCGTTGAGGCTGTGATGGCAGCAGGGCAAAAGGGCATCAGCCAAATGCAGCGTTATAAAGGTCTGGGCGAGATGAACCCCGAGCAGCTTTGGGAAACGACGCTGGACCGCGAAGTGCGCTCGCTCCTGCAGGTGCGTATCAAGGAATCGGTCGAGGCCGACGATATTTTTGTGAAGCTGATGGGCGATGTGGTGGAGCCGCGTCGTGAATTCATTCAGGAAAATGCGCTGAGCGTTGCCAACCTCGACGTGTGATCTGCTGCGTCTTTTTTCAGGCTGCATCGCCCGCGTGCAAGACACGCGGCGGGAGAGCAGGAAGCTTTTTACGGGCAGATTTGCGCGCTTGTTCCGGATCGTTGATTTGCAATTCAGCAGGCGGCGCTATGTTTTTTGGCAAGTTTTCAGCTGACATGACGCGGTTGATTTTGGCGCCAAATTGCACAATCACGCGCGTGCCTTGTTGCAATACGGGTTCACGATCCCGCTGAACCTGATCAATGATCATGCTTGTGCTATCACCAAAGGCCACCACATATTCGATGGCATTGTCTGTTTCGGCCAGCTCATGCAGTGCTTCGCCTGCGACCATTCCCAGCAGAAAACCTGCGAGGGTTGTGCCGTTAGTCTTGCCCACAACCGCGCCACCAACGCCGCCTAAAAAGGCGCCACTGCCAACGGCCAGGGAAGAATCGCTACGAACACTAACCGGACGGTGGCTGAGAATTGTTCCGTAACGCGTTTTGAACGCCTGACCTGCATCCTCTAGCAGAATATCAGTCGTGCTTTTGTTGGCGCAGCCCGACAGAAGAATAGCGACCAATGCCGCGGAGCCAAAAAGAAATCGCATTTGAAAAAACCAAAATAAAAAAACAATACGTTATTATTCCAGCTTGGTGCAGGAAGGGGAAGAGGCCTCGATCAACACGAGGTGAAGAATTTTGGCGCACCCGGCACGATTCGAACGTGCGACCTTTGCCTTCGGAGGGCAACGCTCTATCCAGCTGAGCTACGGGTGCAAAAATTAAGGCGGGTTCAGACCCGCCTTTTTTAGCCGATTGGGGCACGCCCTGCAATCGGGCAGGTGTCAGCCCTTGCGACGTTCTTTTTTAGCAGCCTTGCGGGCGGCATAACGGGCATCGCGAACAGCCTTTTGCTCGGCAAGCAGGGCGACCGCCGCTTCCTCCTCAGAGCGCTTCAAGTTCAAAGCAGCAAGTTCATCGGCAGCACGCTGTTCAGCGGCTTGGGCTGCAGCTTTTTTGGCGGCTTCAGCGCGTTCAGCGGCCTGCACCTTGCGGGCGGCGTCGCGTTCAGCGGTGCGGATTTCGCGGGCCCGGACGATCTCGGCGCGGGCGGCAACTTTTTCCTCGGAAATGGGGTTTTGTGCGGCAACTTTGAATTTTTCCGCAATGGCGAGGCGGGCTGCATTGGCATTGCGCTGCCGTTCAGCGAAGTCATTGGATTTCAGAAAGCTCATGAGTCCTCAGTGTGACAATGGGCGCCGGGCGCCGGTCATGGTTGCGGGGGCGCGCTTTTCAGATGCGCTTCCTCCGCGACGCGCTCCTGCCCCGTTGCGCAGGAGCGCAGGCGGTATTGAGGAGTTCCGCGTTCGGCGGGCATTTGGCGAACGACCTTGAACATCTGCTCGGTCTGACCAGCGGGCTGAAAAGCCACGACTTCGTCGATTTCATAGAGATGTGTCTTGATCATCTGCGGGGCCCATAAAAGATGAAAGGCGCCCTGCCGCAAGCGGCAGAACGCCTGGATTGTATCGCGTCAGGCGCTTAGGCGGCCTGAAGGTTCGTCGCTGAAGACTTGCCAGTGCGACGATCAGGCTGCACTTCGTAGCTGATCTTCTGGCCTTCGTTCAGGCCACGCATACCAGCCTGTTCAACAGCGCTGATATGAACGAACACGTCGGCGCCGCCGTCATCCGGTTGAATGAAGCCATAGCCTTTTTCAGAATTGAACCACTTAACTGTGCCCATGCTCATGGGTGATATCCTTATAGACATACGTAAAGAGAGGCCTCTCGCGAGACCTGTTGTGAATCGAAGAAGGGATGAGGTGTCAGCGGAGCGCCTGAGCGCTGGGCTAAATCGCAAGCCAGATATCCGATCTGCCCACCTTGAGGCCTTCGCCAACAAATAGCAAGCAAACAGATTCGTTTTTGGGCGTTTGGCGCTCCCAAGAGCGCAATTTGGTCAAAACAGGCTGACTTGGTTAAGATACGCGGCCTTTAGGGCGAAGCGATCCGCCGTCGGGTGGTCCGCCGCTCGACAATCACGGCTCGGCCTGAGGCTGATGGTGTGGCTGGTGCCACGCGCTGTATGGTGGTCGCCCGACGCTGCGCGCGCAGAGCAACAGCACGCACTTCGTCTTCGGTGACCCCCATCAGCTGGGCTGCGACTTCAATCTGGTTGTCGAGGCCTTCTGCAAAACATTCGGCAGCCTCGAGCGCCTCCTCAATTGTAGGAGGATCGTGACGCACACGGCGCCCACCAAATTTTGTTTTCCAAGCAGCAGTCATGGCCTCACCAGTTATTACCGGGTGCTTCTAGCTGACCCGATTGCCGATTGCCATCACAATGTCATGCTTTTTTTCGCTCCGCACGGGCTTCCGTTGCAGATCTGCGCATGGCTGCCCTGCATCAGGCGCGCAACGACCGTATTCGCCTTGGTTTCTTAACGCGATTTAGGCTGCGGCAATGGTGCGTTTTTCGGCCCGATCAGACGCCTCATTCAGACGAGACACCAAACCTGGCGCCGGTTTGAAAATAATCGCCAATCGCGGCTCAATCATCACATCGACACCAAGCTTAACATTGCGGCCTTTGCGCGCCGCGCGCTTCACGACTTGAAACTTTCCAAAGCCTGAAAACATTACGCTCTCTTCGCGTAGCAATGTCTCGCTAATAAGATCGAGAAAGAGTTCGACAAAGTCGCTTGCGTCAGTACGTGACAAGCCAGTAGCTCGACAAATGGCATCCGCCAGATGTGCGCGCGTGATATTGACCTGATCTTTGGACGTCATCATTCGCTAGTTCCGTTCAGACTGCCGAACATCTTGTTATTCGGAAATGCATCAGAAGCCTCTGTACGAGGGGCGTATCTTTGTTCGTCAACAAGTATGTAGCCTTCAGATCGTACACTGCGAATAAAGCAACCCGAGTCGATATCATCGAGTTTGCGGCGCAGTTTGCTAATGATGACGTTAATGGAGCGGCTCGTGCTGTCTTGGCTTTGTCCCAGCACATCACGCATGATGATCGCGCGATCAATGACAGAGCCATCTTTCTGCAGGAGCAGGTAAAGCAAACGGAATTCGCTTGCTGTCAGAGCCACGGATTTCTTACGTGATTGGCGTAAGGAGCGAGTTGCAATATCGAGTGTCGCGCGACCGCACGCGAGTTCAATTTGCAGATCAGGCTTTGTGACGGGATGTGGGCGCAAGAAGCGACGCAGTCGCAGGTTTACTTCATGCAAATGTAGCGGCTTAGGGATAACATCCATCACGCGGCGCTCAAAATACTCGATGCGTTGGTTGATTTGTGTGTCATCGGCCAAGACGATTGTTTGGACATTCAAGCTGTCGAGCTCGCTTAGGAAGCTGAAGACATCATCACTTTGTCCGTCAACATCAAGGATGAGAAACCGCGGTCTTAGGCGTAGTAGCGACTGACGGGCTTCAAAAATACTGGCGAGCGCCTCCACCCGGGCTCCGGCTTTGCCGAGAGACGCGGAGATTTCGTGTCGCAGGCCATGCGCGGCCTCGACGAGAAGGATTTCGATGTCCTTCACCCCTATCTCCTGCCCCGAGTGGGATTTGTTCAATAAAGCTGAGCTTAAGATAGATCAAAACAATATAGTTGTTGAGTTGTTTCGTGACTATTTTTCAAAAAACTTGGCTAGTAATGGCTAAATTAGGGTTAAACAGTGCTTTATTAAGCAAGTTTAGAACGGTATTTCAGCTTTACTAGGGGGCGTCAGAGGTTAACCGCGCCGCGCAGAATTTGAATTCCGGTATCTTTGCTGTGGGATCAAGGGCCGCATTGGTCAGGAGATTGGCTGCGGCCTCTGCATAACAGAAGGGCATGAAGATCATCCCGACTGGCACATTACGATCTTCGCGCAGTTTGATCCGGATAGCCCCGCGCCGCGTTTCGATCTGGGCGTAGTCATCAATAGCGAGCTTCAGTCGTGTGACCTCACGAGGGTTCACCAGCGCCATGGCTTCCGGTTCAAGTTGGTCGAGCACGCAGGCGCGTCGCGTCATGGAGCCTGTGTGCCAATGTTCCAGCACGCGCCCTGTCGAGAGGATCATCGGATATTCTGCGTCAGGCACTTCGTCGGGCGGTGCAATGCGCGCTGGCACGATGCGTGCGCGACCTGATGGTGTTGGGAATCCATCGGCGAAAATGATCGCTTCACCTGGCTTGTCATCAGCGTGCGCAGGGTAAGTTACGGCGCCCTCGCGCTGCAACCGTTCCCAGCTGATGTGCTGAAGCGATGGCATGATGGCGACCATTTCGCAAAACACATCAGCAGGCGATTGATAGGACCAATCAAGTCCCATGCGGCGCGCCATTTCCTGAATGATCCACCAATCCTGCTTGGCGTCTCCGGGTGGCGGCACGATGGCGCGCGCCATTTGCACGCGCCGATCCGTATTGGTGAAAGTTCCGTCTTTTTCAGCAAAAGCCGATGCTGGCAAAATCACATCGGCATGGAAGGCTGTCTCGGTCAGGAATAAATCCTGCACAACAAGGTGATCAAGA
This sequence comes from uncultured Hyphomicrobiales bacterium, assembly GCA_903851305.1. Lineage (GTDB taxonomy): Bacteria > Pseudomonadota > Alphaproteobacteria > Rhizobiales > Beijerinckiaceae > Terripilifer. The sequence goes on along the minus strand of CAINNX010000034.1, from coordinate 15,378 downwards.
GACGCGAGCGCTTCGCGTGCGTGGTTGAGATCTGGATCCGACATAGCCGGATTTTCGCCCTCGATATACATGCCGCGAATGTCACCATTGATGGCGGCTTTCATGATTTCAACAACAGTCAGGCCGCGTTGCGGATCAAGTGGCTTATCCCAAAAGATTTCAAAAATATCACGGACATCAGAAGATTCGACACTGCGATAATCAGGATAGAGCATAGGGACGAGACCAGCGTCTGATGCGCCTTGCACATTGTTTTGGCCACGTAATGGATGCAGACCAGTGCCGGGTCGGCCTATTTGTCCCGTAATCAAGGCCAGCGCAATCAGGCAGCGGGCATTATCTGTGCCATGCACATGCTGGCTGATGCCCATACCCCAGAAGATAAGAGAGGCGCGTGAGGTGGCATAAGCACGCGCCACGACGCGCAAGGTCTGTGCGTCAATTCCGCAAAGTGGCGCCATGCGTTCGGGCGTGAAATCCGTGACATGCATAACCAGTGCTTCAAAGTCCGAAGTATGGGCTTCGATAAATGTGTGATTAACCAGATTTTCGCTGATGATCACGTTCAACATGGCATTGAGCAGAGCCACATCGCTGCCAGGTCGGAACGCCAGATGTTTCCATGCATGTCGTGATAGGGATTGATGGCGTGGATCAATGATAACAAGCTTGGCGCCTTTGCGCGCCGCATTTTTGATAAAGGTCGCAGCTACCGGATGATTGACGGCTGGATTGGCACCAATCACCAGAATGAAGTCCGCATTACGTGCAGCCTCAAACGGAGCAGAAACAGCGCCCGATGAGAGCCCTTCCATCAGGGCTGCAACGGATGATGCGTGACAGAGGCGCGTGCAATGATCGACATTATTACTGCCAAAGCCTGTGCGCACCAGCTTCTGGAAAAGATAAGCCTCTTCGTTCGAGCCTTTGGCTGAGCCAAAGCCCGCCAAGGCACGGGGCCCCTGCTTCTCGCGAATCTTTTTCAGGCCATGTGCGGCAATATCGAGCGCTTCTGCCCAACTTGCTTCTCGAAAATGCGTGAAGGGATTGGCGGGATCAACCACATCACGGGCATGCTTTGCCTTGCCGGGCAAGCGCACCAGCGGCGTGGTGAGGCGATGCGGGTGGTTAATATAATCGAAACCAAAGCGACCCTTCACACACAGCCGGTTGTGGTTGGCGGGGCCATCACGACCTTGCGCATTAATAATGACATTGTCTTTCACCTCATAGGTGACCTGACACCCAACACCGCAATAGGGGCATAGTGAATCAGCTTTGCGATCAGGAAAGACAGTGCGCTGCTGAGTGTCATCCAGAAGGCTGGCTGGCATAAGAGCCCCTGTCGGGCACGCCTGCACACATTCGCCACAAGCCACACAGGTGGACTCACCCATTGGATCATCAAAATCAAAAACGATTTTTGCATGGTCATGGCGATAGGCCATGCCGATCACATCATTGACCTGCACATCGCGGCAGGCGCGAACGCATAGGCCGCATTGAATACAAGCATCCAGATTGACGCGCATGGCTGGATGGCTTGCATCCACATCTGGTGTCACTGTGGTTTTGGGAAAGCGGCTATTTGTGATGCCAATCAGGTCAGCCTGATGCCAGAAATCTGAATCAGGATCATGCGAGCTTGCCCGTGCGGGTTGGTCGGCCAGTAGCAATTCCATCACTAACGTACGGGACTTTTCAGCGCGTGCACTAGTGGTTGTGACATCCATATTGGGCGTAGGATGGCGGCGGCACGAGGGTGCGAGCACACGCTCGCCTTTGATCTCAACCATGCAGGCACGGCAATTGCCGTCTGGTCGATAGCCATGTGCATCGCGATGACACAAATGCGGTATCGCAGTTCCGAGACGTTTAGCCACTTGCCAGATGGTCTCATCGGCCTGAGCCTCGACGTCTTGGCCATTGAGTAAAAAGCGAATGGTTTCACTCATGCCTGATCTCCTTCAAACAGGTGAGGGAAATATCGCAACAAAGATTGCACAGGATTGGGTGCAGCTTGTCCCAGGCCGCAGATAGATGAATCGCGCATGACCTGTGCGAGATCCTGCAGTAAAAGCACATCCCAATGTTGGGCCTGCATCAGTTTGAGCGATTTGGCTGTGCCAAGCCGACAGGGCGTGCATTGACCGCACGATTCATTAGCAAAGAAGGCCATCAGATTGCGTGCGGCACTTTTGAGATCATCGTGCTGCGACAAGACAATGATAGCAGCTGAGCCAATGAAACAGCCATGTGGTTCAAGTGCGCCGAAATCGAGTGGAACATTGCTCAACTGAGCAGGCATTATCCCGCCCGAGGCTCCGCCGGGCAAATAGGCAAGCAAGTCATGCCCCTCCGCCATGCCTCCGCAATAATCGTACAACAGGTCTGACAAGGTCAGTCCGGCAGGCGCCAGTTTGACGCCCGGATTTTTCACGCGCCCCGAGACGGAATAATGCCGCAGGCCAATGCCACCATTGCGGCCCTGCGCGCGCCACCAATCTGTGCCATGTTCCAGAATGTCGCGCAGGAAGAAGAGTGTCTCGACATTGTTGGTTGCGGTGGGGCGTCCAAAGAGCCCGGATTCAACAGGCAGAGGGGGGCGCTGGCGTGGATAGCCGCGCTTGCCTTCCAGTGATTCGATGAGCGCTGATTCTTCACCGCACACATAAGAGCCCGCGCCGCGCCGCAACTGAACATGCGGCCAACCAGCAGGTAGTTTGGCAATTTCACGCGTGAGTGTTGCGCGCAGACCTGCATATTCATCACGCAGGTAAAAATAAATCTCGCGTGCGCCAATGATATTGGCCGCAATTAAAGCGCCTTCGAGAACACGATGCGGATCACGCTCAAGAATATACCGATCCTTAAATGTCCCGGGTTCGCCTTCATCTGCATTGATGACGAGATATTTGATGCCATCTCTTGATTGCACAGCACGCCATTTGCGTGCTGTTGGAAAGCCGGCGCCCCCCATACCGCGAAGTCCCGAGGCCTCGACGACATCCAAAGCATTGTCTGCTGACAATTTTCCGCTGCGGATCGCTTCATAAAGTTTGTAGCCGCCATCCGCGCAATAAGCGGCATAATCCATGCAGCAATCCTCGTCTGCCTCATGGTCGCCGTTGTCTATGCACGCATCCAGTTTTTGGACCGAGGCGCCCATCACGACTTTTGTCCCAACCACAGCTGCAGGCGCCTCAGCGCATCGGCCGATGCAGGGAACACTCTGGATACGGATATTTTTTGGTGTAGTCTTTTGCAAATCAGCAATCAGCGCCTCAGCACCCGCCATGCAACAACCGATGCTATCGCAGATTCGGATCGTGAGGGGTGCAACAGGCGCACTGTCTTCCTTCACCACATCAAAATGCGCGTAGAAAGTCGCGGTCTCATAGGCTTCCGCTAAGCCGATGCGGAGGTGTTCTGCGAGCGCGGCCAGATGGCGTGCTGAAATGCAGCCAAAATGGTCCTGGATCATATGCAGATATTCGATCAGCAGATCACGCTGCCAAACGCCGTCGCCAACCAAGCCGGCAATCTCTTGCAAAGCGGCTTCGTCCGCGACGCGCCCTTTTTGCGTGCTGCGGGCGTGTCCCCCACGTCCGGGATGCGCTGGCCGACCGATTGTGTTCATGGCGGTAGTCTAGCCCTCAATCGGGTGGTGTGCCATTGGCCTTGAGAATCTCGCCGGCCAGATAGAGCGAACCACAGATCAGGATGCGCGGGGCCACGGGCCAGATGCGGGCGCGTAATGCTTTGAGGGCTTCAGTAATCCCGCTTGCAATAGAGGACGGGATATTGGCTGCTTGGGCGAGGCTGGCAATCTCGGCCGCTTCGCGCGCGACATGTTCGCCCGGGATGGGGAGGGCGAGGAGCTCCTGCGCCAATCCGCTGAAATGGCGCAAAAAGCCGTTTGTGTCTTTGGTCGCCAACGAGCCGCAGAGCAAGATCAGGGGGCGCGGCTGGCGCTCATGAAACTCCACCATAGCTTGTGCCAGCACGCGCCCGCCGGCTTCATTATGTGCGCCATCCAGCCACAGCTCAGCGCCGGCAGGTATCAGATCAACAAGCGCGCCGCGTGTCAGATTTTGTAAGCGTGCTGGCCACTCAGCACGGGTCAGACCCTGTGCCATATCGTCTTGTGTCAGATCAGGGGCGCAGTAACGCAGGCAGGCAATGGCGAGCGCTGCATTGTTGATCTGGTGGCGACCAGGCAGTCGCGGCAAGGGGAGATCGAGAAGCGCTAGCGCATCTTCATATATCAGGCGGCCATTTTCTTCGCGGGCAGAAAAGTCACGATCTGCAAGGCGGATTGATGCGCGCATCAAACGGGCTTCGCGTTCAATTTCACGTATGGCGTCATCGAGTTGTTGAGCAACAAAGACGGGTGCTCCGGGTTTGATAATTCCTGCTTTAGCCGAGGCAATCTGCGCAATCGCCGTCCCCAAAAACTCAGGATGATCCATAGAGACAGGCGTAATCACGCCGGCAAGCGGCGCAGCAATGACATTGGTGGAATCATAGCGGCCACCAAGCCCCACTTCGAGCAGCAGATAGTCCGCTGGGTGTTCGCTGAACAGCAGAAGCGCAGCTGCGGTGGTGATTTCAAACATCGTCACCGGAGCGCCTGCATTGGCAGCCTCGCAACGCGCGAAGGCATCGACCAGTTCAGACTCGGTGACCAGACGCCCGCGACCTTTTTGGCCCAAACGAATCCGCTCATGAAAGTGCACGAGATGGGGGGAGGTGTAGACGTGGACGCTTTTACCGGCGGCTTCCAGCATGGCGCGCATCAGCGCAACGGTGGAGCCTTTGCCGTTGGTGCCTGCCACATGAATGACAGGCGGCAATTTTTGCTCTGGGTGTCCGAGCTTGGCCAGCAGATCGAAGGTCCGGCCCAGCGAGAGATCAATTTTGCGCGGGTGAAGTGAGAGGAAACGCTCGAGCATTTCCTCGGATTTTGGCGAGCCTGGCGCGCCCTCGCTCACCGGATCAGGCCGCAGCCGGTGCGTTGGTGAGCAGGCGGCACAGACGTGCCAGCGTGGCGCGCATGTCAGTGCGTGGCACGACCATATCAACCATGCCATGGGCCTTCAGATATTCTGCGCGCTGGAAACCTTCCGGCAGACGCTCGCGGATTGTTTGTTCAATCACGCGCGCGCCGGCAAAGCCAATGACAGCGCCGGGTTCAGCAATATGGATGTCGCCGAGCATAGCGTAGGAGGCGGTGACGCCACCCGTGGTCGGATTGGTCAGCACAACAATATAGGGGAGCTTGGCTGCACGCAGGCGGCGCACGGCAACGGTCGTGCGTGGCATTTGCATGAGCGAGAACATACCCTCTTGCATGCGCGCACCGCCCGATGCTGTGAAAATGATGAACGGCGTTTTGCGCGCGACAGCCAATTCCATGCCCGTCACAATGGCTTCGCCCGCGGCCATTCCAAGCGAGCCACCCATGAATTCAAAATCCTGCACAGCAACAGTGGCGGGTGCATTTTCAATCTTGCCGTAAGCAAGTTTCACCGCATCCTGTCCACCGGTCTTTGAACGATATTCTTTCAAGCGGTCTGTGTATGGCTTCACATCCTTGAACTTCAGCGGATCAGCGGGCACGTCTGGTGTCGCGATCTCTTCATAAGCGCCATTGTCGAAGAGATGGGTCAGGCGCGACTTGACCGGGCAGCGCATGTGATAGCCAGAGCCTGGCACCACAAAGTGATTGGCTTCGAGATCCTTGTGAAAAACGAGCTGGCCGGAATCCGGGCATTTCACCCAGAGATTTTCGGGCGTCTCGCGCTTCAGAATGGAGCGGATCTTCGGCGGGACGACGTTGGAAATCCAGTTCATCGAAATCCTCGGTGCTTATTCGGCTGCGGCTTTGCGCACGCGGCGCACGCCATCGGCAATGTCAGAGACGAGAGCGGTCACGGCAGGAATGGTCTTTGCGGTTGCCGCGTTTTTCTCGTCGAGAGAATTTTTCAACGTGTTGATCAAGGCTGAGCCCACCACAACGCCATCAGCTGATTCAGCCAGCGAGGCCGCGGTTTGCGCATTCTTCACGCCAAAGCCAACAGCAACTGGCAATTGCGTGCTCTTCTTGATGCGTGCCACAGCGCCAGCGACTTTGGAATAGTCAGGCGTGGCAGCACCCGTGATGCCGGTGATCGACACATAATAGAGAAAGCCCGACGTATTGGTCAGCACTTTGGGCAGACGCTTGTCGTCGGTCGTGGGCGTGGCGAGGCGGATGAAGTTGAGGCCGGCTTTGAGGGCTGGAAGGCAAAGCTCATCATCTTCTTCCGGCGGCAGATCAACGACGATCAAGCCATCGACGCCAACCTCTTTGGCCTCAGCCAAAAATTTGCCGACGCCGCGCACATAGATCGGATTGAAATAGCCCATCAAGACGATTGGGGTTTCATTGTCGCCTTTGCGGAAGGCGCGCACCAGATCGAGTGTCTTGGCCAATGACATGCCCGCGGCCAAAGCGCGCAAGCCCGCGGCCTGAATGGAGGGGCCATCGGCCATCGGATCGGTGAAGGGCATGCCGATTTCAATCACATCGGCGCCAGCCTTGGGCAGCGAGGAGATGAGCTCCAGCGACGTCGCCGGATCAGGATCGCCCGCCATCAGGAAGGTCACGAGCGCTGCACGTCCTTCAGCACGGCATTTCGCGAAGCGCGTTTCAATGCGCGTCGTCATCACATGCCCCCCAGATGTTCAGCGACCGTAAAGATGTCCTTGTCGCCGCGACCACATACATTGATCACCATGAGATGATCTTTTGGTTTTGTCGGCGCGAGTTTGGTCACATAAGCCAGCGCATGTGCGGGCTCGAGAGCCGGAATAATACCTTCCAGCTGACAGCAGAGCTGCAAAGCATCAAGCGCTTCTTTGTCAGTCGCAGATGTGTAGGTCACACGCCCAATGTCACGCAGCCAAGCATGTTCCGGGCCGATGCCGGGATAATCGAGGCCAGCAGAAATCGAATGGCCTTCATTAATCTGGCCATCGTCATTCATCAAAAGATAGGTGCGATTGCCGTGCAGCACGCCGGGCTTGCCGCCAGCGAGCGAGGCTGCATGGCCATCCGGAACGCTCAAACCATGGCCAGCTGCTTCCACACCATAAATCTCGACGCTTTTGTCATCGAGGAAAGGATGGAACAAGCCAATCGCGTTCGAACCGCCGCCGATACAGGCGACGAGTGAATCGGGAAGACGACCTTCGGCTTCTTCCATCTGCCAACGCACTTCCTTGCCGATGATCGATTGGAAATCGCGCACCATGGCGGGATAGGGATGCGGGCCTGCGGCTGTGCCGATGCAATAGAACGTATCTGCAACATTGGTGACCCAATCACGCAGGGCTTCGTTCATTGCATCCTTCAGCGTGCGTGCGCCTGATTGCACAGGCACAATTTTCGCGCCGAGCATTTTCATGCGGAAGACGTTGGGTTTCTGACGCTCGACATCGACTGCGCCCATATAGACCACGCATTCGAGGCCATATTTCGCGCAGGCGGTCGCAGTGGCCACGCCGTGTTGGCCAGCACCTGTTTCAGCGATGATGCGCTTCTTGCCCATGCGCCGTGCGAGCAGAATTTGACCCAGCACATTGTTGATCTTCTGCGCGCCCGTATGGTTCAGCTCGTCGCGTTTGAAATAGATTTTCGCGCCACCACATTTTTCGGTCATGCGTTCCGCAAAATAAAGCGGGCTCGGACGACCGACGTAATGTTTGGCCAGATCATCAAGCTCAGCCTGATAAGCGGGGTCGGCTTTGGCGACCTCATAGGCTTTCTCAAGATCGAGGATGAGCGGCATCAATGTCTCGGCGACGAAGCGTCCGCCGAAGATGCCAAAATGCCCGCGCTCATCTGGGCCGGTGCGATAGGAATTCTGAAGTTGGGTGCTCAACGCTTTTGGCTCCTCAAGTCGGGCCGTGTCTTACCGCGTTGCGCGTGTTGAACCAAGCGGTTCCATGCGTTGGTGTCCACGCAGTGCGGTGATGAAGGCTTCAATCTGGGCCGGGTCTTTGAGGCCGGGGGCACTTTCGACCCCTGAGGAGACGTCGACAGCCCCTGCCCGCGTGCGGCTTGCAGCCTCAGCCACATTGCTGGCGTCCAGCCCGCCCGAGAGCATGAAGGGGGATTTGAGGGTCAATCCGGCCAACAGATCCCAGTCGAAGGCGAGGCCATTCCCGCCTGGCAGATCAGCGCCTTTGGGGGGCTTGGCATCAAACAGGAGCCGGTCGGCAACCCCGTCAAAAGCGGGGATGGCGGCGAGATCCTCGGCCCCTGATATGCCCAGCGCCTTCATGATCGGCAGGCCATAGCGTGCTTTGGCCGCCAAAACGCGCTCGGGGCTCTCGGTGCCATGAAATTGCAGCATATCGGGCTGCATCTGGTCCACAATGGCATCCAAGAGGTCATCCCCTGCATTGACGCTAAGTGCCACTTTGACAGCCCGGTTGGAGGCTTGGGCGGCGAGCGGGGGAACCGCCTCAAGTGTCAGATTTCGTGGGCTTTTCGGGAAAAAGACGAAGCCGACCAGCTCAGCGCCCGCGCTCAGGGCCGCTTCCAGCGTGCCGGGTGTCGACAGGCCGCAAATCTTGACTGCAGGCCCTGTGCGCATGGATCCGCCAAGCGCCGCGCGCAGCGGTGCTGGAAGGGCTAGTCCATCGAAAAAGTCAGGCAGGGTCGACATGGCGCTTTGCTCGCATGGCTTGCTGGTCAAGTCTAGCGGCGCGGGGCCGCTCAGGCTGCGTCGCGCGGTCGCTCAAAGGGGGCTGGCAGCCGACTGGCGAGGTCTGAGCGTAGTCGTGCAGCCTCTTGCCGCAGGCGCTCGGTCTCGGCGTGGGCCAGGCGGGCTGCGCGGCGGTGTCGACCTTGCGACCACCAAGTCACAAAGCTCCCTGCCACAATACCCAGAATGGCTGCGGCAAAGGCCACGAGAAACAGAGGAGCTTGGGTCTCGAAAAGGGGGCCATTGCCCGGGAGGGGGTCCAGAACCACCCGCACCATGTCACGATTGGCAACGGCCAGACCCAAAAGGATCAGGCCGAGCGGGGTCAGAAAGAGCCATTTCAAAAATGTTTTCAACTCAAGCCCCCCGCGCGGTCTGGCGTGGAGTTTAGCCCTGCACGTCGTTCAGACGCTCGCGCATTTCCTTGCCTGTCTTGAAGAATGGCACAACCTTCTCGTCAACCTCAACATGGGCACCGGTGCGCGGGTTGCGGCCCAGGCGGGCATCACGGCGCTTGACGGAAAAAGCGCCAAAGCCACGTAGTTCAACGCGATCACCGCGCGACAAGGCGTGGGTAATTTCATCGAGAATGGCATTCACGATATTCTCGACATCTCGCAGGTAGAGATGGGGATTGCGTTCAGCGATGCGTTGGGCGAGTTCAGATTTGATCACTTTTGGCCCCCGGAAAATGACTGCAAATGCGGCCCAGAATTAGCGGACCTGTTGGTCAGAAAAAGCTCAATCAACTGGGGTAACTTGCCAAACTGAGACGAGACCGTCAAGGAGACGCGTCTCACTCAATTGGCTCAGGCGTTCGAGTCGGGTCGCGGCGCCACTCCAGCCCATCAGCTCCAAAAGGCTCGCGGATGCACCCATAATGCCGAGCCGCTCAAGGCTGCGGTCCTTTTTCCAGTCACGCACCGGCAGGTCGTGGTCGATGTTCTTGTCACTTTCCAGCCAAGCAATAGCGTCCCGCTCACCCCCCAGCGCATCGACCAGTTTCAGCCCGACGGCCTGGCGGCCGGTGAACACACGACCATCGCTGACTTTGGTCAGTTCCTCATCATTCATCACGCGGCGGGTTTTGACGAGATCTTTGAACCAGAGGAAAGAATCCGAGACGAGTGATGCTAGGGCTGCGCGGGCTTCGGGGCTGGTCGGTTCAAAGCCATTGGGCGCAGCTTTCAGTGGCGAGGACTTCACCGATTCCACCGAGACGCCGACTGTCTCCATCAATTTTCCAAAGTTCGGAAACTGGAACAGAACGCCGATCGAGCCCACCAATGAATTGCCTTCGGCAAAAATACGCTCAGTGCCTAGCGCTGCAATATAGCCACCTGAGGCAGCCATCGTGCCGACAACTGCGACAACAGGTTTCTTTTCGGAGACGCGGCGCAATTCATTGTAGAGGCGTTCTGAACCCGTAGTTGTTCCACCCGGGCTTTCAATCGAGACGATCAGGGCTTGCGCATTTTTGGATTCACCAATCTCGCGTACAAGCTTCAATGTGTCTTTGTCGCCGGTGATGACGCCTTCAATCGACAGGCGCGCAATATGTTTGCTCGTGGGTGCGTCGCTGTCAGCGTAATGCACACCAATGCCAACAACGCCAGCAATGAGCACCAGAAAAAGCGCCACACGCCAAAACGTCAATTTGCGCCGCAGAATGCGCCGATCAATCAGATAATCCGGATCGGGAAAAGATGGCATGTTGCGCGCCTCTCGTCAGAATGAAGGGTGATGCAAAATCTAGTGCCGCTCGCAGGTCCACGCAAGGAATCATCTGGTAGCGGCGTCTCACAAAAAAGGCCCGCGCATTTCTGCGCGGGCCCCATGAAGCTCACACGTGAGCTGATTACTTCTTGTCGCCTTCGCGAGCCTTCAAGGCTGCGCCGAGAATGTCGCCGAGCGAAGCGCCCGAGTCGGCTGAACCGAACTGAGCAATGGCTTCCTTTTCTTCGGCCATTTCAAGCGCCTTGATCGACACGGCAACCTTGCGGGCCTTGCGATCAAACTGCGTGATGCGTGCATCGACCTTTTCGCCAACAGCGAAACGCTCAGGGCGTTGGTCTGCACGGTCACGAGCGAGATCGTTGCGCTTGATGAAGGTGACGAGATCAGTACCGGCCAGCTTAACATCGATGCCGCCTTCCTTCACTTCGACAACTTCACAGGTGACAACAGCGCCCTTCTTCAGGTCGCCGCCTTCTTCACCCGATGCGCTGGCAGCGGTGGTGTTGCCACCGCCCTTGCCTTCGAACGGATCGGCGCTGAGCTGCTTGATACCGAGCGAGATACGCTCCTTCTCGATATCCACGTCCAAGACCTTCGCCTTGACCATATCGCCCTTCTTGAACTCTTCGATGACCTGCTCGCCCGGACGGTTCCAGTCGAGGTCGGAGAGATGGACCATGCCGTCCACATCGCCGTCGAGGCCGATGAACAGACCGAATTCGGTCTTGTTCTTGACTTCGCCTTCGACTTCGGCGCCGACAGGATACTTCTGAGCGAAGACTTCCCACGGATTGGCGAGTGTCTGCTTGAGGCCGAGCGAGATGCGGCGCTTGACCGAATCCACTTCGAGAACCTGCACATCGACTTCCTGGCTCGTCGAGACGATCTTGCCGGGATGCACGTTCTTCTTCGTCCACGACATTTCAGACACGTGGATGAGGCCTTCAATGCCAGGCTCGAGTTCAACAAATGCACCGTAATCGGTGATGTTCGTGACGCGACCATGGAAACGGGCTTCGATCGGATACTTGGCTTCAATGCCCTGCCACGGATCATCCAAGAGCTGCTTCATGCCAAGCGAGATGCGATGCGTGTCGTGATTGATCTTGATGATCTTCACGCGCACCGTCTGGCCGATGTTGAGCACTTCGGTCGGATGATTGACGCGACGCCATGCAATGTCGGTGACATGCAAGAGGCCGTCGATGCCACCCAGATCCACGAATGCACCGTAATCGGTGATGTTCTTGACCATACCTTCAATGACCTGACCTTCTTCAAGGTTGGCCACGATTTCATGACGCTGTTCAGCGCGGCTCTCTTCGAGAACCGTACGACGCGACACGACGATATTGCCACGACGACGATCCATCTTGAGGATCTGGAAGGGCTGCGGAACGCCCATCAGCGGGGTGACATCGCGGATCGGACGAATGTCCACCTGCGAACGCGGCAAGAAGGCCACAGCGCCGTCGAGATCGACGGTGAAGCCACCCTTGACCTGATTGAAGATAACGCCGTCGACCTTCTCGCCAGCTTCGAAAGCCTTCTCGAGCTTGACCCAGCTCTCTTCACGACGAGCCTTGTCGCGCGAGATGACAGCTTCACCGAGCGCGTTTTCGATGCGCTCCAGGTAAACTTCAACAACATCGCCGACCTTGGGGGCAGCGTCACGGCCGGGGCCAGTGAATTCACGGATCGCCACGCGACCTTCGGTCTTCAGACCGATATCAATGACGAGAACGTCTTTTTCGATACCAACAACAGTTCCCTTAACAACGGAACCCTCAAAAGCTTCGTTTTCACCGTAGCTTGCATCGAGAAGCGCAGCGAAATCATCGCGCGTCGGGTTGAGGCTCGATTCAGTGGAAATAGGCATATGGTCTCCTGAAATGCCCGAGGTCGGGCGGCCGGCTGGGTTTGTGTTTCAATGTGCTGTTTCGCATCCGGATGTCGGTCGGCGTTGCGACCGGATCTGCTCCATGGAGCATGCCGGCTGGCCGGAGCGGAAAAGCGGGGTCCAAATGAAACCGAGCGAAGAGGACTTATCTCTCCACCCGAATTCGAGCGCCTTCTAGCAGGGGGGTGCCCTGACTGGCAAGTTGATTCGATAAAACGGGGCTTTTTAGCCTCTGGGCGCTTTTCCAGCCGCGATTTGCAAAGCCGCGGCAAAAGCTTCTTCAATTCCCAACCTGGTCGTATCCAGCGTGACCGCATCATCTGCAGCCTTGAGCGGTGCGCTTGAGCGGCCGGAATCGCGTGCGTCGCGTTTGCGGATATCCTCCAGAATGGCCTCGAAGGCGACCTTCTCGCCCCGGCCAGCCAGTTCCAGCGCCCGGCGCTGGGCGCGGGTTTCGGGGGAGGCTGTCACAAAAATCTTCACCGGAGCATCCGGGCAGATGATCGTGCCGATGTCGCGGCCATCGAGCACGGCGCCCTCGGGGCGGGCGGCAAAGCGGCGTTGCGCCTCGATCAGGGCGGCGCGAACTTGCGGGATCGCGGCGACCACTGAGGCGGCCTCACCCATTTCGCGACCACGCAATGTGTCTTCGTTGAAATCGGTCAGTGCCAGCCCTCGGGCAACAGCAACGGCCTGGTCCACATCATCGAGCCGTGCGCCCTGTTCCAACAGGCCCGCAGCGGTGGCACGATAAAGCAGACCCGTGTCGAGATGGGGTACATTGAAATGGCGCGCGAGACGGCGCGCTAATGTGCCTTTGCCCGAAGCCGCAGGCCCGTCAATCGCAATCAGCACACTCATGAGAATGTCGCACCGAGTTTTTCAAGCGCGGGGCGGAAGGTCGGGAAGCTGGTCGCAATCATCGCGGCATCATCGATGGTGACGGGCTTGTCAGAAGCCAATCCCATGATGAGGAAGCTCATGGCAATCCGGTGATCAAGATGCGTCTCGACTGTGCCGCCGCCCGTAACATGGGCTGCGCCACGCACAATGAGATCATCCCCTTCGATCCGGTGCTGAATGCCATTGACAGCAAGGCCTGCCGCCACTGCGGCGAGACGATCAGATTCTTTTACACGCAATTCAGATAGCCCGCGCATTCGTGTTTCGCCGTGAGCAAAAGCAGCGGCGACAGCCAGTACAGGATATTCGTCAATCATCGAAGGTGCCCGATCTGCAGGCACATCCACGCCTGTGAGCTGCGAGTAACGCACACGCAAATCGGCCACATCTTCACCGCCCTCGATGCGCGGATGGGTGATGTCGATCTGCGCGCCCATCTCTTGCAGGGTGCTCAGAAGGCCGATGCGCAGCGGGTTCATCATCATGCCGGTGATGGTGACATCCGAGCCCGGCACCAGCAGGGCTGCGACCAGCGGGAAGGCCGCAGACGACGGATCCGCCGGCACGATGACTTCGCGCGCAACCAAGTTCGGGCGACCCTCGAGTGTGATCTTGCGGCCATGCGCGCCTTCTTTTTCGACATGCACTGTGGCGCCGAAATAGGAGAGCATTTTTTCGGTGTGATCGCGCGAGGCTTCGCTCTCGATCACGGTCGTGCGGCCGGGTGAATTGAGGCCAGCCAGCAGGACGGCCGACTTCAGCTGCGCGGAGGCGACAGGTGAGCGATATTCAATGGGTGCGGGCTCGCCCGTGCCTTGAATGGTGATCGGGCAACGCCCGCCCTCTGTTTCGCTGAGCACATCGACGCCCATGAGGACCAGCGGATCGAGAATGCGCCGCATCGGGCGCTTGCGCAGCGAGGCGTCGCCATCAAAGGTCGCCTTGATCCCATGGCCACCAACCACGCCCATCATCAGCCGCGTGCCGGTTCCGGCATTGCCGAAGTCGAGCGTGTCCTTGGGGGCAAGGAGGGAGCCTAGACCCGCACCCTCAACCCGCCATTTGCCCTCGCCCAGGCGCTCCACCTTGCCGCCCAGCGCCCGGCAGGCATCAGCAGTGCGCAAAACGTCATCGCCCTCCAGCAAGCCCTCAATCGGCGTCACGCCCTTGGCCAGCAGGCCAAAGATCAGCGCGCGGTGGGAGATGGACTTATCGCCCGGAGGCTTCAAAGCACCCTGGAGGGGCTTTGAACGGCCAGCGGTCATGGGTTGGGCGGGTCCGTGGGACGAATGGGAAGCCAAGGGAAACCTCTCAAAGCGAGCGATCCAATTTTGTTGCGCTCGTAGCACGGGGCATGGGCCAAAGTCACCCAGCGCGGCTCTCGAGCCAATTCCCATTTGACAGGTGAGCGAAGCCCGACTAACCGGAGTCCAAACTCCCGCTGCCGCACTTCTGCGGCGGCCTTTTTCAGAGGCATGTCCAACGTGGCCAAACCCGAACTCGGCAGCAAGCGTCAGTGCCAGTCCTGCAGCGCGAAATTTTTCGACCTGAACAAGGACCCGATTTTGTGCCCCAAATGCGGCGCAACCTTCCAAGTCGTCTCGTTGAGCCGCGCCCCCTCGCGCGCCGCCCCCGTGGATGATGATGAACAGCCCGAAGTCGTCGGCGCTGAGCTCGTCTCGCTGGAAGAGGCAGATGCCACAGACGATAAGGTTGTGGTGCCTGACGATGATATTGAAATTGAAGACGATGGCGCGGACGAAACCTTCCTCGAAGAAGAAGAGGGTGACCCCGACGATGTGGCTGGCCTCATCGACAGCGATCTTCAGGACGACGAAGAAACCTGATCCCCCAGGGGTTGTGGTGTGGCGGCGATTGGGTTACACAGCCGCCCACCAAACAGCTCTGAGCAATCAGTGAATTGGTTCGCTGTCGGCAGCGCGTGTCCTCCCCAAAAGGACAATCTGCCGAAAGACCCCTAGGGGTCTGGCGAAAAAAACGTGGGGCCATAGCTCAGTTGGGAGAGCGCTTCAATGGCATTGAAGAGGTCGTCGGTTCGATTCCGTCTGGCTCCACCAAAAT
>CAINNX010000033.1 GCA_903851305.1 uncultured Hyphomicrobiales bacterium | reverse complement strand
CGTCAAACCAAATCGTCAACTAACATAACCACCGGATCACCTCGTGGGGGCTGGCCATGACCAAACGAAAATTTCATTTTCACTTTGAAAGAAATGCTCTTCTAATGACCGATACTTCCATCATTGATATCAAAAACCGCTATACTGAATCGGTAAAATGGATAGCGCAGTTCGAAGCCTCCAACTGCGATAAATTGGTTCTCGACGCTGGCGCTGGCGAGCAGAGAGCACGAGCCTTTTTCAAAAACAACAAATACATCTCACAAGATTTTGGTGAGTATAAGGGCGGCGGAACGCCCTTTGATATTCGCGGCATCTGGGATCGCAAATGGGATTCCGAACAATGCGATATTTTATCGGATATCTGTCATATTCCAGTTGAGGATCAGACTTTCGACCCTATCCTCTGCTTCGAGGTCATCGAGCATGTGCCCGAGCCGCTGCGCGCCATCAAAGAGCTGGCCCGACTGCTCAAACCTCATGGGAAACTGTTGATCACAGCCCCTAATTTATGCGCCGCACATCAAGAACCATTTTTTTATTACAGCGGGTTTTCGGATCGGTTTTTTATAGATGCCGTAACAAAAGTGGCTCCAGAGATTGAATTGATCTATCTGGGAACGGAAAGAAATTTCACTCAGGCACATTTGGGGGAGCTCAAAACTCTCTCACATTCACAAAAAAATCCGCTCCTGAGGTTCAGCGTGACGTTATGCGTCTCAGCCCTTAAGGGAATTCTTTCGTTGCTAGCCTTAGCGCCTGGATTTAAACAACCCAAAAGCTGCTCTGGCTTTTTTGCAATCTTTGAACGCAAACAATCAGCACAGCCAATTAAGACATAGTCCACCGGTTCAATCCGATTATCCAATAAAGGACCCATGCCAGCCTCCATCACACTCTACCTCGATGCCGATGCCTGCCCCGTCAAGGACGAGGCCTATCGGGTGGCTGAGCGCTATGGGCTCAAGGTCTTTGTGGTCGCCAATGCCTTTATCAACGTGCCCCGCTCGCCCCTGATCGAGCGGGTGATCGTTCCCGCCGGGCCAGATGTCGCCGATGACTGGATCATCGAGCGGGCGGGGCCGGGTGCTATTATCGTCACCACCGACATTCCGCTGGCCGCGCGGGGCGTAAAGGCCGGGGCAGAGGTGATTTCACCCAAGGGGAAGGCCTTTAACGAGGATTCCATTGGTCTGGCGCTGGCTACCCGCAATCTGATGGAAGATCTGCGCAGCGCGGGCGAAACGACCCGCGGCCCTGCCCCCTTCAGCCCGCGCGACCGTAGCGCTTTCCTGTCCGCGCTGGATCTGGCCGTGAACCGCTTGAAAAGGGCTGGCTTTACAGCCTGACAGGGCTCAAGCCCTTGACTCGCCCTCACCCGTTGCAGACTTTGACACCCAACAAAAGTCAAAGCTGCCAGGGAGGCAAATATGATCATCGAAGACGAAAAAGGCGTCACGCCTGCCGTGCTCAAAGCGATGGAGGGCACGACCAATGCCCGCGCCCGCCAAATCATGGAAGCCTTCGTGCGCCATGCCCATGCCTTTGCGCAGGAAGTCCAGCTCACAGAAGAAGAGTTTGAGTATGGCCTCGATTTTCTGAACCGCATCGGCAAGACCACCAATGATGTTCACAACGAGGCCATTCTCTTCTCCGACACGATCGGCTTATCGACGCTCGTCTGCCTGATGAACAATGGTAAGAACGGCGCGACCGAAACTGCGGCCGCATTGCTCGGGCCCTTCTGGCGCATGAACTCGCCAAAAACAGAAAATGGCGGTTCGATTGTGCGCTCGCAAACCCCCGGCCCCGTGCTCTTTGCCAATTGTCTGGTGAACGACCAGAACGGCCATCCGCTGGCCGGTGTCGAGATTGATGTCTGGCAATCCTCACCCGTTGGATTGTATGAAAATCAGGATGACAGCCAGTCAGATATGAATTTGCGCGGCAAATTTGTAAGCGATGCACAGGGCCGCTTCTCGTTCCGCTCTGTCACGCCAGCGGGCTATCCGATACCGCTGCACGGTCCTGTGGGTGACCTGATCCGCGCACAAAACCGTCGCCATTTCCGCCCGGCACATCTGCACTTTCTGATGTTCAAGGAAGGCTTCAAGACACTTGTGACGCAGGTCTTCGTCGACAATGACAAGGATCTTGAAAATGACGTTGTCTTTGGTGTGACACGTGCATTGGTTGGCAATTACGTGAAACACGACGGCAATGCCCCTGCCCCTGATGTGAAGGGCGAATGGTATTCACTCGACTATACATTCGTGATGGAAAAGGGCGTGGCGAAGCTGCCGCATCCACCGATCAAGTAAGACAGCCTCAAAATGAGGGCGCGTCAGCCCTTAAAATATGCGCAACCTAAAAAGAGCCTGTAGGATGTCGGCCATACACCGATGATAGTTATCTGACGGAGCCCAGCAAATAAGGCTTACCTTGAAAAAGAGGCAAGTTGGGTCAAAGTGCGCCACCCCAAAAGCCTGGCGTGCCTTACTTTTTTATGGACAAGCTTGAGTAGCGCTCATAGAAGCAAACCCGCATTGCCCTTTGGGAAACATGTATCAGCGGGTTTCGGAACCAGGATGATCAGCACGTGAAGCAAGCGTTGCAGAAGAGGACGACAAACATTCAACGCGACTTGCTGCAGAGCGGCTTGCTGGGGGTTCTGTTGGGGCTGGTTGCGCCTATGGAAGGCACGCCTTGGTTCATGTTTCCCGTGATTGTCGCCGCCTGCATCAGCGCGACGCTAGTCGTGCATAGTGCGGGGCGTGGAACGCAAGCCATTGTTGAATTCACATCTGCCCTACCAATAGCAACACGATTCCTGTTGGTCACATTTTTCGTCACATCAGTCTTTGCGCTCGAATTACGCTTTGATTTTGTGCCCAACAAATATGGCTTTCTTGAACTGCTCATCCCGGTTGTATTCTTTGCCATTCTCTTTGACACGACCGGCGGATTGTTCTGCGCAGCACTTACTGTTGCCTATGCATTTTCAGCATTGGCACCACCACGGTTTGCCCTCGTATTAGAGCCGGCTATTCCACATAACGGAGCGTTGCTTGCCTTTTCTGCGACGGCACTTGTCAGTGCGCTTCATTTTGCGCAACAGGCACAGCATCTACGCAAACAACAACAAAGTGAAATAGGCGCCCTGTTGCATAGCCTGCATACAGCTGGCCTATTTATGAAAAGCGAGGCGATACACTTAGCTGTGCGCTTCAAAACTCTAATCCTTCCGGCCTTCGCAATCATCCTGCTCTATGCGCTGATCTGGGCTAGCTTTGCCACGCTTTCAACTGGCGGCGGCCTCCATGGTGATTCATTAGAAGCCTATGCATGGGGCCGTGAATTTAGTTTTGGCTATTACAAGCATCCACCTTTCTGGTCGTGGGTGGCTGGTGCTTGGTTCGCTATCTTCCCGAAAACCAATTTCTCTTTCTGGTTTTTGAGTGAGCTCAATGGCGCGATTGGCCTGGCTGGCGCTTGGGCTCTGATCGGACGTTTTGCCAATCGGCGCATGCAACTGCTTGGCGTATTGTTATTGATGCTGATGCCCTTCTACCAGTTCAATGCGCAACGTTTTAATGCCAACACCATTCTGCTTTCGATCTGGCCTTGGACGCTCTATTTCTTCGTGCGCTCATTGGAAATGCGCCGTGTTTGGCATGCTTTAATCTGCGGCATATTGGCGGGCTTGGCACTTCTCTCGAAATATTATGGTGCGATTTTGGTTGCGACCTGTTTTTTTGCAGCGCTCGCACATCCCTCACGCAAAGACTATTTCAGGTCTGCGTCTCCTTACGTGTCCACAGCAGCAGCCGTCTTAATCTTTTTGCCGCATTTGCTCTGGCTTATCCGCGATGGCTTTCAGCCGTTCTTTTATCTGGCTGACCGCATCGACAAAGCTGACCGCGCCATCGCCAATCAGTATTTTCAATTCATTTTGGGCAATGCAGCCTTTTTCATTCTACCCGCCACAGTTTTGGGCTTGGCCAGATGGAAGGGTGGCGCGGAGACCACATGCATACAGATCGGTAAAGTGCATGGAACATCCTTCCTGCAAGTGCTGGCTTTTGCACCCTTTGTCCTGACGCTGGTGGCTGGCACAGTGGGTCATACTGCGTTGGGGATTCCTTTTGCAGTGGGCATCCTTTCACTCGTTCCACTTTTCCTTGTCAGCGGGATCAACCCCTCGCTGAATGTTGCCTTGCGCTATACGCGCACGATGGTGGGCATCATTTTGGCGGCATGTTTGCTCGCTGCGCCGGTTTTGCCCTGGCTCTATCTTCGGTTTGACGAGAAGCAATATTCCATGCCACGCGATGAAGCAGCGGATTTTGGCATTGAATTGTGGAAGACTGAAACAGGACAACCCTTGCGCATCGTCTCTGGTGAGCGTGACTTTGCAATGGCTGTGACCTTCCGCTCACGCGACAATGTCTCGGAGTTCAACTCATTCAACTTCCGCTGGGCATCCTGGATCACGAAAGATAATATCCATAAATATGGGATGCTTGTGATCTGTCGGGCGACAGACGAGACCTGCAATGACAAGGCGCGCTATTACGCAGGCTCTGGCTCAAAGATGAGCGAGCGCGCCATCAACCGGCAAGTCTGGACTGCAAAAAGCCGCCCGTGGAAGATGACCTTTTATGTTATCCCGCCAGGAGCAGCGCAAAACTAGGCTTCAAATGT
>CAINNX010000032.1 GCA_903851305.1 uncultured Hyphomicrobiales bacterium | reverse complement strand
GACGGGGGAACGCCAGTCTCCTTGAGCCGCTCGGTGCTAAAACGCAGCAACTCGCTCTGCTTTTTGGTCAGCATGGGTCGATCCCCGAAAATTTTGGGCGTTCAGCCGACCCCTCTCAGGGGTGCCTAACGCAGGCGCCTGAGGAATAGTGGAATCGGTTAAACAAAGCGTGAACAAACTAGCATGTTTTGCTTTTGTTCTGCAAGGGGAAACGTTAAACCCGCAGTATCCGGCAAATATCGCCCGCCTTGGCGGCCGGCGCATTGGCCTCGCGCACGATGAGGCATTGGGCTTCAGAGAGGATGCGCAGCATGGAGGAATCCTGGCGCGAGAAGCTCTCGACCAGTGGATGTCCATCCTTCATGCCCGTGATGCGGGCGCGCAGATAATCCTGGCGACTGTCATTTTCCGGCAGATCGCCCGCCAGCACAGCGACCTCTGTGCGGTCCTCGCCAGCCTGCGGGTCGCCCGAGAGCGCCCGCACCAGCGGCACCAGAAATAACAGGCCGCAGACAATGGCCGACACGGGATTGCCGGGCAGGCCGAGGATTCGCATATCGCCAATCTGGCCATGCATGAGGGGTTTGCCCGGCCGCATGGCAATACGCCAGAAGCCAAGCTCCATGCCTTCATGCGCGAGCGCTGTTTGCACAAGATCATGATCGCCAACCGAAGCGCCACCCAAAGTCACCAGCACATCTGCGCCATGCGCACGCGCCGCGCGGATAGCGGCTTCAATGGCTGAAAAATTATCGCCCGCAATGCCAAGATCAATCACATCTGCGCCGGCGTTTTCTGCATAGGCGCGCACGGCAAAGGTGTTGGATGCCACAATTTGATCGGTGCCGATTTCTTCGCCCGGGCGCACGAGTTCATCACCTGTGGCCAGAAGCGCAACACGCGGACGGCGCGTGACTGGCAAGGCTGGATGATTCATCGCTGCAGCCAGTGCAAGCTCTGCGGGGCCAAGCCTTTGGCCTTTTTTGAGCAACACGTCGCCCGTTGAGAAATCAAGTCCAGCGCGGCGCACATAGCGGCCGAGCGTTTCACTCTCAAGCGCAGTGACATGGTCACCTTCGCTTGTCGTATTTTCCTGAATGAGGATTGTGTCGGCACCCTGTGGCACGGGAGCGCCTGTGAAAATACGGACCGCTTCGCCTGTTTGCAGCGGCCCTTGATAGCGACGACCCGCCGCACTCTCACCAATAATTTTTAGTGTGGTGGGCACGTTTGCAATGTCGGCAGCGCGCACAGCATAGCCATCCATCGCAGAGGCAGGAAAGGGCGGCTGTGTGCGCAACGCTGACACATTTTGCGCCAAAGTGCGGCCACGGCATTGGGCAAGCGGCACATGTTCTTGTGGCAAAGCGTCACGTGCACTTTGCAGCACGCGCGTCAACGCGTCTGCAACAGGCAGAAGCGGAGCGCGGCTCACGGGTTATCCCGGCGCCAGTCGCCGGATTTTCCGCCGCGCTTTTCCATCATGCCGATGCCTTCAATCGTCATGAAACGATCAACGGCTTTAAGCATGTCGTAAATGGTGAGGCAGGCCACGCTGACGGCAGTCAGTGCTTCCATTTCAACACCTGTCTGGCCGCCGACTTTGACTTCTGCGCGCACATGAATGCCAGGAAGTGATTCATCTGGCATCAGATCGACTGTGACTTTGGAGATCAGCAGCGGGTGACAGAGCGGGATCAAATCATGCGTTTTTTTGGCGGCCATAATGCCAGCAATGCGGGCTGTGCCAAGCACATCGCCTTTTTTGGCGTCTCCCGAAAGACACAAGGCCAGAGTTTCCGGTTTCATCACCACACGGCCTTCGGCGACCGCAATGCGTGTGGTGACGGATTTTTCCGACACATCCACCATATGCGCTTCGCCCGATGCTGTGATGTGCGAAAGCTTATCCATCAATGACGCGCCTCGAGGGCTGGTCCATGCAAAAGATCATGCGTGGCTTTGACCACATCATCTTGACGCATCAAGCTCTCGCCGACCAGAAATGTGCCGATGCCTGATTGCACTAAACGCAGCGCATCTTCATGCGAGCCGATGCCGCTTTCACCCACAATGATGCGATCATTTGGCACAAGCTTGGCGAGCCGCTCTGAAACATCAAGGCTGGTGTGGAATGTATGCAGATCACGATTGTTGATGCCTATGAGACGCGTTTCGAGCGGCAAAGCGCGCTTGATTTCATCTTCATTGTGAACTTCGACCAGCACATCCATATGGAGATCATGCGCGACTTTGTTGAGCTCGCGCGCTGTTTCATCAGAGACCGAGGCCATGATGATCAGAATACAATCAGCGCCCCATGCGCGCGCTTCATAGACCTGATAGCGGTCATACATAAAGTCTTTGCGAAGCGCAGGCAGACGCACAGCATTACGAGCTGCGGTCAAATATTCTGGCTTGCCTTGGAAGGATGGTTCGTCAGTGAGGACCGAGAGGCAGCAAGCGCCACCTTTTTCATAAGCGGCGGCAAGTTTTGGCGGATCGAAATCCGCGCGGATGAGGCCTTTGGATGGGCTAGCTTTTTTGATTTCGGAAATCAAAGCGAATTGATTGGCACCAAGCTTTGCTTCAATTGCGGCGACAAAACCGCGTGGCGGTGTTTGCTGTTCAATCTTGCGCTCAAGTGCGTGCAGGGGCATGCGCACCTTGGCCTCAGAAATCTCGCGGCGCTTATAGGCCTCGATCTTGCGCAAAATGTCAGACATATTTTACCCGCGGTTTGAAATAGTAACGAGTGTGTCGAGCGTTGCCTTTGCTGAGCCATCATCCAGTGCTTTTGCGCCCATGGCAACGCCATCTTTCAAAGTCTTGGCCTTGTCGGCCACGACCAGAGCGGCGGCTGCATTGAGCAAAGCTATATCGCGATAGGCCCCTTTTTCACCTGCCAGAACAGCGCGCAAGGCTCGCGCATTAAAGTCTGGATCACCGCCTTTTAAATCAGCGGTCTTAGCCAAAGAAAGGCCTGCGTCTTCAGGTGTCACGGTGAAGCTGGTTATCTCGCCATTGTCGAGCGCCACAACTTGAGTTGGGCCTGTCGTGGTCAGTTCATCAAGACCATCAGAGCCATGCACCAGCCACACTTTGTCAGAGCCGAGATTGCGCAAAACTTCTGCCATCGGCTGCAAGAGTGAGGCGGAGAAAGTGCCAACCACTTGCCGCATGACCCCAGCAGGATTGGAGAGCGGACCCAAAATATTGAAAATGGTGCGCGTGCCGAGTTCGACACGGGTCGGGCCGACATGGCGCATGGCCAGATGATGTGATTGCGCCATCATAAAGCCGATCTTGGCGTCCTTCAGGCAAGCCTCCACGGCGGCAGGCGTGACGCCAATGCCAACACCAAGCGCGCCCAACACATCGCTGGCTCCAGATTGCGATGAAGCCGCTCGATTGCCATGTTTGGCGACAGGCACGCCGCAAGCAGCTGTGATGATAGAGGCAAGGGTGGACACATTATAGGTTCCAGCTCCATCGCCGCCTGTGCCCACAATATCAATAGCGCCAGCGGGAGCGTGAACACGCGTCATCTTGGCACGCATGGCTGTGACAGCACCTGTGATCTCATCCACAGTCTCCCCACGCACGCGCAGCGCCATGAGAAAGGCGCCCATTTGCGAGGGCGTGACTTCGCCAGATAGGATGTTATCGAAAGCAAGTTCAGCTTCAGCGCGTGTTAAACTTGCGCCCGTTGCCACTTTGCCGATGAGAGGTTTGAAAGCGTCCATCGCGAGATCTCCGCTCAGCCGCGCTGCTTGTTGAAAGCAGCGGCGAGGTCGAGAAAATTTTTCAAGATTTTATGACCGTGTTCCGAGGCAATGCTCTCGGGGTGAAATTGTACACCATGAACCGGATGTGACTTGTGCGACAGGGCCATGATCAGCCCATCCGTTTCAGCTGTCACTTTCAGGCAATCCGGCAGGCTGGCCCGCTCAACCACCAGTGAATGATAGCGGGTGGCTTGAAACGGGCCTTCTATGCCCTTGAACAATGTCTCACCACGGTGAGTGATGGTCGACATTTTGCCGTGCAACGGAATGGGCGCCCGCACAACGTCCCCGCCATATGAATCACCTATCGATTGGTGTCCAAGACAAACACCCATGATTGGTACTTGGCCATTGGCTTTGGCAATAACTTCAAGGCATATACCGGCTTCTTTAGGTGTACATGGCCCCGGTGACAGCACGATGGCGTCCGGCTTTTGAGCCAATAATGCCTGCGTCGTGATAGCATCATTGCGGATGACGTCAACGTCAGCACCAAGCTCGCCGAAATAATGCACAAGATTCCAAGTGAAGCTGTCGTAATTATCGATCAGTGAAATTTTCATCACTGACCTCGCTTTCCGCCCGAGGCAAAGCGCACGGCTTCTTCAGCCGCACGAAACAATGCCTTTGCCTTGTTTACACATTCGCGGTTCTCTGACGCCGGATCTGAATCATAGACCACGCCCGCTCCAGCCTGCGCATGCATTTTGCCATCCTTGATGACAGCCGTGCGCAGGACGATGCAGGTGTCCATTTCACCAGATGCCCCGAAATAGCCAATGCAACCGGCATAAATGCCGCGCTTGTCGGTCTCCAGTTCATCGATGATTTCCATGGCGCGCACTTTTGGGGCACCAGATACAGTGCCTGCTGGAAAGCCGGCTGACAGTGCGTCAATCGTGTCAAATTTGGGCGACAATCGACCATCCACATTTGAAACAATGTGCATGACATGGCTGTAACGCTCGACGAAGAATTTTTCCGTCACATCGACGCTGCCGATTTCTGCCACGCGCCCCACATCGTTGCGTCCGAGATCGAGCAACATCAAATGTTCGGCGCGCTCTTTGGGGTCGGCCAGAAGTTCTGCGGCGAGGGCTTCATCTTCGACTTGTGTCTGTCCGCGCCAGCGGGTGCCAGCAATCGGACGGATGGTAACTTTGCCATCACGCACACGCACCAGAATTTCGGGGCTCGAACAGACAATCTGGAAGCCACCAAAATCAAGAAAGCAGAGGAATGGTGCCGGATTGACGCGCCGCAATGCGCGGTAAAGCGAGAAAGCGGGAAGTTCAAACGTGCTGGTGAAACGCTGCGACAAGACCACCTGAAAAATATCGCCGGCGCGAATATAGTCTTTCGCCTTTGCAACCATCTCCAAAAAGCGGTTCTCGGACGTGTTGGAGACAGGCTCTTGCGCCACCATGCATGGATCGGCGGCAGGAGCCACATGATCGAGCGGGCTTTCCAGCACGCTGACCAACACATCGAGACGAGCTTGCGCAGTTTCATAAGCTGCACGCGCACTCACACCCACTTGTGGACGCACAGGCGTCACAATGGTGAGTTCGTCTTTTACACTGTCGAAGACCGCCATCAGTGTTGGGCGGATCATCACCGCTTCGGGAACACCTATCGGATCAGGCTTGGCTGGAGACAAGCGTTCCATCTGGCGCACCATGTCATAGCCCAGATAACCGAACACTCCGGCAGCCATCGGTGGAAGTGCGGAATTTTCAATGTCTGGCACGGCGGATTCAGCAATCAGAGCGCGTAACGCATCAAGCGGCTTACCAGGGCAGTTCGTGAAGGCTTCCGGATTTGTCTGCGGGTGACGATTGATTTCGGCGCGCTCTCCATTGGCGCGCCAGATAATGTCAGGATCTAGTCCGATCATGGAATAGCGGCCACGCGCTGCTCCGCCCTCAACTGATTCCAGCAAGAACACATTGCCCTTGCGTCCTTGTGAAAGTTTTAGAAAAGCCGAGACAGGCGTTTCCAGATCGGCGACAAGTTTGGTTGAGACGAGGACTGGGCGTCCCGCCGCATAGGCTTTTTCAAATGTCTCGAACGCAGGTTCAAACATCGTTTCTGCTCAATAAGGGTCGCTACCACCAACAGCCAGCGTTAGGGCTGAGCCATTGATTTTTACGCCCAGATCAGTCTGCAATTTGCCAATATATTGCAGCAACACATCATTGCCGAGATTTTGTGAAAGCTGTCCGGCAATCGCCTTGGCCTGTTCGGATGAGGGGTCAAACGATGGTACAACTGCATCGTTGATTTTGAACAAAATGCGGGTCAGGCCCTCACCAGCTGCAGAGCCTGCGCGCCCGACCGGCAGATTGAAAATCTGAGCGACAACACCAGGCGCGAGATCACCACCGCCGCTACGGCTCACACCTTTGGCTGTTTGAACGCGCATACCGCCATGATCCTTGGCAGCTTTTGCTAAGGTCTCGCCGCCATCCATAGCTTTGACAAGGTCGATGGCTTTGCTGGTGAGAACGCGACGCACCTCATCTTCGTGCCAGGCTTTAAGAACCTGATCCTTGACCTCATCCAACGTGCGGTCGCGGGCTGGTTCGATGCCCAGAATTTCAAACCAGACATAGCCATTGTCGCGCGTGTTTACTGCTTCATTGTCAACGCCGATGTCAGAGGCAAAGACAGCGCGTAGCACATTATCAGCTTCTTTTATGTCTACCGTCTTGCCCGCTTTATCAACGCCCATGGCAGTCACGGATTCAATGGTGGCAACTTGCAAATTGGCTTTTTGGGCGACCTCAGCCAGGGTTTTGCCAGACGATCTCTCGTCTTCAACGCCATCACGAATTTGCATGACCTTAGTGCGTGCACGGGTGAGCGCAATCTCTTGCTTCAGCTCAGCAGCGACAATTTCATAAGGCTTGGTTTGACCGGCAATGATATTGTCGACTTTCACCAAGACCGTGCCAAAACGCCCCTTCACGGGAGAACTGATCTTTCCGGCGGCGGTTGTGAAGGCGGCTTCAGCCACCGAAGTGTCAAGGATGGCCGCGCGTGCCACTTGCCCCAGCGATATATCTTCCACAGAACGGCCTTGTTCTTTCGCTATGTCGAGAAAACTAGTTCCGGCGTCCAGTTTGGCGCGGGCGGCTATTGCGGCTTCTTCCGTTGCAAAGACAATCTGTTGCACATCGCGCGTTTCAGCAGTGCCAAAACGATCACCCTTGACGCGTTCATATTGAGCACGCGCATCAGCCTCCGAAACGGCAGCAGGATCGGCTACACTGGAAGGTGTGACAGTCAAGGTTACGATTTTGCGATATTCCGGCGTGCGCCAATTTGACTTGCGAATTTCGAACCAGGTTTGCAACTCGTCTGGCTTCGGCGGCGCAATGGTTCCAGCTGCTGCTTCAGGCAGCACGATATAGTCTACCGCACGAGTTTCGTTGGCATAACGATGAATGGCTTCTTGAAGCGCAAGCGGGACAGGCATACGTCCATTGACGGTTTCAGCCACATCTTGACGCAGATAGTTTTTGCGCTGTTCGCGCACGAAGCTTAACTCACTAAAACCATTGTCGCGCAGAATATCATTGAAGCGCGTGCGGTCGAAACGGCCGTCACTGCCTTTGAAGGCCGTATCATCCAAAATCATATGTCCAATGGTGTCGTCTGACATGGCCAGATTGAGCTCACGCACTTTTTGATCCAGTGCGGCTTCAGAAATCATGCGTCCCAACACTTGCTGGTCGAGGCCATAGGCACGCGCCTGCTCATTGGTAATGGCGCGTCGCGACTGGCGCTGCAGCATGGTGATTTGTGTCTGATAGGCTTGGCGGAACTCTGACGTCGCAATATTGATCGAGCCGACCTCAGCAACATTGCTGACGCCAATGCCGCGGAAAATGTCACCAATGCCCCAAATGGCGAAGGAGAAGATCATAATGCCGAAGACGATGGTCAAAATCGTCTTGCCAACCCAATTATTCGACGCGCGGCGCAGGCCCTCTAGCATTGTAACTTCCGGTGTTTGAGCTTTTTGGCGCTTGTGGCGCCGCGGGCGCGGACTATAGGGAGGGGGAGCAGACGATGCAACGCGGCTTGCCAAGGAAGGGTGGCGCCCGCTGGCAAGGACGCTTGGAAGCACCCGGTCCATCTGCTAGGTGGTCTGCCAACCAAAGCTTTTGAAGGAACGCCCTGATGACCACCCGTCCAATTCCACTCATTGCGGGAAACTGGAAGATGAACGGCCTCAAGGCCGCATTGGACGAACTCACCGACATCCGTGATGGATTGAAGGCGGGGGGCTTTGGCCGCGCGGAAGGGGCCATCTGCCCGCCCGCCACTCTGGTGGCGGCTGCCGCTGATCTGGTCAAAGGATCGGGTCTGGCTATTGGCGGGCAGGATTGCCATGCCAAGTCAGCGGGTGCCCATACCGGGGATGTCTCAGCAGACATGCTCAAGGATGCCGGGGCGACCTATGTGATCGTAGGCCATTCCGAGCGCCGAACAGACCATCAAGATACCTCGGCCCAAGTCAAAGCCAAAGCTGAAGCAGCCCTTGCTGCTGGCCTCAAGGCTATTGTCTGCATAGGCGAAAGCGAGGCCGAACGTCGGGCTGGCACGACCTTGAAGGTGGTCGGGCAGCAAATGCAGGAGAGCTGGCCAACAGGTGCCACGCCCGAAAATCTTGTTATTGCCTATGAGCCTATTTGGGCCATTGGCACGGGTCTGACCCCCACAATCGCCGATGTGGCGGAAGTTCATGCCTTCCTGCGCCAAGAGGCGCTGCGTCTGGCAGGCCCTGCGGGGGCCGGCGTAAGGCTTCTCTATGGCGGGTCAGTGAAACCCTCTAATGCAGCTGAACTGATGGGCGTGCCGGATGTTGATGGCGCGCTTGTGGGTGGCGCCAGCCTCAAAGCCGCCGATTTTCTGGGTATAGCGGCCGCTTATAAGTGATTGCGGTCAGCCCTCCAGCGCAGTGGACGCGGGGGGGCTTTTTGGGATATGAGGCAATCCAAACTCGGCAAGCTTTGAGTTTGCCTCTCTAGCGGAAGCGATTTTCACGTCATGCAGACCGTTCTGATCGTTATCCACCTTATGGTGGTTGTTGCCTTGGTTATCGTCGTCCTGTTGCAGCGCTCCGAAGGTGGTGCGCTCGGCATTGGTGGCGGTGGTGGCTTTATGACAGGGCGTGGTCAGGCCAATGCACTGACCCGCGCCACGGCCGTTCTTGCGACCATTTTCTTTGTCACCTCGATTGCCTTGACGCTCTTGGCGAACTGGGGCCGTGCCCCGACCTCGGTGATCGATAAAGTGGCGCCTGCGCAAAGCGCACCAGCTGGCAGCGATCTGCTCGATCAGCTCAAAGGCATCGACCAGCGGGCTCCAGCTAAATAAAGCATCAATATAAGGGCCGGTTCGACCGGCCCTTTTCTTTTTGCGAGAGTTTTCCCGCCTTTGCTGTGTGGAAACATAACCCTTGGCGCTTTTTCCGCTTTCCGATTCGGCTTTCTAGGATTAGGTCTCGACTCCCATGGCGCGCTACATTTTCATCACCGGCGGCGTGGTGTCTTCGCTCGGCAAGGGGCTTGCGTCTGCGGCCCTTGGAGCTCTTCTACAGGCCCGTGGCTACACGGTTCGGTTACGCAAACTCGACCCTTATCTCAATGTCGATCCGGGCACGATGTCGCCCTATCAGCATGGAGAAGTCTTCGTCACCGATGATGGCGCCGAGACAGATCTTGATCTGGGGCATTACGAGCGCTTCACCGGCACACCGGCGCGCCGTGCGGATAACATCACCACAGGTCGCATCTATCAGGACATCATCACCAAGGAACGCCGCGGTGATTATCTGGGCGGCACCGTTCAGGTGGTTCCCCATGTCACCAATGCGATCAAGGAATTCGTGCTTGAGGGCAATGATGGTGTTGATTTCGTGCTGGTTGAAATCGGCGGCACGGTTGGTGACATTGAAGCTCTGCCATTCTTTGAATCGATCCGTCAGCTCGGCAATGATCTGCCGCGTGGGCACGCCGTCTATGTGCATCTGACGCTTTTGCCGTTCATTCCTAGTGCGGGCGAGTTGAAAACCAAGCCGACACAGCATTCGGTGAAAGAGCTGCGCTCGATTGGCATCCAGCCCGATATTTTGCTGTGCCGTTCGGATCGCGAGATTCCGGTTGAAGAACGTCGCAAGCTCGCCTTGTTCTGCAATGTGCGCGAAACAGCTGTGATTGAAGCGCGTGATGTCGGCACAATCTATGACGTGCCGCGCGCCTACCACGAAGCGGGGCTAGACCGCGAAGT
>CAINNX010000031.1 GCA_903851305.1 uncultured Hyphomicrobiales bacterium | reverse complement strand
TTGTCAGCGCCCATATGGCGGCCATCAGGATTGATCCAGGCTTCCTTCGGCGCGCCGGGTAGCACTTGTGCGACCAGATGCAGGTCGGCAATGGGTACCTGTGTATCCTTGGTGCCATTGACGAGCAGGAGCTGGGTCGAGGGCTTGTCGAGAATGCCCAGCGTCTTCAGCGACAGTTTCGGGCCATAGGCCAGAAAGGCGTCCAGACCTTCGACGCCATAGATCATCGAGCGCGCAGGCAGAAGATCCATCAGATATTCAGGTGTCTTGAGCGCGGTCGTCTGCCATTCTGGCTGGAAGTAAAAATGCGCGGGCAGGCCCTGTGCGACCACGGCGCGCAGGCGCGCGCGCTCAACCACCGACATTTTTACCGCCCAATAGCCGCTCCAGCTGCCGCCATAAAAGGCCAGACGTTGGGCGTCGATTTCCGGGCGCTTGATCAGATAATCGAGGGCTGCTGAAAACATGCGCTCGGAATCAACATCAACCTTGATGGGCGCCTGTCCGGTGCCTGGCATGTCGGTGACGAAAATGCCGACCCCTTCATCCAGCAAATCCTCGTTGCGCTCGGCCCATTCTTCCTTGCGCGAATCCAGAGCAGTCGCGAAATAGACCAGAGGTGCTTTCTTGCCATCAGTTATTGGCAGGCGCAGATAGCCGACGATTTCCTTGCCTTCAAAGGGAATGCGCACAACTTCGAGTTTGGGCGTCAGGAATTTGCCGTAAGCCAGAAAGGCATCGAGCCCGCGCTCATAGGCTTTCTGTTTTTGCGCCGAATTATTTGTCGGATAATGCGCAATCTTGAACAAGCGATAAGCGGCGAGATAAGATTCCCGCGCTGCTTCAATCTTGCCTTCGCTTTCAGCTTTGCGTCCGGCCTCAAAATGGCGCTCGGCGGGAATCATGAAACCGCGTGCCCAATCATCGCGATCCATCGTCTTGATGGCGGCGGTTGCTTCACGAATGTCAGTGACATCAACTTTGACAGCGGGGCTGCGCTGGGGCGTGCGTCCGGCCCGATCAATGATTTCCTGCTTCAGCTCGTCCAGCGTGCGCGTCGTCACCTGATCAATGGCAAAAGCTGGAGCCGACAGGCTGATAATGAGTCCCAAGGTTGCGCAAGTGCGCGCCAGCATGTGTGATGCGATGTTTTTCATAGCGCCAACTCCCCCAAATTTTGTATCGTCTCTTGATTGGCTGTCAGCATCATGGTTTTTTCGACGCCATCGATCAAGCCGGTCCAAGTTTATCGTGCAGTGCAGCAAAATGCCTTCAAAAGGCGATGCTTTGACAGCGCCTCATTTCTGGATCAGCATTGCAAAAAAGACATAAGGGGAGCGAGACATGGACGACGCCAAGAAAACCGCTCAAGCGGTCAGCGTCCTCGGGGAAGCCTATATTTTTTCCATGCGCAATCTGCCCTTGCTGGAGCAGGGCACGACGTATGATTCACTGGCCACTGCGCCCAATCTCTGGCTGAGCATCAAGGTCTATGCGAGCGGTGGCGAGAATGCGCTGCATGCGCATCGCGCTGAAGATCATGCTTTTGTTGTCTTGCAGGGCAAAGCCACCTTCACCTTTGGCGATGGCTCGCAGCGTGTCGTGGGTCAACATGAAGGTGTCATGCTGCCGCGGGATGTGGCCTATAAATTCGAAGCCGATGCGAAAGAAAATCTCGTCTTGCTGCGCATGGGCGGCGCCCAGCGTTCGATTGAGGGGATTGGCGAACTCAACCCCTACGGCACGCCCAAGGAAATCGCGCGCCAGACAGTCTTTAGCGATGGGTCTGAGAAGATCGGCGATTCTCCGCGCAATGGCGAGACATCGAAGACGCGCATCTATGCGCAAGGAAAGGTTTTTGCGCCTCATCCCTGATCCAAGGGTGGCGGAACAAGAAGAAAATTGGGGGAGGAATTCATGCCTGAATTGCCCGTCGAAGCTTCCAAATTTGCTGGCATGTCCGAAGAGCAGCAAAAGACCTTTCCGCGACGAACCGTCATTGGCGAGAATCTGACACAAGATCAGATTGCCGCCATGCCGGAGATGATCTCCACCGATTCTCACGTCATGGAACCTGAAGAGCTTTGGCGCGAATTGCCCAAGGAGATGCAGGACAAACTTCCCAAAGTCCCGTTCCGCAATTCGCCGCCCGGTGCCACCGATCCGCATCTGCGATTGCAGGATCAGAACACCGATGGTGTGGCCGCTGAAATTCTCTTTCCCAATTACGGCATGGCGCTGTTTGGGATGGATGACATTCCCACCCAAGAGCAATCTTTCAAGCTCTACAATGACTGGATGCATGACTTCTGTCAGGCCGATCCCAAGCGGCTGTATGGATCACCCTTGATCTCGGTCTATGATATGGACGGGGCAGTGAAAGAATTGCACCGCGGCCTCGATATGGGACTCAAAGGCTGCATGATCTGGCAGGTGCCTGATCCGCGCCTGCCCTTCACCTCTGATCATTATGAACCACTCTGGGCAGCGGCCAATGAGGCCAAGGCACCCATTGTCTGTCACATCCTCACTGGCCATTCCTATATCAAGGGTGGTCAAAAAGGCGGCGTGCTGGGGCTGAAAGACGCGACCAATGCCAAGACGAATGATTCAGCCAACACGCTGTTCGATTTTATTTTCTCAGGCGCGTTTGATCGTTATCCGGATCTGCGTTTGCTGATGGCAGAAAGCGAGATCGGCTGGTTGCCCTTCATGTTGCAGCAATGGGATTATTATTTTGAGCGTTTCCGCAAGGATCGCCCGATGCCCATCAAGCGTAAGCCATCAGAAATTTTCGAAGAACATGTCTATGGCACGTTTTTGGAAGATTATGTCGGCACGCGTTTCTTCCCCTGGTGGGGCGAGAAAAACTGCATGTGGTCAAACGACTATCCGCATTTCAATATGACCTTCCCGCATTCGCGGCAGGTGGTTGAATATCATCTGAAGGGTCTGTCAGATGAGAAGCGCAAGCGTCTGACCCGCGACAATGCCGTGAAACTGTTTAATCTCGATCTGTGAGATAGCGAGAGCGACATTTTCATATTGTGCCCAGTGTTGAGCGATAAGGGGACGCGCTCATGCAAAGGCTTAAAAAGACAATTGGGTGTTTCTTATTGTGTCTGGGGGCTGCATCATCTGCGCAAGCGCAGGTAGCGGAGACAGACTTTTTCGCAGGCAAGTCGATCACAGTGCTGATAGGCTATGCGGCGGGTGGCACTTATGATGCAACAGCACGTCTGCTGTCGCGCCATATGGGGCACCATATTCCCGGCAGTCCGATCTTTCTGCCACAGAATTTGCCGGGATCGGGGGGGATCAAAACGATCCTCAATCTTTACTCAATTGCGCCACGTGATGGCACCACGCTTGGCATGCTCTCGCGCAGCTATCCGCTAGAGCCGGCCTTTAATCCGCAATCAGCGCGCTATGATCCGCGCTTATTCATTCCGATTGGCAGCACATCAAAAGAAGTTTCCGTCGGTGTTGTGTGGTACACCAAAAACATCAAATCGGTGAATGATCTCTACACCCGCGAGATCACCACAGGTGCAACAGGTGCGACCGATGACACGGGTCGCTTTCCAACTTTGTTTTCCAATCTGACAGGTGCCAAGATCAAGGTGATCACCGGCTATCCCGGTGGCAATGATGTCACTATGGCGATGGAAAAGGGCGAGGTGGATGCGCGTTTTGGCTGGTCTTGGGGCTCGCTGAAAAGCCGATCGCGCCCGTGGCTCGATGAAAAGAAAGTCGATATCATCGTGCAGATGGGCCTCGATAAGGCGGTTGATTTACCCAATGTCCCGCTCATCATGGACTTTGCCAAGAATGAGACGGACCGCAAGGCCCTTGAGTTTTTGTTCACGCCGCAAGTCACGGCTTGGCCTCTTGTAGCACCACCCGGTGTGCCAGCAGATCGCATCAAAATCTTGCGCGCCTCGTTTCAAGCCACCATGCAAGATCAAGCCTTTCTGGCGGAAGCCAATCGCTTGAACGTCGAAGTTGATCCGGTGACAGGCGAGAAAATGGCAGAGTTGGTCAATCGCATCTCGGGTTTTGATCGCCCGATCATTGAACGCGCGCTGGAGCTGACAGCGGTGAAATGATACTCATCTCTGCGCGGTCGCCCGCGCAGAGCTATTGCTTTGTGAGGCTCTTGCCTAACTAGGCCATCAGCCCTTGGTCGGCTTGAACTTTGGAACCGAAATCTCGTCGTCATAATCATCGAACGTCACTTCGACGCGCATCTCGCAGGTCACCTGATCATGAGGGATACCCAAGATGTTGGTGAGCAAGCGCGGGCCTTCATCAAGCTCTACCAGCGCCACCACATAGGGCACGTCTGCTTCAAAGGCCGGACGATAGACGCGGTGATAGGTGACGAAGCTGAAAATCTTGCCCTTGCCGGACACATTCTCGAACGAGAAGTTCATCGACAGGCAATGCGGGCAGGAACGTGTTGGCGGAAACCAGAATTTATCGCAAGACTCGCATTTGGGTAGAGCCAGGCGATGGTCCCGTGCGGCCTGCCAATAGGGCAGGGATTCAGGGGCCGGACGGGGTTTGGGTTTGCGGATTGTTTCGCTCATCATGCGCGCCCCAGAATGAGAGTGGAATGGCAGACTTGATTGCCGCCATGACCGGAGATCAGTGCGATCTCGGCATCTTTGACTTGTCGGTGCTCTGGATAGGTGTGACGCATCTGACGAACGCCCTCCACGATCTGCAACATACCTTCGCAATGGGCTTCTGAGAGCTGGCCACCCGAAGTGTTACACGGCAGTGCGCCACCCAGACGTAAAGCGCCGGAGGCAACAAAGTCGCCACCTTCGCCTTTTTTACAAAAGCCGTAATCTTCGAGCTGCGTTAGCACCATATAGGTGAAGCAATCATAGATCTGTGCAGTGTCGACATCTCTCGGCCCAAGGCCAGCCATCGCATAAGCGGCTTCGCCGGCCTGTTTGGCGGCAGTGACGACCATATTGTCGTCAGCAAACCAGCCGCGGGTATTGTTATGAAAGCCAAAGCCTTTGATGAGCACAGGCGGCTGTTTCATATCCTTGGCGCGATCAGCACTGGTGACAATGACAGCACCGGCTGCATCCGAACGCAGGCTGCAATCATACATGCCAAAGGGTGCGACGATCAGACGGCCTGCATGATAATCGCTGATCGACAGCGGCTTTTTCATCGAGGCATCGGGATTGCGCAAGGCGTGTTCACGGAATGCGACCGCAATCTCGCCGAAATGATCTCGCGTTGTGCCGTAGAGATGCATGTGCCGCGTTGCGCCAAAGGCATGTGCAGCGGTGGCACCAAAATAGCCGTATTCTGGGCCAAACTCGCGCGCCAGCATGGATTCGGGGCGCGTCTCATTGCGCACGCGCGCTTCTTCGCTGGAATGGGTGCGTGACCATGTATCGCGGCCAAAGCCGCAGACAATGGTTTTCGCCAGACCAAAGCGAATGGCCATGACAGCCAGCGCGACCGACATGATCTGGCTCGCGCCGCCATTGGTCAGCGTGGTCGAAAAGCGGGCGTTGATGCCAAGCCGCTCAGCGAGCAGCTGGTGATGCGAATAGGATTCGTCTGGCCCGCGGCAAAGCACACCATCGACATCGCTGGCTTTGAGACCTGCGTCATCAAGGGCATTGCGGATTGCTTCGACCAGAAGATCAAGGCTGGAGACGCCGGGGACTTTGCCCAAGCGGCTGGTGGCTGTGCCCACAATGGCGCAAGTGTCGCGCAATTCGCGGGCGGGTGTGATGTCAGGGATCATGATGAGCCTATTGCACGAGGTCGCGGACACGCTGGGCCAAGGCGGGCGGAGCCGCATAGACTTTGTCCAGCAATTCATTGATGCGGGCACCACTCACAGGGTCCACTTCAGCCCCCTGTTTTGCGGCTTCTTCCAGAAAATCTTTATCGAGCATCGTCTTGTCAAAAGCAGCGCGTAAGACAGCGACGCGATCTTTCGGCACCTCTGGTGGCAGCACAAAGGGACGACCCATCACCTGCTCAACAAATGCAATTTCAAAGATCGCCCGCGCATCGGCGTTAGGGGCGAGCTCGAGTGCGGTCGGAACATTGGGATATTCTTTGTCACGCTCCATGCCAAGCTGCATGATGATGGCAACGTCACCGGCTTTTTCCCACGGGCGATAGCGCGCACGGAAATTGGCTGATGTGCCACCTGAGACATGCCCATCCACTTCTGCACGTTCAATCGCCAGAAGCGATGTCTGCGAGCCATCATAACCTTCAATCACGCGGATTTTGGTTCCGTAAAGCGCATTGAGCAGACGCGGATAGATCGAGCTCGGCGAATTGCGCGATGTCGAAGAGGCGGTGGTTTCTTTGCTCTTTAAACCCTCGAGGCCCGATACGCCTGTAGCGGTGCGCATCAGGAAAAAGCCGATTTCCTGCTGTGTCGAGCCCAGCCAGATGAATTTGCGCGGATCAAATTGCGCCGTGGTGCTTTCGGGTAAATAGAATTTCACAAGGCCCGTATTGCGTTGCAGACCACCCACCACCGACCCGTCACGCGGTGCGACAGCATAGAGATAATTGGCTGCCTTGATACCTTCGGCGCCGGGCATGTTTTGCACGATCATTGTCGGGCTGCCGGGCAAATATTTGGGCATGTGGCGCGACAGCAAGCGCGCATATTGATCATAGCCGCCACCGACCGATGCAGATGTCACCAGTGTCATTTTACGGTTTTTAAAAAACTCATCCGGACTTTGTGCAGAAGCGGATGTAGCCATGACAGCCAGCAGGGCCGCCAGAGATAAAAGCTTCTTCATGCTTTCCTCCCCAAGTTCCCGAGGATTTCCTCATTATGTTCGCCAAGCTCGGGTGAGCAGCAGCGCACTTGCGTGGGGGTTTCAGACATGCGCACGCCGTTGCGCACATATCCAACGCTTCCTAATTTCGGGTGAGGCACATCCACGCGCATTTTCAAATGCTGCACTTGCGGATCGGCAAAGACATCATCAAGTGTGTTTAGCGGCGCAGAAGGGACGTCGGCAGCAAGCAAAAGGTCCAGCCAATACTGACGCGTGTTGGTGCTGAAGACGTCTGACAAGAGGGCTTTCAGCGCATCATAATTTTTGCCGCGTGTTTCTTTGGTGTTGAAGCGTGGATCTTCGGCCCATTCCGGATGGCCCGCCACTTTGGTCAGCCCCAGCCAGAACTTGGTGGGCGATGACAGATGCACAACAAAGGCTTTGTTGTCAGAAGCGGTGAAAGCATAGACCTGCGCCTGATGGGTGCGCGTGGCGCGCCCCGGCACTTTGCCGTTTTCAAAAAAGCGTGCCGCATTTTCACCGCAAAACGACAAAGTGGATTCGAGCAGCGATGTCTCGACACATTGTCCACGCCCCGTGCGGCCACGCGCGATGATGGCAGCAAGAATACCATTGGCTGCATTCATGCCGCTCAGATGATCCGAGAGTGAAATGCCCATGGGCTTGGGATCGGCAATATCGGTCAGCAGGCTCAGCAAGCCGCTGGTGGCTTGTCCCACCGTGTCATAGCCCGGGCGCATGGCGTAGGGGCCATCCGAGCCATAACCCGTGATTGAGCACCAGATCAGGCCAGGGTTCTCGACTCGAAATTGTTCAAAGCCAAGACCCAGCCGGTCCATCGTGCCAACACGGAAATTTTCGATCACAACGTCAGCCGACAGAATGAGCGCGCGCGCATGGGCTTTGCCCTCGTCGCTTTTCAAATCGAGCGTCACGCTTTTCTTGTTGCGGTTGACCGAGCCAAAGGTCGACGAATATTCAACACGGCCCCAGCCACGAAACGGGTCGCCTTTGGTTGGTTCTTCGACTTTGATGACGTCAGCGCCCATGTCGCCGAGGATCATTCCGGCATAGGGGCCTGAGACGTAATTGGCGAATTCGACAACGCGAATTCCATCGAGTGCGCCCGGCATAGTTCCTCCCTGCGTCACGGCCTCTTGTGCGGGCCGATGCTTTTCATGGGCTTCATCTTAGCCGGAGCAGGGCATCTGGCAAGGTGATCTATTGCAATCAATGGCTTATGCGCATTTTTTGGCCATCGAAGTTGATATTGCGGGCATTTTTACGCCTTTCTAGGGCCTGACAGCTTTTGTCGCCCTGCTAGATTAGTTCTGGCGCTGGGGGTGCCGGACATGAGTTTTGATAAAGCTGAACAATTGATCGAATTGGCTCGCAAGGCAGCGGGCGGACGCCAAGGCCTGACCTTGGATGATGTGATCGAACATTACGGCGTGTCGCTACGCACCGCGCAGCGCATGTTCCGCGCACTTGAGACCAATTTTCCGCACACCGAAAGCTATATTGATGCGGAGGGGCGCAAGCGGTGGCGCATGCCTGGCGGCCATTACCGCGAATTCTTTTCGCTCTCAGCCGAAGAAGTCGCCGCCCTTGAAATCGGCATCTCGCATCTGGCGCGCGCGGGTCTCAAAATGGAATCTGCCACATTGGCCAAATTGCGCGATAAGGTCGTGGCGCTCGTGCCCAGCAAGCATATTTTGCGCATCGAGCCGGATGCTGATGCCATTCTGGAAGCACAAGGCTTTGTGGCGCGCCCGGGTCCGCGCTCTCGCGTGGATGAAAAGGTCGCTGCCGCTGTGGCTGAGGCGATCAAAGCCTGTCGCTATCTCCACATCCGCTATCAATCGCATCTCGATTCCGAGCCGCAATTGCGCCGTGTCGCCCCATACGGATTGTTGTCAGGCTATCGCCGCTATCTGGTGGCGCTAGACCCAAACAGTCGCCGACAGGGGGCGATTAAAACCTATCGTGTCGATGCGATTAGCGAAGCGCATGTGTCGGAGGAATATTTCGAACGCCCTGCGAATTTTGATTTGCAGGGATTCGCCAATCGCGGTTTCGCTTTGTATCAAAACGAAAGTGAATATGGCGAAGTCGAATGGCGCTTTGCGCCAGACGCTGCAGATCACGTGCGTGCAACTTTGTTTCATCCCGAACAGCGCATGGAAGAATGTGCGGATGGCTCCATTCTCATTCGCTTCAAAGCGGCGGGTCATCTGGAAATGGCCTGGTATCTTTATCAATGGGGCAAAAAGGTCGAGGTGGTCGCGCCAGCTGCCTTGCGGGACATGGTGAAAGATTACCAACGCGGAGATTTTGCCGTTCTGCCGTGAGAGCGTGTCATTCAGGCTCCTGTTGGGAGAGGCTCTATTTATAGGGCTTTTTTACCGGTTCCTTGGTCTCTTATTTCAATCTGGTGGCATGGATGGCCGCATGACATGAATTGTCGCTGCCGCCTGCCATTTTGCCCTCGTGGTCTGCCCCCTGAAAAGTGGTCCTCCCTGATGTATGGCTTATAAGCCTTGAGGAG
>CAINNX010000030.1 GCA_903851305.1 uncultured Hyphomicrobiales bacterium | reverse complement strand
CTGACCGTGACCGAATTTCTCATCCTGCAAGCGCTTGCCACTCGCCCCGGCGTGATGAAGAGCCGCAATTCGCTGATGGATGCCGCCTATGACGATCAGGTCTATGTCGATGACCGCACGATCGACAGCCACATCAAAAGGCTGCGCAAAAAATTCAAAGTCGTCGATGATGATTTTGAAATGATCGAGACGCTCTATGGTGTCGGCTATCGCTTCAAAGAAGCCTGAAGCCACCTTCTGAGCACGACAGAGTTTCAGATGGCGGCGCAAGCCGCCATCTTTGCGAGACGGAGTAAAATGAGCGTCGAGGCGCAAAAAGATGAGGCCAGCCATCTGCACATGCGCGAAGAGCGCATGCAGAAGCGCTGGCGTATACGCTTACGCCGGTTTGTCTCCTCTCTTGCTGCGCGTTTTTCATCCTCACTGACACGCCGCATTCTGGTGCTCAACATTGGCGGTCTTGTTGCACTGCTGTTGGGCTTTCTCTATCTGAATCAGTTTCGCGCGGGGCTCATTGAAGCGCGCGTGCAAAGCTTGCAGACGCAAGGCGAGATCATTGCTGCTGCCGTTGCTGCCTCGGCGACTGTTGAGACAGATTCTCTGGCGATTGATCCGGAAAAACTTTTGCAGCTGGCGCCCGGCCAATCCTATGGCTATCGCGATGAGGATGGCGGCCTCGAATTCTCGATCAATCCTGAGCGTATTGGTCCTGTGTTGCGCCGCCTTGTATCGCCCACGCGCACACGCGCGCGCATTTATGACCGCGACGGCTATTTGCTAATCGACTCACGCTCGCTGACAGCGCGCTCCAATATTTTGCGGTTTGATCTTCCAGCGCTGGGCCAAGACGACAAGCCTGCGACTTTTGCCGAACGATGGTGGACGCAAACCAAACGCTGGTTCTCCTCCAGCGAATTGCCTTTGTATGAGGATATTGGCGCCGCCAATGGGCGCGCTTATCCGGAAGTTGATCATGCGCTGAGTGGCACAGCGACCTCCATCGTGCGTGTCAATGCGCGCGGCGAGACCATCGTGTCCGCGGCTGTGCCAGTGCAACGCTTCCGCGCCGTGCGTGGCGCTTTGCTTTTGTCCACACAAGGCGGTGATATTGATAAAATCATCGCCTCCGAACGCTGGGCGATTTTCCGCGTCTTTCTTGTCTCCGCGGGCGTGATGTTTTTGCTGTCGATTTTTCTGGCAGGCACAATTGCAGGCCCAATGCGCCGTCTGGCAGAAGCCGCCGACCGCGTGCGCCGTGGCATCAAATCGCGTCAGGAGATTCCTGACTTCACTGATCGCGCCGATGAGATCGGTCATTTGTCAGGCGCGCTACGCGACATGACCAAGGCGCTGTATAATCGCATCGAAGCGATTGAAAGTTTTGCCGCCGATGTTGCACATGAATTAAAAAATCCGCTGACCTCTTTGCGCAGCGCGGTTGAAACCTTGCCGCGCGCCAAGTCAGATGAATCAAAGGCGCGCCTTCTTGATGTCATCCAGCATGATGTGAGGCGCCTTGATCGTCTGATCAGCGATATTTCGGATGCCTCGCGCCTTGATGCCGAATTGGCACGCGCTGATTATGAGCCGCTGGATCTCGTCAAACTGCTCTCCGCGATTCAAGAATTCACGACCCAAGCAAAGAACAATGATGGCGTCAGTGTCTCGCTCGACATTGCGTCACCTGAGCCCGCACGCCAAGTCGGTGATTATTTTGTACTCGGACATGATTCACGCCTTGGCCAGGTCATCACCAATCTCGTTGATAATGCGCGCTCGTTCTCCGAGCCCGGCGGCAATGTACGTATTGCACTGCGCCGCGCGCGCGGCTTGGCGCGCAATGGGCAATGGCAAGAGGGCATTGAAATCGTCGTAGATGATGATGGCCCCGGCATTCCCGAACATGCCATGGAGCGCATTTTCGAGCGCTTCTACACCGACCGCCCCGATCAAGGCTTTGGCCAGAACAGCGGCCTTGGCCTGTCTATCTCGCGCCAGATTGCTGAAGGCCATGGCGGCACGATCAGCGCACAAAACCGCACCGATGCCCACGGCAAAATTCTGGGGGCCCGTTTTGTTGTCTGGTTGCCCGCCGCCAAATGAGGCCGCCTTTTCCCACCATCCACGCCTGCGCGCTCCTTGTGGGTGATGCGGGTCTTTTGATCCGCGGCGCATCGGGGAGTGGCAAATCATCTCTGACGCTGGCGCTTTTGGCAGCCGCCCAAGCGCAGGGTCGCTTTGCGCGCCTTGTGGCTGATGATCGGGTCGGTCTGACAAAGACCGAGGGACAGCTGGTGGCATCCCCTCATCCGGTGATTGCAGGCCAGATCGAACAGCGGGGGATCGGCATTTTGAGCCTTCCGTACCAATCTGCGGCGCGCCTCACCCATATCGTAGATCTCGTCCCGGAGGCGCAATTACCCGCCCAACAAGAGGGACGAATCGCACTGGATGGGGTGGAGCTTGGCCATTTTGTCATCCTGGCGGGGGGGCCTATGGAAGTCGCAGCGCAAGCACTCCTCGCAAAAATTTAACCCTGCACTGGGTTAGACCTGCTCATTTTGCTTGCCAATTCGTTCGCAACGCACAAAATGGCGGCCCTCGACCAAGGCCTCCTATGACACGTCTTGGCCCGACCTCTCGTGGCGTCATTCTGCAGGAAGTGTGAACCGGATGATTGGCATGGTCCTCGTGACCCACGGCCACCTCGCGACCGAGTTTCGCGCGGCTTTGGAACATGTCGTCGGTCCGCAAAAGCAGATCGAGACCATCACCATTGGCCCCGAAGACGATATGGAACAACGCCGCAAAGATATTATGGCGGCGGTGAGCCATGTCGACAGTGGCGGTGGCGTGGTTGTACTGACCGACATGTTCGGCGGCACGCCCTCCAATCTGGCCATTTCGGTGATGGAGGGCCCCGCCGTTGATGTGGTCGCTGGCATTAATCTACCCATGCTGATCAAGCTCGCTTCGGTGCGCGAAGAGGCAAGCCTTGAGCAAGCCGTCATTCAGGCGCAGGATGCAGGTCGCAAATATATTTCTGTGGCCAGCCGGATTCTGAACGGGAAATGACGAACACGACCGAAGATGGGCAACCCTGCCCTCCAGCCCCCGCCTGCATCGACGGCATTGCCCGCGAAATGGCGATCATCAATAAAAAAGGTCTGCACGCGCGCGCGACCGCAAAATTTGTTCAATGTGTCGAGCAATTCGATGCAGACGTCACAGTGACACGTTGTGGTGAAAGCGTCGG
Organism: uncultured Hyphomicrobiales bacterium; assembly: GCA_903851305.1. Lineage (GTDB taxonomy): Bacteria > Pseudomonadota > Alphaproteobacteria > Rhizobiales > Beijerinckiaceae > Terripilifer. The sequence goes on along the minus strand of CAINNX010000030.1, from coordinate 3,146 downwards.
TGGCCTGTCGATCATGGGCATTCTGACTTTGGGTGCGGGCATCGGCACAACGATCAACGTCTGCGCGCGCGGCCCCCAAGCACAAGATTGCATCGATGCGCTCGATGCACTGGTCGCCAATCGTTTTGGCGAAGACGAGTAAAAACTCTTCTGGATTGCTTCGCTTACGCCCGCAATGATGAGCTCAAAGCACGCCTGTATTCAATCAGGCCAGCGGTGCTGCCATCCAGACCGGATGTGGTTGCCTTGTCATCGGCAACGATGGGCGCCAGACGGTTGCAAAGCTCTTTGCCCAGCTCCACGCCCCATTGATCAAAAGCATTGATGTCCCACACTGCTGATTGCACGAAGACCTTGTGCTCATAAAGCGCCACAAGTCGTCCGAGCATGCGCGGATCAAGGCGATGATACAGAAATAGGCTCGAGGGGCGATTGCCGGCAAACACTTTGTGTGGTGCGAGCGCTGCAATCTCGGCTTGCGACAGGCCTTGCTTACGCAAGAGACCCTCAACCTCATGACGCGAACGCCCGCGCATCAAGGCTTCTGATTGCGCCAGGCAATTGGCAACCAGCAGATCATGGTGATGTGCATCGGCGGCAATGGGCTCTGCAGCCAGCAGGAAATCAACAGGAATGACATCGCTACCCTGATGCAGCATCTGAAAGAAAGCATGCTGCCCATTGGTGCCGGGCTCACCCCAGATCACCGGTGCAGTAGCAAAAGACACAAGCGCACCATCGCGCGTCACTGATTTGCCGTTCGATTCCATATCGAGCTGCTGCAAATAGGCGGGGAAACGAGCCAATCGCTGATCATATGGAATGACAGCCTGTGACCCAAAGCCCCAGACATTGCGATACCAAATGCCGATCAGGCCCATCAGCACGGGGATATTTTCCTGCAAGGGCGCGTTGCAGAAATGATCATCGACTTCATGACCGCCACGCAGAAAATCATCGAAATGTTCTGGCCCGATTGCAATGGCAAGAGCCAGTCCAATGGACGACCAGAGCGAATAGCGCCCACCTACCCAATCCCAGAAACCGAACACGCGCTCTGCACGAATGCCAAATATCTCGACCAGATCAAGCTTGGTAGAGACGGCAGCAAAATGATCGCCCACCGCAGCCTCGCCCAAGCTCGCGGCAACACGTGCGCGTGCGCTTTGCGCATTGGTCATGGTTTCTTGTGTCGTGAAGGTCTTTGACGAGATGATAAACAGGGTTGTCGAGAGATCGAGTTTTTCGAGCGTGTCAGCCAGATCAGCGCCATCGACATTCGATACAAAATGTGTGGTCAAACCTTTCTTGGCGAAAGGTGACAGAGCACGTGCCGCCATGGCAGGGCCCAGATCTGATCCACCAATGCCAATGTTGACAACATCGGTGAACGCTTTGCCTGTTGAACCGCGTAGCTCGCCTGCACGCACGGCGCGCGCAAAGGCGTAAAGCTTTTCGCGCATGGCAAAAATATCAGGCATGACATCACGGCCCTCGACCTGCACGGCCTTACCCGAAAAATTGCGCAAAGCCATATGCAGCGCGGGACGACTTTCCGTGTTGTTGACACGTGCGCCAGAAAAAAGTGCTTCGCGTTTTTCTTCAAGACCTGCTGCACGCGCCAGCGTGATGAGATGCGCCAAAGTGGCATCATTCAGCCTGTGCTTGGAATAATCGAACAGGAGATCGCCAAGCCGCAGGCTCAGGCGCTCAAAGCGACCGGGATCGGCAGCAAAAAGATCCACGACCCTCTGGTGACCCATTTCGACGCGATGCGCCTCAAGCGCCGCCAGCGCCGTCATCACCTGTTTATTTGCCATCATCTCATCCGTTGTTCCGGGGCAATCACGCCACCATGACGCAATCTTGTGGACCCAGCGTTAACGCGCCAGCGGTGGCCTCGGGTCACCACCTCCTGTATGGAGAAGCCGCGCGACCCGCCTTTGCTCTCCGGAACCCGATTTTCATGGCCCCTCCTCCCATTCTCCTGTTGCAGGACATTACCCTCACGATTGGCGGCAAGCCGCTGCTGGAGGGGGCGGAGCTGTCGGTCAGCCAAGGCGAGCGCACCTGCCTCGTCGGGCGCAATGGGTCGGGCAAATCGACCTTGCTCAAAATCGCCGCCGGACTCATCGAAAAGGATGGCGGGACACGGTTTTTCCAGCCAGATGCCACCGTGCGCTATCTGCCCCAAGAGCCTGATCTGTCGGGCTTTGCGACCGTGCTCGCCTATGTGGAAGCGGGCCTTGGACCGGGTAACGAGCCCTATCGCTGCCAATATTTGCTCAATGAGCTGGGTATGACCGGCGAGGAAGACCCGGCCCACCTGTCGGGTGGCGAGGCGCGGCGCGCGGCGCTGGCGCGCGTGCTGGCGCCCGAGCCTGACCTGATTTTTCTGGATGAGCCGACCAACCATCTCGATCTGCCCGCCATTGAATGGTTGGAAACCGAACTGGCTTCGTTGCGCTCTGCACTGGTGCTCATCAGCCATGATCGGCGCTTTCTGCAAAATCTGTCGCGCACGACTGTTTGGCTCGACCGTGGACGCACCAAGAAACTCGACCGCGGGTTTGGCGAATTTGAGGCATGGCGCGACAAGCTACTTGAAGAAGAAGAAATCCAGCGCCACAAGCTCGACCGGCTCATCGTCAATGAAGAACATTGGGTGCGCCATGGCGTGAGTGCCCGGCGCAAGCGCAATATGGGCCGCATGGCCCGCCTCTCGGACCTGCGCTCCGAGCGCCGCGATGCGCGCAAATCCGTCGGCGATGTGAAGATCACCGTCAGCGAAGGCCGTACATCCGGCAAGCTGGTGCTGGAAGCTGAAAGCGTTTCAAAAAGCTATGGCGAGCGCGCCATTGTGAAAGATTTTTCGCTGCGCCTGCTGCGCGGCGACAGGCTCGGAATTGTCGGCCAGAATGGCGCGGGCAAAACCACTTTGCTCAATCTGATGACCGGCGTTCTGGAACCCGATAGCGGCACCATTCGTCTTGGCGCCAATCTTGAAATGGCAACGCTCGATCAAAGCCGCAAAACGCTCAAAGAAGATTGGACGCTGAAAGATGCGCTGACCAATAGCGGTGGCGATTATGTCGAGATCAATGGCGAGAAGAAGCATGTCATCGGCTATATGAAGGACTTTCTCT
>CAINNX010000029.1 GCA_903851305.1 uncultured Hyphomicrobiales bacterium | reverse complement strand
TCTCGGCCAAGCTGGTGTCCAACCTGATCACTCGCGCCGGCGTTGACCGCGTGCTGACGGTCGATCTGCATGCGGGGCAGATTCAGGGCTTCTTTGATATCCCCACCGATAATCTCTTTGGCGCGCCCGTCATGGTGCGCGACATCAAGGAGAGCCTCGACCTCAACAATGTCATGGTGATTTCGCCAGACGTGGGCGGCGTGGTGCGTGCGCGCGCACTCGCCAAGCGCATTGATGCGCCGCTGGCCATCGTCGACAAGCGCCGCGAACGGGCGGGCGAATCCGAAGTCATGAATGTCATCGGTGACGTGTCGGGCAAGAGCTGCATTCTGGTCGACGACATCGTCGATTCCGGCGGCACGCTATGCAACGCCGCCGAAGCGCTGCTGGCGCGCGGCGCCAAGGACGTGCGCGCCTACATCACCCATGGCGTTCTCTCGGGCGGGGCTGTAGCGCGCATCGCCGCGTCCAAGCTGAAGGAATTGGTGGTCACCGATTCCATCCAGCCGACAGAAGCTGTGCGCGTCGCCAGCAACATCCGCGTCATCTCGATCGCGCCGCTGATGGGCGAAGCCATTGCGCGCACGGCCAAGGAAGAATCGGTCTCCAGCCTGTTTGATTGAGGCAGGGCGACTATTCGTTTTTTGAAATGTAAGTCACGCCCGGCAGACCATCGAAATGGGCGTCGCAGGTCAAAAGTCCGGCTCCGGCTTGCTGGGCGGTTGCGAAGATAATGGCGTCTGCGGTCGCTAGCCCATACTGGCGCGACAATTCTGCCGCCAGAATGGCAAGCCCTGAATCTAGGGCGATCACATGGCATTTTTCAGTATAGGCCAAGACCTGATCGGCAATCTCCTCACCGCGCGTCCGCAAGAGCCACTTGGCCAACTCCAGCTGAACAAGCGTGGGAACGATGATCTGCTCACGTGCAGGCAGCAGAGCCTCTATGCGCAGACCGACAGGGCTATCGGTCAACCATTCGATCCAGCTCGACGTGTCGACGACGAGCATCAGAAGCGTTCCGTCCGGTCGCGGTAGTCTGTCGTGTCCGCCCCTTTGGCAATGCCACGCAGGAGCTCGCGATCAGGCACCGGCATGACCAGCACGCCCTTGCCCTTTCGGATGAAGACCAGCTCCTGCCCAGCCTGCCAGCCCTGCCCCTCACGAACCGCCTTAGGGATGGAAATCTGGAACTTGGAGCTCAACGTGGCTGTGTCAGACATTTTACCAACCCTTTATCGAAGCATGATTGGTAAGAATACCACGGGCACCCCCTTTAAAGAAGCCCCCAGCATTGCCTCTCAGGCGCTTTTCCCTTAAACACCACCCTGCTCCCGCCGACACCCTTGGAGGCACGGGAGCGTTTTTGTTTTAAGAAGGACCAAACCAATGGCAGCAGCAACAAAACAGCTGGCAGCCACGGTCCGCAGCGGGTCTGGCAAGGGGGCCGCCCGCAGCGTACGCCGTGAAGGCCGTGTACCGGGTGTGATTTATGGTGGCGGCGTCGATGCCGAAGCCATCTCGCTCGATTACCGTGAAATCAACAAGCTCATCTATGCAGGCCACTTCCTGACCACGATCTTCGAGATCGATCTGGGCGGCCGCAAAGAACGCGTCATTCCGCGCGACTACCAGCTCGATGTCGTCAAAGACACCCCGCTGCATGTCGACTTCCTGCGCCTGCGTCCGGGCTCACGCCTGCGCATCAACGTGCCGGTGCATTTCGTCAATCAGGACACCTGCCCGGGCGTCAAAAAGGGCGGCGCCCTCAATGTTGTCTTGCACAGCATCGAAATGCGCGTCCCGGCTGATCAGATTCCTGACTCTGTCACGGCTGATCTGGGCAAGCTCGACATTGCAGAATCCCTGCACATCAGCGACGTGACTCTGCCGGAAGGCTGCAAGCCGACCCAGGCTGGCAATTTCACCATTGCCTCGATCACGCCGCCAGCCAAGGCTGACGAAACACCTGCTGCCGCCGCTCCGGCCGCGGCACCTGCCGCCAAGAAGTAATCTTCTTCGCCGCAGGCACATCATTCCGCCCGCGCCTCTCGCGCGGGCGGTTTCATTTTAAGGGGTCGCAATGCTGCTCTTTGTCGGGCTTGGCAATCCGGGCCGCCAATATGCGGGCAACCGCCACAATATCGGCTTCATGGCCATTGAAGCCATTGCGCGCGCGCACAACTTCCCCGCTGCACGGCCGAAATATCAGGCCTTGTGCACGGAAGGGACCATTGGCTCCGAGCGCGTCATCCTCATGCAGCCGCAGACCTATATGAACGACAGCGGGCGGGCTGTGGGTGAAGCTGCGCGCTTTCACAAAATCCCGCTCGACAACATCGTCGTCTTTCACGATGAGCTTGATCTGCCGCCAGCCAAATTGCGCGTCAAAAAAGGCGGCGGCAATGCAGGCCACAATGGCCTTCGCTCGATCACAGCGCATATGGGCAATGACTATCGCCGCGTGCGGCTTGGCATCGGCCACCCCGGCGACAAGGCACTGGTTCATTCTTTCGTGCTGAATGATTTCGGCAAAAGCGAGACGAAATGGGTTGAAGCTTTATGCGATGCGGTTGCGCGCGATGCGTCGCTGCTCGCCAAAGGCGAAGACGCCAGCTTCCAGAACCGCATCCATCTGACCATGGATGCCGCTGGCTTCAAGGACGAGAAAATTCCCGGCGAGAAGTGATTTCAACCCACGCCGGGACGTGTATATTTTTCTTCTTTTTAAGAATCGATTGCGAGGCTTGTCATGATGAAGGGCCGCTACACTGCCAAGCCTGAGGGCGAATTTGTCCTGTTTCTGATCGGGATGCGCTTCAACAAATGGTGGCGCATCGACAAATGGTTTTCAGTCTTTTTGGTCATGCCGCGCATGCTGCGTGAATTGTACAAGCAGCCCGAGCTTGGCTTGCTGCATCATGAAATGTGGTTCAGCCGCACGATCATTCTCGTTCAATACTGGAAATCAGCCGACCAGCTCATTGCCTATGCCAATGCAAAGGATGCTGAGCATCTGCCCGCATGGAAAGCGTTCAATCGGTCCGTGAAAGACGACAGCGTGGGCATCTGGCACGAGACCTATGTCATCAAGCCGGGCCAATATGAAACGATCTATGCCAACATGCCCCGCTTCGGGCTAGGCGCGGCCACAGCGCTGCAAGAAGCCAACGGGGCTCTGGCACGCGCATCAACGCGAATGACAACAAAAACTGATTAAGCTGCCGCCCCGCAGCACTTCTTGTATTTCTTGCCAGACCCGCAGCTGCACGGATCATTGCGGCCGATCTGCGCGCCTTTCACAATGGTGCGACCTTTGGGGCGTGCGCCATCGACGAAATACCAGCACTGATCCTTGTCATCATAGCGGAAGGTGGAGCGCTCGTGATGCGCCTCGCGCTCATCATTGCCGCGCGTGAAATGCGCAACGAATTCGACAATACCCGTCTTGTTGCCGGAGCGGCCTTCGACCGTCTCGACAATATCAAGCCCATGCCATTCGCTCTCGCGCGCCCAGGCCTCAAGCGAACCGCGCTCGATGTCGCTGCGCTCTTCGGGGGCCACTGTGTCGATGAGATAATCGATCTTGCCCATGGCAAAGGCCGAATAGCGGGCGCGCATCAAAGCTTCCGCTGACGGTGCTTTGGCGGCACCCGTCACGTAGGGCTCGCAGCACTCGGCATAGGACAGGGGATGTTCGGCAGTCTTGCGGCAAGGGCAAGTGATGGTAGCGATCTGTGTCATGGGCGGGGGATAGCTTGCCTGCCCCGCAAGTGCAAGTTCCCGCCCCGCGCTACCCCTCCCACCTTGCCTTTTGCCCGCCTGCGTTCCATAGGACAGGCCACACGGGCGCTCTGCCCACCCCCCACGCAAAAGACTGAGACTGACATGGGCTTTAAATGTGGCATCGTTGGCCTGCCGAACGTTGGCAAGTCCACCCTTTTCAACGCCCTCACGCAGACGGCGGCGGCGCAGGCGGCCAATTACCCCTTCTGCACCATTGAGCCCAATGTTGGCGATGTCGCGGTCCCAGATGCCCGCCTCGACAGCCTGGCGGCCATCGCTGGCTCGAAAGAGATCATCCCGACCCGTCTGACCTTTGTGGATATTGCAGGCCTCGTGCGCGGCGCCTCCAAGGGTGAAGGCTTGGGCAATCAGTTTCTGGCCAACATCCGCGAATGCGACGCCATTGCCCATGTCGTGCGCTGCTTTGAAGACACTGACATCACCCATGTCGAAGGCAAGATTGATCCACTGGCCGACATCGAGATCATCGAGACCGAGCTAATGCTGGCCGATCTGGAAAGCCTCGAAAAGCGCATTACCAACACCGAGAAAAAAGCCAAGGGCGGCGACAAGGAAGCCAAGGAGCTGTTCGACTTGATGAACCGTTGCCTCGTGCTGCTGCGCGAAGGAAAGCCGGCACGCATGGTTGAGCGCGCCGCCGACGAGCGCAAGACGTTCGAAGGCTTAGGCCTGCTCTCCTCCAAGCCCGTTCTCTATGTCTGCAATGTTGAAGAATCAGCCGCCGACAAGGGCAATGACTTTTCTGCCAAAGTCGCCGCACGCGCCAAGCAAGAAGGCGCCGTCGCCGTTGTCGTCTCCGCCAAGATCGAGAGCGAGATCGCCGTGTTGCCCGCTGACGAGCAGAAGGATTATCTGGATGCCGTCGGCCTCGAAGAGCCGGGCCTCAACCGCGTCATCCGCGCGGGCTATCAACTCTTGGGGTTGGTGACCTATTTCACTGTTGGCCCGAAAGAAGCACGCGCCTGGACGATTGAAAGGGGCACCAAGGCCCCGCAGGCGGCTGGCGTCATCCATACGGATTTCGAAAAAGGCTTCATTCGCTCGGAAACGATTGCTTACGAAGACTATGTGTCCTGCAATGGCGAATCAGGTGCCCGCGAAGCCGGAAAGTTCCGGCTCGAAGGCAAAGAATATGTGGTGCAGGACGGCGACTGCCTTCACTTCCGCTTCGCGAATTGAGGGCCGCGCGCCGCCATCTGGAATGGCGATGCGATGAGTGAGAGCAAGCAGCTCTACTTCGAAGATTTCCCCGTGGGCAGCCGCCTTGAATTTGGCGGCTACCCCGTCACCAAGGAAGCCATTGTCGCTTTTGCGCAAAGCTTCGATCCGCAACCCTTTCATCTCGACGAAAAAGCCGCTGCGCGTTCCATGCTCGGCGGCTTGGCCGCGTCTGGCTGGCACACATGTGCCATTGGCATGCGGCTCGTGTGCGATGGCTTTCTCAACATCACCGATGGGCGCGGCGCGCCCGGCATTGATGAGGTGAAATGGCTGAAGCCCGTGCGACCCGGCATGGTGCTTTCCATGCAGGCCGACATTGTGTCCGCCCGCGCCTCGCAATCGCGCCCCTCCATGGGCCTTGTGCAATTTCGCCTGACGCTGCGCGATGAAACCGGCACCAGTGTCATGGTGCAGGACAATGTCATCATGATCGGGCGGCGCGGCGCCAAGCAGCAACCACACCCGAGCTTGAAGCGCGAAAGCACGACACCCTTTCTGCCCTTCGATGAGGCGGGCATCATCCCGCCCTTTGCGCAGATCGAGCCGGGACAACGCATTGTGCTGGGCAGTGTCGATTTCTCAGAAGACAGCGTTTTGGCCTTTGCCCGCGACTATGATCCGCAGGACTTCCACCTCGATCATGAGGCTGCAAGAACCGGCCCCTTCGGCGCATTGGCCGCATCTGGCTGGCATACAGCCGCCTGCTGGATGCAATGTTTTGTTGAAACCGCACAACGCAGCGGCGCAGCCGTGCAGCCCGGTCCCTCGCCCGGATTCTCAAACCTGCGCTGGCTGAAGCCTGTCTATGCAGGCGACACCATCACCTATGACACACGCGCGCTCGAAAAGCGGGTCACATCCCGCCCCGGCTGGGGGTTGGTGAAGGCCAAAAACACCGGCATCAACCAGCACGGCGCTGCCGTGTTTGAATTTGAGAGCGTGAATTTCTGGAAGCTCTAACCGCAGTATTTTTCCCTCCCCCTTGTGGGGAGGGACGACTCTGCGAAGCAGAGCGAGGTGGGGGTCGTGCGCTTTAAATCATGATGCGCGCGGTATGTTCCAGCAATACAGATTGCACGACCCCCACCCCTAACCCCTCCCCACAAGGGGGAGGGGAACGAAGCCGACGCTCCTCGCAGTGACGCCGCGAGGGATCAATGCCCTTCAAACTTTACCAAAGTGCGCACAGGCACACCGAGCGCCTCGATCTTCTTGGCGCCACCAAGCTCTGGCAGGTCAATCACAAAGCAGGCAGCGACAACTTCTGCGCCCATCTTCTGCAGGAGTTTCACCGCACCTTCTGCCGTGCCACCGGTAGCGATGAGATCGTCCACCAGAATGACGCGCTCACCCTTCACCACAGCATCCGTATGCATTTCCATTTCGTCGATGCCATATTCCAGCGAGTAAGCAATCGACACCGTTGTGTGCGGCAGCTTGCCCTTTTTGCGGATCGGCACAAAACCAGCTGACAATTGATGCGCCACTGCGCCACCCAGAATAAAGCCACGCGCTTCCATGCCCGCGACCTTGTCCATCTTGGTGCCAGCCCATGGCTGCACCAGTTCATCCACAGCGCGGCGAAACGCGCGCGGGTTTCCGAGCAAAGTCGTAATGTCGCGAAACATAATGCCGGGCTTGGGATAATCCGGAATGGTGCGGATCGCCGCGCGCAAGTCTTGTTCAACCGTCATTGTCTTGCAGTCCTTTAACGCGCGTTGACGCGGGCCATGATGGCATCGAGTTTCTTTAGCAGATCAGGGTCGCGCATCGCAGGCGCTGTCATGATCGCATTGTCGAGTGCGCGGTCTGAGCCGACCGGGCAAGCTTCATGCACCTCTGGAAAGTCAGCAATCAACCGCGCCAGAAGCTTTCCAGCTTTGGCGGCATTCTCATGCACGACTTTAATCACGGCCGCCACATCCACCTGACCATGATCTGGATGCCAGCAATCAAAATCCGTCACCATGGCAATGGTGGCATAAGAAATTTCGGCCTCACGCGCGAGTTTGGCTTCTGGCATGGCGGTCATGCCGATGACATCGCAACCCATGGCTTGATAGGCGAGCGATTCTGCGAGCGAGGAAAATTGCGGCCCCTCCATGCAGACATAAGTGCCGCCACGCACCACGCCGATCTCCTCAGCCCGCGCAGCCGCTGCAATGCGGTCCTGCAATTTTGGTGCAACGGGGTGCGCCATGGACACATGCGCGACACAGCCATTGCCAAAGAAGGACGACGCGCGCCCCTGCGTGCGATCGATGAATTGATCCACCAGCACAAAAGTGCCCGGCGCCAGATCGGCACGAAACGACCCGCAGGCCGAGACCGACACGATATCCGTCACGCCGACACGCTTCAGCGCGTCAATATTAGCCCGGTAATTGATGCCGGACGGTGACAGGCGATGTCCGCGCCCATGGCGGGGCAGAAACACAGCCTGCGTGTCGCCGATGCAGCCAAAGCGTAAAGCATCTGACGGCTCTCCCCAAGGCGTGACAATTTTTTCCTCACGCAGATCCTGCAAGCCGGGAAGATCGTAAATTCCTGAGCCGCCGATAATACCAATTAATGCCTTGGTCATGCCTATCTCCCGACATTGCGAACGCAGCGCAGCGCTCCAAGCAATGACATGCCCAGTTTGGGAAAAGGGCATACCAATAGCAAGACGCGAATGTGACTTGCCTTGTGGGCCAATCAGCCCATGATCGAGGCAAAGGAGAACGCCATGCATTATTTTCGCCGCAAGGGTTGGGAAATTGCCGAGCGCGAGGCTACGCCCGAAGCGCTCTTCCTCAATCGTCGTGCGCTGCTGGGCGCCGGTGCGGGCGCCATTGCCACAAGCGCCCTGCCCGCACTCGCCGCCGCCGAGGACGCTGACCCATCAGCCAGCCTCTATCCCGCGCGCCGCAATGAAGCGTTCAAGCTTGATCGCGACATCACGCCGGAAAAGCTCAACGGCCAATATAATAATTTTTATGAATTCGGCATGGACAAGCGCATCTTCACGCGTGTTGACTCGCTGAAAACGCGGCCATGGGACATCAGCATCGACGGACTGGTCGAAAAGCCCTTCAAGATCGCCATCGATGATTTGCTCAAGAAAGTGCAGCTCGAAGAGCGCCTCTACCGCCACCGCTGTGTCGAGGCCTGGTCGATGACCGTGCCGTGGACAGGCTTTCCGCTGAAGCAATTGGTAGATCTCGCCAAGCCAACATCAGGCGCAAAATATGTGCGCTTTGAAACATTCCTCGACCCCAAAATGGGCCCCGGACAAAAGCAGAGCTGGTATCCGTGGCCCTATGTCGAGGGGCTGACCATGGCGGAAGCCACCAATGATCTGACGCTGATGGTGACAGGCGCTTATGGCAAGCCGCTCGCCAAACAATTTGGCGCACCGATCCGCCTACACACGCCGTGGAAATATGGCTTCAAATCGGTGAAGTCCGTGACGCGTATTTCGTTTGTCACAGAGCAGCCCAAGAATTTCTGGCAGTCACTGCAATCTTCCGAATATGGCTTCTGGGCCAATGTAAATCCGGACATCGCGCATCCGCGCTGGTCGCAAGCAACTGAAGAAGTGCTGGGCAAAGGCAATCGCGTACCGACCACTTTGTTCAACGGCTACGGCGAAGAGGTCGCCCATCTCTACAAGGGGATGGAAGGCGAGAAGATCTGGTTTTAAAGCGTCATTGCGAGCCGAAGGCGAAGCAATCCAGAAAGCTACACGTGCTTCTCTGGATTTCTTAGCTCACGCTCGCAATGACGGACTAAAAATCCCAACGCTGCGCGCTGGTCACCAGAAAGTCACGAAACACCTGAATACGAGCGACATTTTTTAACTCTTCCGGATAGACCAGATAGCAATCTAGCTCCGGCATATCGGCTTCTGGCAGAATGCGCACGAGCGATGAATCTGGCCCGACCAGATAATCCGGCAGCACAGAAATCCCCGCGCCCGCTTCCACCGCACGGCGAAGCGCTGGAATATTATTGCAGGTCATTGCAGACGGACGCGACGCACGCGATGCCCGCCCTGCATATTGCAGCGAATTGATATTGGTCAGGTAATGCGCAGATGAAGCACCGTAAGTCAGGATGCGATGCTTATCGAGGTCATCCAGCGTTTTAGGTTGACCATAGCGCTTGAGATAGCTTGCCGCCGCATAGGCATGAAAATGCATGGTGAAGAGGCGGCGGCGAATGAGATCGGGCTGCACAGGCTCGCGCACACGCAGCGCCACATCAGCTTCGCGCATACTGATATCCAGCTCGTCATCCGACAAAATCAGATTGAGTTCGATATCAGGATAAAGCTCCAGAAATTCGGCGATGCGCGGCGTCAGCCATTCCGTGCCCACACCCACCGTGGTGGTTACACGCAACAAGCCGTGCGGGCGCTCGCGATTATCAGACAGGCGCATGCGTGTGGCATCCAGCTTCTGCCAGACATCTTTCACCGTGCGAAACAGCAGCTCTCCCTGCTCGGTCAAAATCAGCCCGCGTGCATGGCGATGAAACAGCGGAACCTTGAGATCGTGCTCCAGAGCACTGACCTGTCGGCTGACTGCAGACTGGCTTAGTCCCAGCGTGTCACCCGCATGGGTGAAGGAGCCCGCCTCGGCAGCCGCATGAAAGATGCGCAGCTTGTCCCAATCCACGAGGCTCCTCCTTCAACGAAGTGCGATGCGATTATTCGGCTGCCTGCGCTTTGGGTTGCGCCGCCAACCAACGCTCGGCTTCAAGCGCGGCCATGCAGCCCAGACCCGCCGCGGTCACGGCTTGGCGATAAATGTCATCCGTGACGTCACCAGCGGCATAAACGCCCGGCACGCTGGTCTGCGTGGAATCGGGCGCCGTCTTGATATAGCCGTTGGGCTTGATCTCGAGCTGGCCAGCAAAGAGCTGCGAGGCGGGCTCATGACCGATGGCCACAAACACGCCATGCACGGGGCGCTCGGTGATCGCGCCGCTCTTCACATTCTTCAGCTTCACATGGGTGACGCCCAGCGGCGAGGTATCGCCGCAGATTTCTTCAATCGCGCTGTCCCAGATGATTTCGACATTCGGCGTCTTGAACAGGCGATCCTGCAAGATGCGCTCAGCCTTGAACGAGTCACGGCGATGAATGACCGTCACTTTCGAGGCGAGATGCGACAGATACAGCGCTTCTTCGACAGCGGAATTGCCGCCGCCGACCACCATGACTTCCTTGCCGCGATAGAAGAACCCATCGCAGGTCGCACAAGCCGAGACACCAAAGCCCTTGAACTTTTCCTCTGAGGGCAAGCCCAGCCATTTCGCCTTGGCACCTGTGGCAATGACGAGCGTGTCACAGGTGTAAATAGCGCCACTATCCCCCCACAGCGTGAAGGGGCGCTTGGCAAGATCAACCTTGGTAATGTGGTCAGAGACCATGTCCGTGCTGACATGGTCAGCCTGTTTGCGCATCTGCTCCATCAGCCAGGGGCCCTGGATCGCATCGGCAAAACCCGGATAATTCTCGACATCGGTCGTGATCATCAACTGGCCACCAGGCTCAAAGCCGGAGATCATCATGGGTTTAAGCATCGCGCGGGCTGCATAGATCGCTGTTGTATAGCCCGCCGGGCCGGAGCCGACGATAATCATGCGCGCATGCTGTGGGACGGTGGACGTCATCGGCAAATCTCTGAAAAAGGCGGTTTCGTGAAGCCCGCAGCGGGCAGCGTCAGGGCCACAAGCGCCCTAGGACATGCTCTTAGGTATAAGAACGACATGCGCTGGCTGCAAGGCTGGCCGCCCGGTTGATCACAGGCCAGAGCCTCTGCGCGCTGGGGGCATTGTGTCACTGGCGCTCCGGCAGCAAAAGCTTGCCCGTCGATGGGGGCGGCTCTAGTGTGCGGCCCAATTCGTGGGCCCAGACGGCCCCATAGCTTTCATAAAGGCAGACCCTCCCATGCCAAATACGAGCGCGATCACCACCGCCGACATCATTGCCAGCGTCACTGCCAGCATCAATGCGCGCCAGACCTTTGAAGCGCCCTATCGCCATTGGCTGATCGACAATGTGTTCCCGGCTGCTGTCGCCGATGAACTGAACGAGCTGCCGGTCTCAGCGCCCGCACTCGCCGGCGTGTCGGGCAAGCGCGAATTGCACAATGACCAGCGCTCCTATTTCGACGTCCCATCGATGGCGCGCTTTCCCGTCATGCGCAAAGTTGCAGAAGCGTTGCAGTCGAAAGAGGTCGCGCAGGCCATCCAAACCGGCTTTGGCGCACCGATTGATGACACTTATCTGCGTCTCGAATATGCGGTGGATACAGACGGCTTCTGGCTTCAACCCCACACAGATCTCGGCGTGAAGAAATTCACCTGCCTGATCTATTTGTCATCGGGCGCAGGCCATGAGGAATTGGGCACTGATATTTACGAGCGCGAAGACAAGCACTTTGGCCGCTCGCCCTTCAAGCGCAACAGCGCCATGATTTTCGTGCCCAGCGACAACACCTGGCACGGTTTCGAAAAGCGCACCATCCAGGGCGAGCGCAAATCGCTCATTCTGAATTACGTGACTCAGGCCTGGCTGGCCCGCGATCAGCTGTCTTATCCGAATGAAACTGTGCGAGTGTAAGTTTACCCTCTCCCAGAGGGAGGGGGTGGCCCCAAAGGGGCGGGGTGAGGGGCTTTATTCTTAGTCGTTAGATTGTAACCCCTCATCAGTCAGCTTCGCTGACCGCTTCTCCCTCTGGGAGAAGCGGCGCGCACCGCGCATTGAGCCTACATCCCCCGAAACGCGCGATATCTTTTCACCACTTCAGCAGCGATGATCACCGTGGCATCAACGGGGGGATAATCCCACCGCTCCAAGGACCAACCTTGCGCGCGCTGGTCTGGCAGACGACGCAACGCGCCCGCGCCGACAAGTTTTTCGAGAAAGCCCGACATTTTGGCTGCGCCACCTGTCGGCTCATAAATGAAGACAGGCACACCCGTGGACACTGCCTCGCCCACCATATTCACACTGTCCGCTGTGACGACCAAGGCTGAGGCCTGCGCCAGAATTTGCGCATAAGGATTGCCGCCTGTCCCATCCCAGATAAAAGCCCTTGCTGCAGAGCCACTTTCGGCAATAGCTCCGCGCAAAGCATCCATCAACTCAGACGGCGTGCGACGCGACGGCGTCACCATCAGACCTTGGCCACTGGCCAAAATTTCACGCGCCATATCGCATAGCGCAGCAATGTCGCGCGCTTCAAAGCGATGCGCGCCACTGGGGCCACCCAGAACCATGCCGACACGCGGCTGCGGCAGATGCGCAAAGCGCGGATCCGGGCTTTGTCGCGCCTCAGCCAAGACTGACGGGCGCATATGATGGGGGGATGTCAGCGTGACGAGCACATTCTCGCCACGCAGGCGATCATGCTCAGGCACCCAGATCAGATCAGCGGCCTTGGGGCCAATGTGCGGATCTTGCAGAAATACCGTGAAGGTCTTGCCGCCCGACAGTCGCTTGATGGCGCGCAGATAAGGCACCGTCACACGACCCGATGCGAAAACAAGATCGGGCCAAGGCCCATGCAAAGGGCTGTCAGGCCGCGCCGGATTATCGCGTGGATCAATCGGCCCCCAGGGCGCGAAGAATTCAAACAATGCGCGCGGGCGCACAGGCCGCATCTGCGGCTCGAGACCAAGCTCATGGGCCACACCCATGCAATTGACCTCATGCCCGATCTTGCCTGATTGCAAGATCCAGGCACGCGTGCCTGCGGGAAGCTGCGCGCTCACTTATAGGCGATGGCGGTGATTTCGTAACTCTTGCCACCACCGGGCGTATTCACCTCTACCGTGTCACCGACCTTTTTGCTGATCAGCGCACGCGCAATTGGCGACGTAATGGAGACCTTGCCATCTTTCACATCGGCTTCGCTCTCGCCAACGATCTGATAGGTCTTCTCCTCCTCCGTATCCTCATCAATGAGGGTGACGGTGGCGCCGAATTTGATCGTATTGCCAGACAGTTTCGACACGTCGATGACTTCGGCACGCGCGAGCTTGTCTTCAAGCTCTGCAATGCGGCCTTCATTCAAAGACTGCGATTCTTTGGCGGCGTGATATTCCGCATTTTCGGACAGGTCGCCATGCGAGCGCGCTTCGGAGATCGCCGCGATGATGCGCGGGCGTTCTTCCTGCTGGCGACGCCGCAGCTCTTCTTCGAGAGCGACATAGCCCGGGGCGGTCATGGGAATCTTTTCCATATCCGTATCTTTCCGAATTCTAATAGCTGGTCCGAAACAGGCAAGACCTGTCCCTGACACAAAGAATCACCGCCCGTGAGGCCCAAAAGGCCTCCCGAACTGCGGGAATTCAGGAAAACGAGGGGGAGCGGAGCTGCCCGCCTCTCGTCAGTTGAAATAATCTTGCAGGGCGCGAACCTCAAGATCACCGCCCTTATAGGCTTTGATCCCCTGCGCCGCCGCAATCGACCCTGCTAGAGTGGTGTAGTAAGGCACCTTATGCAAGAGGGCCGAACGGCGGAGTGACCGGCTGTCAGCCAACGCCTGCGCCCCCTCTGTCGTATTGAAAACCAACTGGATTGAGCCATTTTTGATGGCATCGACCACATGCGGGCGGCCTTCTGACACTTTGTTGATCTTCTCGGACGCGACGCCCTCGGCCTCCAGGAAGCGTTGGGTGCCCCCGGTCGCCACGATCTTGAAGCCCTCCTGGGCCAGCATTTTCATGGTCGAGAGAACACGCGGCTTGTCCGCATCGCGAACCGACACGAAGACCGTGCCAGAGGTCGGCACTTTCGTGCCGCCGCCGAGCTGGCTCTTGGCAAAGGCCACTTCGAACGAGCGATCAAGGCCGATGACTTCGCCCGTCGAGCGCATTTCTGGGCCCAGCACCGTGTCGACACCGGGGAAGCGGGCGAAGGGGAAGACGGCTTCCTTGACGCCAACATGCTGCAGCTCGGTCTTCTTCAGGCCAAAGCTCGCCAGCGACTCGCCTGCCATGATGCGCGAGGCAATCTTGGCAATCGGCTCACCAATCACCTTGGCGACGAACGGCACCGTGCGCGAGGCGCGCGGATTGACTTCGAGCACATAGATCTCGCCGTCCTTCAGCGCATATTGGACGTTCATCAGGCCACCAACATTGAGCGCTAGCGCGAGTTTCGCAGTCTGCTCTTCGAGTGTCTTGATGACTTCGGGCGACAAAGAGCGCGGCGGCAGCGAGCAGGCCGAGTCACCGGAGTGAATGCCCGCTTCTTCGATATGCTCCATAATGCCCGCAACGAAGACATCCTTGCCATCGCACAGGCAGTCGACGTCGACTTCCACCGCATCCGACAAATAGCGATCAAACAGCAGCGGGTTTTTGCCCAGCACCGTGTTGATCTGCCCCGTCTTGTCGTTGGGATAGCGCGATTTCACTTCTGCCGGCACGAGGCCCGGCAGCGTGCCCAAGAGATAATCATCAAACGCAGCCTCGTCACGAATGATCGCCATCGCGCGACCACCCAGCACATAAGAGGGGCGCACGACGAGCGGCAGACCAAGCTCAGCCGCAATCAAACGCGACTGCTCAACGGAATAGGCAATGCCATTCTTGGGCTGCTTCAGACCAACCTTGTCGAGCAGGCGCTTGAAGCGATCACGATCTTCGGCCAGATCAATCGAGTCGACGCTGGTGCCCAGTATCGGAATGCCAGCCTGTTCGAGGCTATGGGCCAGCTTCAGCGGCGTTTGCCCACCAAACTGAACGATCACACCCTTCAGCGTGCCATTCATCTTTTCTTTGCGCAGAATTTCGAGCACATCCTCCTGCGTCAACGGCTCGAAATAAAGGCGATCCGATGTGTCGTAATCGGTCGAGACGGTTTCGGGATTGCAATTGACCATGATGGTTTCATAGCCCGCGTCCGACAGAGCAAAGCAGGCGTGGCAGCAGCAATAGTCAAACTCAATGCCCTGCCCGATGCGATTTGGCCCGCCACCCAGAATGACAATCTTTTCGCGATTGGTCGGCTGGGCCTCGCACACGGGCTCCGCGCCAGCAAACGTTGTTTCATAAGTGGAATACATATAAGCTGTGGGCGAGGCGAATTCCGCCGCGCATGTGTCGATGCGCTTGTAGACCGGATGCACATTCAGGCCCGTGCGCTTCGCACTCACTTGTGCTTCCGTCAGGCCCGCCAGCGAACTGAGGCGCACATCCGAGAAACCAGCAGCCTTCAACATGCGGAAATTAACCGCATCATCGGGCAGACCAAACGCCTTCACCTTGTTTTCAAGGTCCACAATTTCCTGCAGGCGATCAATAAACCAATGATCAATCTTGCAGGCTTCATAGATCTCGTCGTGAGCCATGCCGTAGCGAAGTGCCTGCGCGACAACGAGCAAACGATCTGGCGTCGGCTTGCCAAGTGCGGAGCGGATGGCTGCACGATCATCGCCCAGACCCAGACCTTCAATCTCGGCTTCATCAACACCCGACAGACCCGTCTCAAGCGAGCGCAGCGCCTTCTGCAGGGATTCCGCAAACGTGCGGCCAATCGCCATGGATTCGCCAACCGACTTCATGGCCGTTGTCAGCGTGGGCTCAGCACCGGGGAATTTTTCAAAAGCAAAGCGCGGGATTTTGGTGACGACGTAATCGATTGTCGGCTCAAACGAAGCCGGCGTTGCGCCACCCGTAATGTCATTGGCGATTTCATCGAGCGTATAGCCAACAGCCAGTTTCGCGGCGACTTTGGCAATCGGGAAACCGGTTGCCTTCGAGGCGAGGGCCGATGAGCGCGACACGCGCGGATTCATTTCAATGACGATCATGCGGCCGTTTTCGGGATTGACCGCGAACTGCACATTCGAGCCGCCCGTTTCCACGCCAATTTCGCGCAGCACGGCGAGCGAGGCATCGCGCATGATCTGATATTCTTTGTCCGTCAGCGTCAGGGCTGGTGCGACCGTGATCGAGTCGCCCGTGTGAACGCCCATCGGATCGATGTTTTCAATCGAGCAGACGATGATGCAATTGTCCGCCTTGTCGCGGACAACTTCCATTTCATATTCCTTCCAGCCAAGGACGCTTTCCTCAACCAGAACTTCATTCGTCGGCGAGGCATCAATGCCACGCTCGATGATCTCGATATATTCAGCCTTGTTATAGGCTATGCCGCCGCCCGTGCCGCCCATGGTGAAGGACGGGCGAATGATCGCGGGCAGACCAATGTCATCA
This sequence comes from uncultured Hyphomicrobiales bacterium, assembly GCA_903851305.1. Classification (GTDB taxonomy): domain Bacteria; phylum Pseudomonadota; class Alphaproteobacteria; order Rhizobiales; family Beijerinckiaceae; genus Terripilifer. Next base: position 55,471 of record CAINNX010000029.1, on the reverse strand, counting down.
AGGATATCGAGCGCTTGCGCGAGCGTCTTGATCTGATGCGAGCGCGGCGTGTCGAGACCAATCTTGGTCATGGCATCGCGGAACAATTCGCGGTCTTCCGCCTTGTCGATGGCCTCAGCCGTTGCGCCAATCATCTCGACGTCGAATTTTTCCAGCACGCCCATTTTCTTGAGCGAGAGCGCGCAATTGAGCGCCGTCTGGCCGCCCATGGTGGGCAGCAGTGCAAAGCCACCGGGGACCGCATAGCGTTCCTTCTCGATGATCTTGGCAACAATCTCGGGCGTGATCGGCTCGACATAAGTGCGGTCGGCCATGTCAGGATCGGTCATGATCGTGGCCGGGTTCGAATTGACCAGCACAATGCGATAGCCCTCCTCGCGAAGGGCCTTGCAGGCCTGTGTGCCCGAATAGTCGAATTCGCAAGCCTGTCCGATGACGATCGGGCCCGCGCCGACGATGAGGATGGTCTTGATGTCTGTCCGCTTCGGCATGGTTCGTCTTGTCTCGCTGGCACGCCCGAGGCTATCTCGGCGCACAAAAAAAGGCCGCGCTATCGGCCTCGATTTGGCCGGAGCGCGTCCTCCGAAAACCCCTTGGGGTATCAGGCGGGAGCCCCGGCCCGAAAGTCGTCGCTGATGTAGCCCAAAAGGCCGAGGCTGGGAACCCCGGAAAGGCCGCGATCCCCAGACGAAACTCTCAAAATTTTATCTCTTAGAGCTGAACCTTATAGGGCGCCCTGCTACCAGCTGCGGCCGGCACCGCCACCCAAGAGCCCATTGGGGGATTTATGGGGTCATTGCGATCAAAACCACGCACCACACGCGGCAAGGCAGCCCCACCCGGAACCACCCCTTTGGCAATCAGCTGAACCGCGGAAACCCGGCCACCATCCCCATCCGCCGCTCCACCCCCGACAAAGGTGATCCAATACAAGCCGGGGCGCTCCACCTTGAACATGACTTCACGCGAGATCGGCGCCCCCGCCGGGGCATCGATGCAGAAATCCACCGCATTGGCGAGACTGGGCAGACGCACCAGTCGCTCCAGCCTGGCGTCGCGCTCCGGCATGCGATCAGGCGTGTACCAGCTGGCCCTCTCTTCGGCCGAACGCCCGGACAGCTCGGGATGCAATGAGGCTAAATCAGCATCGACATGGACGGACACGCGTCGTGAATCAGCGCCACGCTGGCGTGGCACGCGCTGCAAAGCGCCCTCCACGCTGAAATAATTGCAAGCGGCGGCCGCTACCTGATTAGCGCCTGTGCTGTATTGATAGCGCAATTGATAGAAGCCTGGCACGAGCATGAAGGAACGCGCCATGGCGCGATTTTCATAACTGCCACTTGGCGTGCGCACATCAAGCTCGGCATAGCCGGAGGCGCCACTTTTCCCCGCGACATAACCAACCTGATTTTGAGGCCAAACCGTCCAACCGGGTGGCAGATAATCCCAGCCACTCGCGCCAGCGGGCGGGGAATTGGCGATCGGATTCTCGCTCACTGATGTGAAACGATCCTCGAACAAAACCTCATCCGTGCGCCACGGAAAATTGCTGGACGGGGCTGGGCGTGGCTCACCATTGTCGCGTGCACAAGGCTCGCGGCACACCAAAATATTGGCGATCAAGGGCCCAAGGGAATCAACTTTCCCCTCGGGCCTGAAGGCGATCCAATAATCGCCACGCGTGGCAATATCGACTTTGATGACGCGCTCTATCCAGCGCCCGCCCGAGCTATAACAAGCATCAATGCGATTGCCGGCATGAAAGCCAAGATCATTCGAAGGTGGCCTGCCACCTTCATCGAGTACCAAATGCACCGACATGCGATTGGTGTTTCCTGCCAGACTCCGGTCGCGTGTGGTCATCCACATCACGTCCTCTTCGCGCGCGCCACACAGCCATGCTGGCGCCAGCGTTTCATTGCGTGCCTGATCGCGATACCAGTAGCGCACCTGATGCAAACCGGGATCAGCCGAAAACTTTTTGGCGATAAATCCGCTATCGATGCCTGTGTCGAGCTCAAGGGCCACGACAACGCCAGTTGGCGGCGGCGCGCCCGGATAACGATCAGCCGCCGATAATGGCATGACGGGTGACCCGCCCGGACGCAGTCGCAATCCTGATACCCAACCATTCAGGGGCGCAAAAGCTTTGGTGCCACCTGCGCGCACCTCGGCTTCATAATCGCTGAAATCATCATCAAGTAGCGCATCACGCGCAACCCAGAGCGCCGTGGCGCGCCCCCGCAAACTGAGTTCGCGAAGGCCAACGAGACGCATAAAGACGCTCGGCAACAAGGCGTCATATTCAACACTGGCCAAATATGTGCTGCGCTCACTGGTCCGCTCAAGCCGGAAATTCGTGCGCACATTTTGCACATTGGGCTTTTGCGCATTGAACACCATATCGGCGCATCCGCGGCCTTTTTCCATCATGTCTTCCAGCGGCACATCAGGAAAAATAGCCCGCAAGGCGCGGCTTTGCGCGACTGCAGCCGCCGCTGCTGATTGCGCAGCCACATCCAGCTTGCGGCGTGCCTGCCAGGCCATGCCGTAATCAAGGGCCGCGCCTGTCAGCAACATGATCGGCAGCAAGATAGCGAGCGCGATCAAAATCGCATTGCCATAAGGCCGCGCCCGAAAATCCTGAACTGCGTGCGCCAGCACTTTCAAGGACATGGCGCGACCTCATTGGCGATCCCCAACGGATCAATTGTGAGCCTGTCGGTCGGCACGGCAAGATAGGCCTGCGTCAGAAGGGTTTTTGCCGTAAATAAAGAATTCAATACGCGCGGCTGGAAGCGATACACCAATGTTACGATGAGCAAATCTTGACCCGTAAACAGCGCTACGGGCAAAGTGTCGCGCGCAGCTCCATCACCACCCGGCAAAAGCACCACGCCACATTCGCGCAAGAATGATGCTGCGGTGAGCAAACGCCGCGACCCTGCAACACCGCCGTCCCATGTCCACAAAATACGCGCCCGATCTGCCAAACAATTGCTGGTGCAATTTGGATCAATTGGCACAAAACGCACATAGGTGGTTTGCACACCAACAGACTGGCGCCAATCTGTGCCCGCGCTCGATTGCACTTCAGGCACAAGCCAAACCAGAGAGGATGTATCTTCGCTCCAGTTAAAATCACGCATTGGTGCGCGGCGCTGGCCCATCAGATCAGCCAGACTCTCACCACCCGCAGACATATGACGCGCCAGACGAAAATAACGCTGCACCTCCGTGCCCGTTACCATCAAGGCGATGAGAAGCAACATGAAGAAGGTCGATTCAATCAACGTCAGGCCTGACATGTCTGCACGAAATCTGGCGAATAAGGCACGCATGTCAGCACGCCCCCACAGCAACATCGGGACGATTACGCAATCCAAAAGCCGACACGTAATACACATGCGCATCAACAAGCGCGCCGGCCCAAATGCGCGACAAAAACGGCACAGGGAATGCAATCTGCAGGATGCGCGCATCCGATGGTCCACCTGGACACCATTGCGCACCAGAGACCTGCGTGGGCGTCAACTTGGGGCCGGTCTGCGCATCCGACAAATGGACCACGAACTGATCGCAAGCAACAATGGTGACGGCCGGACACAATAAGGACTGGCGAAACGAGGCTTGGGTGTAATTGCGTGGATCAATTTGTCCGCTGCGCATTTTTTCGATGAGAGCTGCACCCGCCAGGTCAACCTGACGAAATGTCAGGAAATTCGCGCCCGTGTCATAGACAAACAGAAGCGTCGCCAATAAAGGCCAAAGCGCGAGTGAAAATTCGACAAAAACAGCGCCAGATCCGGCGCGACAGAACGCACCTAACCTTTGCCCCAATGCGGCTTGTCGAAACACCATCAAATTCCGTCAATCAATTAAAAAACAAACTACAATCGCAGGAAACATTAAAGGAACGCATAAGAACGGTCGAGGTTCCGCAAGGGGAGGCCGACACCAAACCAGAAACATCCCTACGAAATATCCAACGATCTGTTACGATTCGTTAATTCGTAAAATGGCGTTGCGGGAGAGGTGACAAATCATCTCACGCCCGCTACCAGATAATCATGCCACTCAGAAAACAGATCTCAGCCTTTGTGATTGTTGGCGTTATTGCCGCGACAGCCCATTACGGGGCACTGATTGCGCTTGTGGAGCTGTTTGGCTGGTCGCCGGTGCCCGCGACACTCATCGGCTATTTATGTGGCGGCATCACGTCCTATGTGCTCAACCGCCGACACACGTTTGTGAGCGACAGAACCCATAGTGAAGCCATCTGGCGATTTATAGCGGTCGCAACGACCGGATTTTTTGCCACTTGGGGCATGATGATAATTTTTGTCGAAAAAGCAGAGGCTCCATATCTACTTGCCCAAGTTGTAACGACTGGCATCGTGATGCTCTGGAGTTTTCTGGGCAACAAGCTGTGGACTTTCCGCAAAGCCTGATCACATGATTGGCGCATTGCGCATCATGATTTGTCGGCCGATTATGGAAATCATTCGTTTTATGTTTTTTACAATGGCCTTCATTGGCCTGGGTCTCAGTCATGCCACACTATTTGTGTGGAACGAGGGCTTCAATATCTGGTCACGACCATCAAGCGATGGTTGGCATATTGAGTGCCTGTATTACACGCCTTTTCGCTTGTTCAAGACCGATATCTTTTTTGGCCAAGACTGCCCGGCGCGCATCAGCGTGCCGGATTCACCGCGCTCTCAAGGCCATTTCACACTGGGCGGCATGGATGAGAGAATCGAGTCGACATTTCCGCCTGTTTTGAGGCCGAAAATCGTGCCGCGGTCATAAAGCAGATTGAACTCGACATACCGTCCGCGACGCACTTGCTGCTCTTCGCGCATCTGTTCCGTCCAGGGCTTGGTCATATTCGCGCGTGCAATCTGGGGATAGACGGACACAAATGTCTCTCCGACATCCCGTGTCAGTGCGAAATCCTTGTCCCATGCGCTGTTTTCGGCATCACCCGCAGAATTGAGATAGTCATAGAAAATACCGCCAATGCCACGCGGCTCGCTGCGATGCGGCAACCAAAAATATTCTTCGCACCAGGCTTTATATTTCGGGTAATCCGCAATCTCATGACGACCACAGCAGGTTTCAAGCGCCGCATGAAAAGCTATTGAATCTGGGTCTTCCTGCGTGCGGCGCGACATCATCACGGGCGTCAGATCCGCACCCCCGCCAAACCATGCTTTTGATGTCACAACAAAGCGCGTGTTCATATGCACGGTGGGCGCATTGGGGTTCCAGGGATGGGCAATCAGCGAAATGCCCGACGCCCAGAAACGCGGGTCTTCAGCTGCACCCGGAATCAGTTTGGCAAATTCAGGCGCAAAGGTTCCGAAAACAGTGGAGGTGTGCACACCCGCTTTTTCAAAGAAACGCCCGTGCAGCATGCCCATGCGACCACCACCACCCGGTGCACCATCATGATTGTCGCGCGTCCATGGCTTTCGCTCGAAACGGCCAGGCATCTTGGGCGCATCAGGATGAAGATGCATGTCGGCTGCATCTTCCAGCGCTTCAAAAGCAGCAATGATCTTGTCTTGCAGGCTTTCAAACCAGGCCCGCGCCTCGGCTTGACGCTGCGCCAAAATAGTGTCGGTCATTTTTCTTCCTTCCCCAATTGGCGCAAGGCCTCCCCCATCACCATGGCCGCAGCCACGGCCACATTGAGCGAGCGAAGCCCCGGCCTGACCGGGATCACGATCCGCGCATCGGCAGCCTCATGAACTTGATCGGGCACCCCAGCTGATTCCCTGCCAACCAGAATGACGTCCCCCGGCTGGAAGACAAAATCCAGATAATCGACCGCGCCCTTGGTGGTCAGCAGGACGAGCCTGCGACCCGCCTTGGACCGCCAGCCCTCAAAAGCCGCAAAGGAAGCGTGCCGGTCAATGGGAACATGGTCGAGATAGTCCATGCCCGAGCGGCGAAAGTGGCGATCCGAGACCGGAAACCCAGCCGGCTCGATAATGGCCGCATCCACCCCCAGACAAGCACAGGCACGCATCATCGTGCCAGCGTTTTGGGGAATGTCGGGCTGGTAGAGAGCAAGCGTCAGGCGTCCTTGGGGGAGCGCAGAGGAGAGGCGATCGGGATCGGTCATCAGGACGGACGCTCTAGGGCCCGGAATTGAGGCCCCGGACAGGGTTTCGAAAAAGGCCTCCCATAAGGGGGCAAACGGGGAGATGAAACTAGATGCAGGACTAAACCAAGACTAAACGATGTCACGAGGACGTGACTATAGACAAGTGCGGCGAAGGGTGCGAAACAACCCGCGCTCGAGAGCGGATTCCCGCGCCTGAGGCCGTTTTTATACGGCTGCGGTGGCGATGGGTCGCATTGCCGCAACCGGGTGTCGGACGTATCCAACGACCGACGGGGGGCGGACATATCTGACCGCCGCTCGAAAATGCCCTCCGCAGGCCTTTCCCGCCAACAGGCGGCACCTGCGCGATGGAGCAGATGATGGCATGAATTTGGGGGTTAATCGTGGCAGAAGCAACGACGGTCGAGCCGACCCGCAGGGACTTTCTTTATATTGCGACCGGCGCAGTTGCGGCGGTTGGCGTTGGTTCAGTGGCATGGCCATTGATCAGCCAAATGAACCCCGACGCTTCGACGCTCGCTTTGGCGTCGACCGAAGTCGATCTGGCGGCTTTGCCTGCCGGCGGCATCATGACCGTGAAATGGCGCGGCAAGCCGGTGTTCGTGCGCCACCGCACAGCCAAGGAAATTCAGGAAGCCCAAGCGACACCGCTCGCTCAGCTCCCAGATCCGCAGGCTGACGCGGAACGCGTCAAAAAGCCGGAATGGTTGATCGTGACGGGCGTTTGCACCCATTTGGGTTGCGTGCCACTTGGCCATTCTGGCGATTATGATGGCTGGTTCTGCCCGTGCCATGGCTCGCACTATGATACGTCAGGCCGCATCCGTAAGGGGCCGGCTCCGCGCAATCTGGACGTGCCTCCGTATCAGTTCGTGACTGACACGAAAGTTCGTATCGGCTGAGAATTCCAAACCCGGGTTCACGCCCGGGTTTCGCGCATCGCTGTGCTGACAAGACAAAACATCGAAACGAGTGAACGACATGAGCGGACCTTCAACTTACGTCCCCAAGAGCGCCATCGGCCGCTGGTTTGAAAGCCGGCTCCCGATCATGGGCCTGATGCACTCTTCTTTCGTGGTCTATCCGACCCCGAAGAACCTCAATTATTTCTGGACTTTCGGCGGCATCCTGTCGCTGATGCTGGGCGTGCAGATCATCACCGGCATTGTGCTGGTCATGCATTACACCCCGCATGTCGATTATGCCTTCCAGTCGGTCGAGCACATCATGCGCGACGTGAACTGGGGCTGGTTCATGCGCTACACCCATGCGAATGGCGCCTCGATGTTCTTCATCGCCGTCTATATTCACATGCTGCGCGGCCTTTACTACGGCTCCTACAAGGCGCCGCGTGAAGTGCTCTGGATCCTGGGCGTTGTCATCTTCCTGTTGATGATGGCCACCGCTTTCATGGGGTACGTTTTGCCTTGGGGCCAGATGTCCTTCTGGGGCGCCACCGTCATTACCAACCTCTTCTCGGCCATTCCGCTGGTGGGAACGTCCATCACGACCTGGCTGTGGGGCGGTTATTCGGTCGACAATCCGACACTGAACCGCTTCTTCTCGCTGCATTACCTGCTCCCCTTCATGATTGCGGCTGTTGTCGCCTTGCATGTGTGGGCACTGCATGTGTCGGGGCAGAACAATCCGACCGGCGTGGAAGTTAAAGACGTGAAGCGCGACACGTTGCCCTTCACACCTTACGCGACCATCAAGGACGGTTTTGCCATGGTGGTGTTCCTGGCTTTCTTCAGCTGGTTCATCTTCTATGTGCCGAACTATCTCGGTCACCCCGACAATTACATCGACGCCAACCCGATGGTGACACCAGCCCACATCGTGCCGGAATGGTACTTCCTGCCGTTCTACGCGATCCTGCGCGCCATTCCCGACAAGCTCGGTGGTGTCATTGCCATGTTCGGCTCGATTGCCGTGTTGGCCTTCCTGCCTTGGCTGGATACGTCACGCGTGAAATCGGCAAACTTCCGTCCGGTCTATCGCGTCTTCTTCGTCGTCTTCGTGCTTTGCGGGATTGGCCTTGGCTATCTCGGCGCGATGCCGGCAGAAGGCGGCTACGTGATCGCTTCACGTATCCTGACCGTCTATTACTTTGCCTTCTTCCTCATCATCATGCCGCTCTTGGGCCTCTTTGAGACACCCAAGCCGCTACCCGCTTCCATTGCGGATTCGGTGCTGGCACGTGGTGGTTCAGCGAGTGCTGCTGCGGCTGGTGCCGCACATGCACCCGAAAACAAGTAAGGCTGATCGAGGGACATGACGACAATGATCAAGACCAAACTCAGCCTCACCATCCTCGGCCTCGCGACAGCACTTGTCGCGGGTCCGGTGCTCGCCGCTGGCGGCCATGACAGCAAGCTGCCAGAGCGTCAGCCCTGGAGCTTCGCCGGAGCTTTCGGCAAGTTCGATCGTGCGCAATTGCAGCGCGGTTTTCAGGTCTATCGCGAAGTTTGCTCGAACTGCCATTCGATGAAGCGCGTGGCGTTCCGCAACCTCTCGGAAGAAGGCGGCCCGCAATTCTCGGAAGCGCAGGTCAAGGCACTTGCCGCGGAATATAAGGTCAAGGACGGCCCGAACGAATCCGGCGATATGTTTGAACGTCCCGGCCGCCCTTCGGACAAGTTCCCGGCACCTTTCGCTAATCCGGAAGCAGCTCGCGCTGCACTCGGCGCGGCACCGCCGGATTTCTCGCTGCTCGCCAAGGCGCGCGGCTATTCGCGTGGTTTCCCGCTCTTCCTGATTGACGCTCTGCCGATCCCCGGCGGCGCCTATCAGGAACATGGCCCCGATTATATCGTGGCTCTGCTGAACGGTTATTCCAAGGCGGATGATCCGAACTGGAACGACTACATGCCCGGCAACAAGATCGCCATGGCTGCCCCGCTCGCTGACGGCGCAGTGGAATACACAGACGGTTCGCCCAAGACGCTGCTGCAATATTCGCGCGACGTTGCGGCGTTCATGATGTGGGCTGCCGAGCCGAAACTCGAAGAACGCAAGAAGACCGGCTTCCGCGCCATGGCCTTCCTGCTCGTCTTCGCCGGCCTGCTCTACTACACGAAGAAGAAGGTCTGGGCCGACGTCGCCCACTGATCTCTGTCTTCTTCCAAGAAACAAAAGGCCCCGGTTTTCCGGGGCCTTTTTTTGTTTCACGCCCACCGTCATTGCGAGGAGCAAAGCAATCCAGAGGCAGCACGTGAGGCCTCTGGATTGCTTCATCGCTTTGCTCCTCGCAACGACGGCGCAGGTGAGCGCACAAAAAAGGCCCTGTCTTTCGACAGGGCCTTTGTTTCTTGCGTGAGCCGCCGCTTACACCAGGCTGCCCGTAAAGCGCTGAATGCGCGTGCAGGCGTCTTCGAGTGTCGGCACCGAGGCGGCATAGGAAATGCGGAAGTTCGGGCCAAGACCGAAGGCCGTGCCATGCACGACCGCCACACCTTCTGCCATCAGCAGTTCGGAAATGAAGTCCTCGTCATTGGCGATGACTTTGCCTTCCTTCGTCTTCTTGCCAATCGCCTGCTCGCAGGACGGATAGACATAGAAGGCGCCTTCCGGCGTCGGGCAAGTCAGGAGATTGGCCTGATTGAGCATCGAGACCACCAGATCGCGGCGCTCCTGGAAGGCGGCCTTGAACACCGGCAGATGCGCCTGCGAACCATCGAGCGCTTCCACGGCCGCCCATTGGGCGATCGAGCATGTGCCTGACGTCTGCTGGCCCTGCAGGAGGTCCATGGCCTTGATCAGCTGATCTGGACCAGCCGCATAACCAACGCGCCAGCCGGTCATGGCATAGGCCTTAGACACGCCATTCATGGTCAGCGTGCGATCCATCAGGTCGGGGCAGACCTGCGCAACGGTCGTGTATTCGAAATCGCCATAGCAAAGGTGCTCATACATGTCGTCGGTGAGAACCCAGACATGCGGATGGCGCTTGAGCACTTCACCTACAGCCTGCAATTCGGCGCGGGTATAGGCCGCGCCTGTCGGGTTGGACGGCGAGTTGAGGATCAGCCATTTGGTGCGCGGTGTGATTGCCTTTTCGAGCGCCTCGGGCTGCAGCTTGAAATTATGCTCCATCGTGCAAGGCACGAAGACCGGATTACCGCCGCACAGCAGCACCATGTCGGGATAGGACACCCAATAAGGCGCCGGAATGATGACTTCATCGCCCGGGTTCATGGTCGCCATGAAGGCGTTGAAGAGAACATGCTTGCCGCCGGTGCCGACAATCGTCTGCGTCCACTTGTAGTCGAGGCCGTTCTCACGCTTGAACTTGCGGGCGATAGCCTCGCGCAGCGGCTGGATGCCGAGCACCGGCGTATACTTCGTCTCGCCGCGCTGGATGGCGGCAATGCCGGCCTGCTTGATATTATCCGGCGTATCGAAATCCGGTTCGCCCACCGACAGGGAGATGATGTCACGGCCCGCATTCTTGAGGTCACGCGCTTTCTGCGTCGCCGCGATGGTCGCGGAAGGCTTTACGCGGGAAAGGGCGTCGGCAAGGAAGGCCATGATGGTGCTCCGAGAAGAATCTGTATGGGAGGGACGGCGGAAACTAGTGCCATGCGGCAGATGGGGCAAGGCAGGAATGCTGCCTATGCGTCGTTTCCTACGCAGGAATTGCTCCTTCGGACCTCTCAAGCTCGCAACACCAACGCCCTCCCCCTTGAGGGGAGGGACGACTCGGGCGAAAGCCCGAGCGGGGTGGGGGTCGCGTGATCTTGGTCGCGCTCGCGATCCGTAGAAATGCCTAAGATTGCGCGACCCCCACCCCTAACCCCTCCCCTCAAGGGGGAGGGGGACGGACTGCATTGTTCAACGGCGGACACTGGCATCCGGATGATTCCCGCCCCATATTGCGCTCATGCCCAAGAGCCCTGCCAAGCCCCCGAAGAAACTCGCCAGCCGCATGCCTGCCAGCAAGGCCGCCAAGCCAAATGTGCAGCCGCTGGGCGATCACCTCGCCGCCCTGCTCAATCCGGCGCTGGTGAAGGGATTCGGCGAAGCCCCGCAGGCCAGCTTTGATGCAGGCCCGATCACCGGCATCGACCCGAAACTGGCCGAGAGCTTCGGCCTCGACCCGACCGGCGATCTCGACTTCACCGAGGCGCGCCCCAAGCGCCAGCGCCCGGCCCGCGCGACGATGGAAGTCTCTGGCTCCACCGCCACCGCCGAATCGCTCAAAAGCCTGCTCGAAGCAGGCGACCCCAATCTGCGTGACGAACAGGCCTGGGTGCCCCACCGCCCCGCGCGGCCTGAAAAATCCGAAGGCGGCATCAAGTTCAAAATCGTCTCGGAATTTGAACCCAAAGGCGACCAACCAGCCGCCATTGAAGAATTGCTCAAAGGCGTTGAGGGACGCGAGCGCGATCAGGTGCTGCTCGGTGTCACCGGCTCGGGCAAGACATTCACCATGGCGCAAGTGATTGCGCGCACCAATCGCCCTGCCCTCATTCTCGCGCCGAACAAAACACTCGCCGCGCAGCTCTATGGTGAATTCAAAAGCTTCTTCCCCGACAATGCGGTGGAATATTTCGTCTCCTACTACGACTATTACCAGCCAGAAGCTTACGTCCCGCGCACCGACACATTCATCGAGAAAGAATCCTCAATCAATGAACAGATCGACCGGATGCGCCATGCTGCCACGCGCGCTTTGATCGAGCGCGATGACGTGATCATCGTCGCCTCTGTGTCTTGCATCTACGGTATCGGCTCGGTCGAAACCTATACCGCCATGACCTTCTCGCTGAAACTGGGCGAGCGCATTGACCAGCGTCAGCTGATCAATGATCTGGTCGCGCTGCAATACAAGCGCACGCCCGATTTCTCACGCGGCACGTTCCGCGTGCGCGGCGACACCATCGAAGTCTTTCCGGCCCATTATGAAGACCGCGCTTGGCGCATCGGCTTCTTTGGCGATGAAGTCGAAAACATTGCCGAATTCGATCCACTGACCGGCAAGAAGACGCAAGACCTCGAATTTGTGAAACTCTATGCCAATTCGCATTATGTGACGCCGCGCCCAACCTTGTTGCAGGCGATCTCAGGCATCCGCAATGAAATGAAACAGCGGCTCGAAGAGCTCTATGCGCAAGGTCGCCTGCTGGAAGCACAGCGGCTCGAACAGCGCACCATGTTCGATCTGGAAATGCTGGAAGCAACCGGCTCATGCGCGGGCATTGAAAATTATTCGCGCTATCTGACAGGCCGAAAACCCGGCGAGCCACCGCCGACCCTGTTTGAATATCTGCCCGACAATGCGCTTGTCTTTACGGACGAGAGCCATGTCACCGTGCCGCAAATCGGTGGCATGTATCGCGGCGACTTTCGGCGCAAAGCAACGCTGGCTGAATATGGTTTCCGCCTGCCGTCCTGTCTCGACAATCGACCGCTGCGCTTTGAAGAATGGGAAGCGATGCGCCCGCAGACTGTCCACGTGTCGGCTACGCCCGGCACCTGGGAGATGGAACAGACCGGCGGCGTCTTCGTCGAACAGGTCATTCGCCCGACAGGCCTCATTGATCCGCCGGTTGAAGTGCGCCCTGCCCGCACGCAGGTCGATGATCTGCTCGGCGAAGTGCGCGCCACCGCGCAGGTCGGCTATCGCTCGCTTGTCACCGTGCTGACCAAGCGCATGGCCGAAGATCTCACCGAATATCTGCACGAAAACGGCGTGCGCGTGCGCTACATGCATTCCGATATTGATACGATCGAGCGCATCGAAATTCTGCGCGATTTGCGACTGGGCGCGTTTGACGTGCTGGTCGGCATCAACCTGCTGCGCGAAGGTCTCGATATTCCTGAATGCGGATTTGTCGGCATTCTCGATGCCGACAAGGAAGGCTTCCTGCGCTCGGAAACCTCCCTCATTCAGACCATCGGCCGCGCCGCGCGTAATGTGGATGGCAAAGTCATTCTCTATGCCGATCACATCACCGGCTCGATGGAACGCGCCATGGCGGAAACCAGCCGCCGCCGCGAAAGGCAAGAGGCCTACAACAAAGAACACGGCATCACGCCGGCCACGATCAAGCGCGGCATTCAGGATATTCTGGGCTCGGTCTATGAGCAGGATCACGTCACGGTCGACACGGGGCTCGCGAACAAGCCTGCCATTGGCCATAATTTCAAAGCCAATCTCGCCGATCTCGAAAAGCGTATGCGCGAAGCCGCCGCCAATCTCCAATTCGAAGAAGCAGCCCGCCTGCGCGATGAAGTGAAACGCCTGCAGGCAACCGAGCTCGCCATTGGCAACGATCCGCTCGCCCGCCAGCAGGCGGTGGAAGATCAAGCGGGCGGCTATCAAGGCACACGCAAATATGGCGCAGCCGCGAATACACCGCAGACATCACGAAGCCGCAAAAAGTAACCAGCCGTCATTGCGAGGAGCGCAGCGACGAAGCAATCCAGAGGCAACGCGTGAACCTTCTGGATTGCTTCGCTTCGCTCGCAATGACGATGCTCAATGCAGAACGGGCGCCTTTCGGCGCCCGTTTGTTTTTGTTTAAGCGACCTGCTGGATCGCAGACAATTTCCAGTCTTCCGTCCCGCCCCCTGAGCGGCGGGTGAAGGTCCAGATTTCTGTTGTCTCCGTCGGCGCGGTGCGGTCACCCGAAATGTAGGCGCCCGTTGCGCGGTCAACCACCGTATCCATGACCGAGAATCGCATGGCGACGGTTGCGTAATCTTCAGCCCCTTCGCGCCAGGCTTCCGACAGATCACCCTGCAGAAGCTTCGCGCCCGAGACTTTGTTGACCACACCCCTGCGGGCATTATCAGCCAGTTCTTCGGAGAAATAAGAGGCCATTTCCGGCGTCACGTGACGACGCAGATGGTCCATGTTTTCTTCACCATAGGCACTCTGGATGTCTGCCAGTTTGCGCTCGAACGCGTTGAAGTCATCGGGCGAGATTTGCAGATCCACAACCTGTGGCCCGCTGGCCGGCATGGCGCCGCCAGCCGTACCACCGCCACCGAACATGCCGCCAAAGCCGTCGCGCTGCATGGGTTGCTGAGGAGCTTGCTGAGGAGCCTGGCCCATGGGTGTGGCTGTTGCCAATTCACCTTCGCGCTTGCGGGTAAACCAGCCGATGGCAAAACGCACCACCAGGAAGACCAGCCCCAGCTGCAAGATGAGCCCCAGAATGGAAGTCATCGAGCCAAGCCCGCTGAACAGGCCGGAGCCTGAGAGCAGGCCGAAAATACCAGCCCCCACGAGGCCAGCCATCAGACCGCGGCCAAGGCCCGAACTGAAGAAGCCGCCTGATTGCGGGGCAGCCGCCGTGGCCGCAGGCGCGGCTTGTGCCGGGCTAGGCGTGTTAGGGGTCATCGTGCGCTGCATGGGCTGTGCAGCACCGGGCGCCGTCTGGGTGGCAGGCGGAGCGGAAAAGGTTTTGGTGCCCCGGCTGCCCATGCTGCTACCCGAGCCTGGCTTGGCCATGGCAAGGGCCGGCGCGAGGGCCAGCGAGATGGCAACCGCCATCGCGGCCATTTTGGTCGAGCGACGGATGGTCATTGGTGTTACCTCATAGGTAAGGCGGGCAAGACGCCCGCCCCATGAATATAAGAGGCCGCCGCAGGCTTTATAAGCCGCCCCAGCGTCAAATTTTCCGTGATCGACGCTGCAACGCAGCAAGAAGCACCCCTCGTTGATCAGCAGATTTTTGCGTCTCGCCACATTTGGTTTAGCGGACCTTAACCGATGGCAGGCGACAAGAGAGGCATGGCGCGTTGCGTATGGCCTATAGCAGCCCTGTCGGTTGCCGCTCTTGCTCTGTCCGGATGTTCGCTGTTCCAGCGCCCGCAGAGGCCGGCTTGGCGCGCCCAAGCGGAAAAAGCCTGCTTTGCCGAAAAGAAAATCCAGATGACGGCCTTTGTCGAACTGGCAAAAGAAATCGACGGGCCCGGCATTTGCGGACTGACCATGCCGTTGAAAGTCACCGCACTGGCGGGTGGCACGGTCGCTCTTACTTCCACCCAGACGATTGGCTGCCCGATGACGGCCGCGCTTGATCAATGGGTCAGCGACTTTGTGCAGCCGATTGCCTTGCAGCGTTATGGACAGCCGATCACCGAAGTGAAGAGCATGGGCTCTTACGCCTGCCGCTCGATGAACAATCAGGGCGTGCGCCTGTCAGAACATGGCTTTGGCAATGCCATCGACATTGCGGGCTTTGTGCTGATGGATGGTCGCGAAATCACCTTCGTGCGCGACTGGACGCGCGGCAAGGATGTCGACAAAGCCTTTTTGCGTGAGATACAGGCAGGCGCCTGCCAGATCTTCACAACCGTGCTCGCGCCGGGCTCGGATATGTTCCACTACAACCACATGCATGTGGATCTGGCCATGCACGGCAATACATCAGAAGGCCCACGCCGCTATTGCAAACCGATTCCGGCGCCCGGCCTGATGCCCAAGCCCTTCAAACATGATGATCTGCCAGATCCGCCGGAGCTGGAAGAAGATCTCGATATTGCAGGACTGATTGAAAAGACTGTTCCACGCACAGCTGTGGCGAGCAATACCTCTTCGAGCCTGTCGAACGGCTCGAAGATCTCACTCGGTCTGCCGCCCGCGCCACCAGAAGCACCACGCGTGCGCGTGGCGCAAAATGTGGCGCCTGTCGAAACGGCGCCTTTGTCACCGCAACCGGTGATCAATCCGCCAGCCAAAATGACGCCCCTGTCGCCACTGGATCGTTTGCTGCTCAACGGCGAATTCGTGCCCAAGCGCCGCTAGGCACGACCAAAACCGCCGCCTGTCGGCGTCTCGATGATTACGGTATCACCAGCTTGCACCGCGCGCGTGTCACAGGCTTTCAGCGTCTCGATAACGCCATCCGCATGACGCAAGAGATTACGCCCCACTTCGCCATCAACGCCGCCTTGCATGCCTTTGGGCGCGATGCGGCGATGATCGGAGAGAATGGAAAGCTGCATCTCTTGGCGGAAGCGGATCGTGCGGCTTGTGCCGTCACCCGCCTTCCACTTGCCCTTGCCACCAGATCCGCGCCGGATGTGGAAATCGTCCAGCACGATGGGGAAACGCATTTCAAGAATCTCGGGATCGGTCAGGCGCGAATTGGTCATATGCGTATGCACAGCCGCAGCACCATCAAACCCCTCACCTGCCGGCGCGCCTGAACACAGCGTCTCGTAATATTGATGCCTGACATTACCGAAGGTGAGATTGTTCATTGTGCCCTGCGCGGAGCCCAAACGCCCGAGTGCTGCAAAGAGCACATCAGTCACCGCCTGACTGGTTTCAACATTGCCCGCCACAACAGCGGCCGGATATTGCGGTGACAGCATCGAGCCTTGCGGAATGATGATCTCGAGCGGGCGCAGACAGCCGGCATTCATCGGCATATCGCCGCCAGCCAACACACGGAACACATAAAGCACCGCTGCGCGTGTCACTGGTTCCGGCGCATTGAAATTATTGGCGCGCTGCGCAGACGTGCCTGAGAAATCAACTTTGGCGCGCCGCGTCTTTTTGTCGAGCGTGATGCGCACGCGGATAATGGCGCCATCATCTGTCTCAGTTTGCGCTTTTGCATCGCGCAACGTGCTGATGAGGTCACGCACGCGTGCCTCAGCATGGTCTTGCACATGGCCCATATAGGCGCGCACGACATCCCATGAATAATCATCAATGAGCGCGTCGAGTTCGCGCACACCTTTGGCATTGGCTGCAATCTGCGCTTTCAGATCCGCCAGATTCTGCGCCGGATTGCGCGCCGGATAACGCGCTGTCAGCAGAGCAGCCAAAATAGCATGTTCCCGGAAGGCGCCGCGCTCAACAATCTTTAGATTATCAAGATAGACGCCCTCTTCTTCAATATGCGTGGCCAGCGGCGACATGGAGCCCGGCGCAATGCCGCCAATATCGGCATGATGCCCACGCGAGGCGACCCAGAAGAGAATCTTTTTGCGCAGCCTGTCGAAGACCGGCGTGCAGACGGTAATATCAGGCAGATGTGTGCCGCCATTGTACGGCGCGTTCAGCGCGAAGACGTCGCCGGGGCGAATCTTTCCTTTGTTCGCGCGAATGATGGTCTCAACCGAGCGATCCATAGAGCCCAGATGCACCGGCATATGCGGCGCATTGGCGACCAGATGTCCGCGCTCATCAAAGATGGCGCAAGAGAAATCCAGCCGCTCTTTGATATTCACCGAAGAAGCGGTGTTTTGCAGCACAAGCCCCATGTGCTCGGCAATCGACATGAAGCGCTTGTTGAAAATTTCAAGCAGCACCGGATCAGCCTGCGTGCCAACGGCCTGCTTCTTTAGCTGCGCCTTGGCGCGGGTCAACACAACATGGTTGAGCGCGGTGATCTCAGCGCGCCAATCTTTCTCAATGACGATTGTCTGATGCGGCTCAATGATCAGCGCCGGGCCTTTCACCTGTGCACCGGGGCGCAAAGACTCGCGCAGCAAAACAGGCGCTTTGTGCCATTGGCCTTGCGAGAAGAAACGCGTCTTGGCCGCAGGCTTGGGCTTTTGTCCTTTGACAAGGCGCGCCTTGCTTTCACGCAGGCGCTTGGTCTTAGCCATAGCCTCAACCGACAGCGCATCGATGACGAGCGCTGCTTTCGGATCGGCAAAACCAAAGCGCGTGGCATGCAGCTTGGTGAATGCTTTGGTGAGGCGCGCCAGCACGCGCGCATCCGGCCCCGCGATTTTTTCAGACAATTCGAGCGCCATATCGGTGCCCGCAACTTTGAGCCGCACGGCTAGTCGCGTTGTGACTTTTTTCTGCGGCACTCCTTGCGCAATCAAGTCAGCTTGCGCCCGCGCATTCAATGCCCGCGCGCGCGAACGCAACAGTTTCAAACCCACCTTGTCGAGACGGCGCTCCAGACTTTCCTGCACGAAGACACGCTGCTCAGCCAGCCCCATGCCATAGGCCGACAAAACTGAGGACAGCGGATGAATGAGCACGCGGCGCATGCCCAAAGCATCGGCGACAAGGCAAGCATGCTGCCCGCCCGCACCGCCAAAGCAATTCAATGCATAGGTGGTAACATCATAGCCGCGTGCCACCGAAATGCTTTTGATGGCCTCAGCCATATGCGCTACAGCAATGGCGACAAAGCCATCGGCGATCTCTTCGGCGCTGCGCGACAGGCCATTGCTTTCAGCAAGGCGCATAAATTGCTCGCGCACAATCTGCGCATCGAGCTTTTCGTTTTGCTGAGGTCCGAAAATGGCGGGGAAAAAATCGGGCAGTAATTTGCCGAGCATGACATTGGCATCGGTCACCGCCAGCGGCCCGCCGCGGCGATAGCAAGCAGGACCGGGATTGGCACCTGCCGAATCTGGCCCGACACGAAAGCGCCCGCTCTCGCAGGCCAGAACAGACCCACCACCCGCCGCGACTGTGTGAATCTGCATCATGGGTGCGCGCAGACGCACGCCTGCAACTTCTGTTTCGAAAGAACGCTCGAACTCTCCAGCAAAATGCGCGACATCGGTGGAGGTGCCGCCCATGTCAAAACCAATGACGCGCTTGAAGCCCGCTGCACGCGCGGTCTCAGCCATGGCGACAACGCCGCCTGCTGGCCCTGACAGAATGGCATCCTTGCCCGTGAAGCGATCAGCCGCCGCAAGACCACCCGCCGACGTCATGAAATAGAGCCGCGTCGAGGCACCCAGCTCACGCGCCACTTTCTTGACATAGCGCGCCAGAATGGGCGTCAGATAGGCATCTGCCACACTGGTGTCACCGCGCCCGATGAATTTCACCAGTGGCGAAATCTCATGGCTCACGGAGACCTGCGTGAAGCCGATCTCGCGAGCGATGCGCGCAGCCATCTCTTCATGTGTGCTAAAGCGCCAGCCATGCATGAAGACAATCGCCGCCACGCAAAAGCCTTGGCGGTAGGCGGCGTGCAGATCGCGCCGTAGGGCCTTGGCATCAAGTGCGCGCTCCACCGCGCCATCGGCCAGCACACGCTCATCGGCTTCCAGCACGCCTGCATAGAGCTGCTCAGGTTTTTCGATTTTCAGCGCAAAAATATCTCGCCGCGCCTGATTACCGATCTCCAGCGCGTCGCGAAAACCGCGCGTGGTGACAAGCAAAACACGCTCGCCCTTGCGCTCCAGCAGCGCATTGGTGGCCACTGTCGTGCCCATTTTGACAGACTCGATCAACCCGTCAGGAATGCGCGCGAGAATGGATAGATTGAGACAGCGACGAATGCCAGCAATGGCGGCATCTTCATAAGCTTCGGGATTTTCTGACAGCAATTTATGGACATGCAGATGACCTGACGAATCACGGCCAATCACATCGGTGAATGTGCCGCCGCGGTCGATCCAGAATTGCCATTGGCCTGTCATCAGCCAAACCTAGAGGGAGAAGCGACCAATCTCAATCACGTCGTGACTATCACGCGTCATGCCGCGAATCTTGCCTTCAATCTGCCAGCGCGCACCGGCCCGGGTGATCTCATAGAGATGCCATGCCGCGCGGTGACGATCTGTGCCAGGCACGGCAGAGGCCGACGCCACGCCAACAACCGGCACAGGGCCATTGGGGCCATCGAGATGAGCGACCGAATGGCGGTGATTGTGGCCGTGAATGATGAGTTCGGCCCCATGCTCGCGAATGATCTTTTCAAAACGGCGCGAGTCGGTGAGGCCACGCCCCGGCGTCGAGCCGGTATTATATGGCGGATGATGGATCATCACCACGCGCATTTGCCCGCGTGTATCGCTGAGCATTTGCGCAAAGCGCGCGCGCTGTTCTGCACCCAAGCGGCCATTGGCAAGCAGCGGCGCGGTAGGCACGCCCGATGTCAGACCAATGATCGCAAGATCGCCGCGCTGGCGCAGATAGGGGAATGCATGCGCCACATGCGCATCACCCGCCATCCACGGCGCGAACGTTTTCGCAACCAACGGCATGGCCGAGGGCACATAGGCATCGTGATTGCCGGGCACAAAGCTCACACCCTGCGCTTCGCCCAAAGTTTTCAACCATGCTTCAGCCAGCGGAAATTCTGCGGGCAGGCCGATGTTGAGAATGTCGCCCGTCATCGCGACATGGTCGGGGCCTTGCGCGCGGATATCTTCCACAATGGCGCGCAGCACATCCATATTGTGAATGCGCCCGCGCCGTTTCCAATTGAGATAACCCGTCAGACGCTTGCTCATCAGCTCACGCCAGCGCGGCTCGGGCAAAGGCCCGATATGCGCATCCGACAGATGGGCGAGACGGAAGCTCACGCGCCGCCGATCAGAATGCCGGCCGCAAGAACGATCACACCGCCCAGCACAATCTGGAAAACCGCCTGCAAGAAAGGCGTATCCATATATTTCGCGCGCACCCAGGCGATAATCCAGAGCTCGATAAAGACCACAACACCCGCAAGAGCTGTCGCGATCCAGAAGGCATTATCCCAACGGTCAGGCACGAGATAGGGCAAGGTATGACCCAGACCACCCAAAGTGGTCATCAAGCCGCAAATCGTTCCACGTAGCCAAGGCGTCCCGCGCCCGGTGAGCGCACCATCGTCTGACAAAGCTTCGGCAAAGCCCATCGAAATACCAGCACCAATGGACGCGGCAAGACCAACAAGAAATGTTTCCCAATTGCTATGCGTTGCAAAGGCAGCCGCAAACAAAGGCGCGAGTGTGGAGACAGAGCCATCCATGAGGCCCGCAAGACCGGGCTGCACATATTGCAAAACGAACATGCGATGTGAGGTCGAGGCCTCTTCTTCGCGCGCTTCTTCCGTCAGCAAATGCTTTTCAAGCTCACCTGCATGGCGGCCATGACTCTTTTCGACTTCAGCCAGATCACCCAGCAATTTGCGGATCTCGACATCCGTCGTCTGCGCGGCGGCTTTTTCGTAAAAGCGGGCCGCCTGATATTCCATATTCTCCGCTTCCTTGCGGATCGTCTCGAGCGACAGGTTTTTGGTCAGCCAGATCGGGCGGCGCTTCAAAAAGCCTTTGACGTCTTCACGGCGGATGGGCGGCAGGTTGGTGCCGAAGCGCTGCTCATACATGGTGAGCAAGGCGTGGCGATGCCCGCGCTCTTCATCGGCCATCTGCTCAAACACCTGGGCGGAGGCTGGGTAGCGCTCGGCGAGGTCTTCGGCGAAGGTCGCGTAGATGCGGCTGTCCTCCTCCTCGGACGCAATCGCGACGGCGAGAATTTCACGGGCGCTGAGATCGGCGAAGCTTTTCACGGGAAGACACCTCCAAGTGGTCGCCAGTTGTTTAGAATCCTTCTAATACGAGCGGAAGAACTATTTGGCTCAGCCCCCAGCTGGATTGGACAAAATGAAGCGGTTTTTTGTCGCGACCCTCCGGGCAACCGTCAGCCGGGCCATGCCCTATGTCGCACGGCTCACCCGCCCACTGACCATGGGCGTGCGCGCCATGGTACTGGACGGCGAAGGCCATGTCTGCCTGATCCGCCACTCTTATGTAGCGGGCTGGCACATGCCCGGTGGGGCCATCGAGCCTGGAGAAACGGCATCAGAGGCTCTGGCACGTGAACTCTGGGAGGAGACGGGGCTGGCCATACAGGGCACGCCAGAGCTATTCGGGCTCTACCTCAACCGCCGCTGGTCGGCCCGCGACCATGTGGCGGTCTATATCATCCGGGCTTTTGAGCGAACGAACCACCGGCCCGACCCCCGAGAAATCATCGACGTCGGCTTTTTTCCTCTGGATGCCCTGCCAGAAGGGACAACAGGCCCGACCCGGCGGAGGTTGGCCGAAGTGCTCGAACGGCATGAGCCCACTCCACACTGGTGAGATTTGCGCTGCCGCCCCGCCATGCTAAAGGGCGTTTCATGACTGAACTCACGTTGGATGTCGCACCAATCACGGCCGCCGATCTGCCGAACATCGAAAAGCTCGATGAACGCGCCTTTGGCCCCGGCCGCTTTACCCGCACAGCCTATCGGCTGCGTGAGGGCATGACGCCTGTCATGAGCCTTTCCTTTATTGCACGCGTCGGCACATTTCTCGTCGGCTCCAACATCATGACTGCGGTCCGTGCAGGTAGCGCACCCGCTCTCTTGCTGGGCCCGCTGACCGTCGAGCCCGCCTTCCGCTCACGCGGCATTGGCGAGCGCCTGTTGCAGGCCTCGCTGGATGCGGCGCGCGCGCAAGGCCACAAGCTTGTGCTGCTGGTCGGTGATGAACCCTATTACAAGCGCGTCGGCTTCAAGCGCGTGCCGATGGGCCGCCTTCTGATGCCAGGCCCCGTTGATCCCGCACGTCTCCTCATCTGCGAATTGCAAGAGGGTGCTTTTGAGGGCGTGCACGGCAACGTCACGCGCGCAGCTTAAGCCGAGCGCCGGCGGCTTTCTGCGAGCCAGCCTGCGATCACACTGCCTAGCAACAACAACAGCCCGAAAAATCCGAGCGCCAGCGGCGCCACACCGATGCCGGTGACAATGCTCGCGCCCGTGCGCTTCACCCCAATATAATCCGAACCGCCATAAACATTGGCCTCGCGCATCGACACAAGACGAGGCAATTCAATCTCGTCACCCTTGCCAGATGAAATACGCCGCACCGTGCCGCCACTGGCTTCTGCCAAAGCGCGCAGCTTTTCTGTGGTCGAGACGACATCCTGAAACTCGCGCGGATTTTCTGGGCCGACATTGACGAGCGCCGACAAGTCGCCATCATTGACGCGATAGAGACCGAAATCCTCCACGCTGATTGTCGCACGCGACAAGCCCGGCTCCGCGGCCTGCAAGACAATCTGTTTTTCTTGTCCGCGCGGGCCAGTGATCAACACCGAAGGCGCTTGCGACGTGAGCGATTGCCGCTCAATCGTGATCTCGCGCCCGCGCGCGCTGGCACGCAAGGCTTCCTCTTCCAACTCGGGCTCTTTCATCAGCCAATGCGACATACGCCGCAGCAAATCGAGATGCGGCCCGCCGCCCTGATAGCCGCGCGCCCAAAGCCAGATCTGATCCGACAGCATCAAACCAACACGGCCCTTGCCTTCGCGCGACAAAAGCAAGAGTGGCTGATTGTCGACGCCGTTCAGCACCGCTGTGCCACGCAAACGCTCGGCACCCACCTGTCGATAAAACTCGCTCCACTTGGGTGGCGAGACATCCGAGCCCGGCAGATCGCGCGTCACCGGATGTTTGCGACCCTCATCCGACACCTGCGCACGAAAGGCACGCTCAATCATATTGAGCGGGCGGGCTGGCGATATTTTCCCCAAAGGCGAATAATAGAGGCCTTCGGGACCAGAAAAATCAGGCCCGACCGCCATCAGCAATGCACCACCCTCGCGCACATAGCGCACGATATTTTCGAAATAGACAGCGGGCAGCACTGCCTGACTCGAATAACGATCAAAGATGATAAGATCGAAATCCTTGATGCGCCGTCCAAACAGATCAGCTGTCGGGAAAGCGATCAACGACAATTCTGAAATCGGCGTGCCATCCTGCTTTTCCGGCGGGCGTAAAATGGTGAAATGGACCAGATCGACATTGGCATCAGCCTTCAACAGATTGCGCCATGTGCGCTCACCCGCATGCGGCTCGCCCGAGACGAGCAGCACTTTCAACTTGTCGCGCACACCCTCAACTGTGAGCACGGCCTTATTATTGATGAGCGTCAATTCATCGGGCGCACCGGCCACTTCAAATTCGAGCACATTGGGCCCGCCATGCTCGATCAGCACAGGCACGCGCACCAGTAGCCCAGGGCGCAGACGCGCAGTGGCCACATCTGCGCCATCGCGCCGAATACGCACAGGCACAGGCTCGGACGAGCCGCCGCTTTCCTGCACGCGAATACCCACCGTCAGATCTTTGCCAACAATGCCAAAGCGCGGCGCTTCTACCAGCTCAATGCGCCGATCACGCTCGCCCTCACGCCCTGTGACGAGCACATGCAAAGGCGCATGAAAGCCAAGTGCGCCGACATTGGCTGGAATGTCATGCACCACGCCATCGGTGACAAGAATAACGCCACCCATGCGCTCGGGCGGGACATCGACAAGCGCTGCATTGAGGAATGAGAAGAGCCGCGTGCCGTCATTGCCGGAATCCACGCCGCCGCCATCGACAAAGCGCACATCGACATGGCCCAGATCGCCCAGCGTCTTTTCTAATCCTGCGCGGGCTTTATCCGTCTGGCCTTTGCGCACATCAATGCTCTGGCTGGCCGAGCGATCCAGCACGACAGCCACCACATCTTTCAAAGGCTCGCGATCTTCGCGCACCAAGGATGGATCACCAAGTGTCGCAAGAATGAGCGCAAGACCGAGCCCGCGCATCCAAGCACCACGCCGTCTTGTGACAACACCCAGCGCAACGATAAGCGCAGAGACCACTGCAAAAGCGATGATCAGCCAGAGCGGCAGGAGAGGCGTGAAATGGAGAGACAGGTCGCTCAATGGCCGAGCCTCTCCAGAAGGTCACGCACATGCACCTGATCGGCTTTGTAATTGCCAGTCAGCGTATACATGACGAGATTGACGCCAGCCCGCAGCGCCAATTCGCGTTGGCGATTGCCGCCGGGCACCAGCGGATAAAGCGGGCTGCCATTTTGGTCCGCGGCCCATGCGCCCGCAAAATCATTCGACGTGATGATGACGGGCGAGACGCCATCGCCCGCACGCACAGGGCGATTGGATTGATCGGCATTTTCAGGCGGCAGTGCTTCGATCCATGTCTGCCCGACTGTCGTGCGGCCGACAAAATTTTCGAGCAGATAAAATGTTTTCGTCACGACATGACTGCGCGGGATTGGCTCCAGCTCCGGCACGTCCACGCCCGTCAGCATGGTGCGCAACCATTGCTGCTCGGGAGAGGGCGGACCACTGGGGCGCGCGGTGAGCGCATCGCGCGTGTCAAAGATCACTGTGCCGCCCTGTTTCATGAAATTGGCAATGCGCGTGACAGCCTCGGGCGAGGGCTGCGGGCGCGTGGCGACGACGGGCCAATAGATCAGCGGGAAAAATGCAAGTTCGTCACGCGCGGGATCAATGCCTTGCGGCTCGCCCGGCGACAAGGCTGTGCGCGCTGCCAAAGCGCGCGACAAGGATGCCAGACCCAAGCGGCTGGCTTCATCCGCCTGCGCATCGCCGGTCACGACATAGGCCAGACGCGTGGTCAGTGCCGCATCCCCCGGCTTGGTTTGTGCGCGCGCATGATCGGGAGACACAATCAAGGTCGCCAGCGAGAGCAACAAGGCGGCTGCGCCACGGCGCGCAACCTTGCGCCATGGCAGGCGATCAAAACCGCCTGCGAGCCAGAGCGAAGCAAAGGCATCGACGAGCAACAGTGCGAGCGCCAGCGCTATCAGGCTGGCACGCAGATCAACAGGCGCTGCACGCAGCAAAGGCTCGCTCACAAAGGTCGTTTCATATTTTGCCATTTCGAGCTTTTCACCAGGCTGCAATGTATTGATCGCGACTTGCGCTTCGGGCGGACCGTAAAAACCGGGTGGATGTTCAGCATCGGGCGCGCCCGTAAAATTCGCTGGAATGGGGCGCGCATTGAGCGGCGGCGCGCCGAGCGCACCAAAACCATTGAGGCTACGCTGCGGCGCCAATGTCTCAACGCGCTGGCCTTGCGCATCCTGCCCCGTGGCCAGCGTCTCGCCCGATAGCGCGACTGTGCGGCGAAGCATGTCAACGAAGAGACCTGACAGCGGCAGGTTCGACCATGTCGTGTCAGCCGTCACATGCACCAGAACAATGACACCTTTGCCGCGCTTCTCAGCTGTCACCAGCGGCGTGCCATCTGCCAGCTGCGCCCAAGTGCGCGCGGGCAGATTGGCATCAGGCTCTGCCAGGACTTGCCGCGTGACAGTGACTTCTTGCGGAATGGAAAGACCCGCAAAGGGGCTTTCTGCTGGAAAGCTTGCTAGCTGCTTGGGCTGATCCCACGACATTGCGCCACCCAGCACGCGCCCACCACGGCGCAGGCGCACCGGCACGAGATCGTCACTTGCACCCGCCAGTCGCGTGCCCGCAAAGCGCAAGAGCACGCCGCCTTCAGTGACGAAGCGCAAAACTTCGTCGCGCGTCTTGCCGGTGATGACGCCGATATCAGCCAGCACAAGCACTGACAGACGATCTTCAAGCAGCGAGAGGATCGGATCCCCACGGCCCGCTTGTGCCTCGCGCACTTCGGCGAAGGGCTGCAAGGCGCGGCGCAGATAATAGAGCGGTGAGAGCAAAGGCTGCGCGACGTCAGCCGTTGAGCCCGCCGCCAGCCCGACTCGGCGGCGCTTCCAACGCTCATCAAGCAGGCTCACAGCACCGGCTGAATGCTCGCCTTCAATCTCAACGCGGGCAATGTCATTTCGCAATTCAATCGGCAGATCGAATGTGGCTTTGGCTTCCAGAGACGCACCGAAATCAAAAGAGCCCTGCCCCATGGCCAGGCCTTTTTTGTCAAAGGCACGCAATTGGCCCGCCGCCGGAGTTTGTGTTTGCGCGCGTGTCAGTGTCACTTCCAACGCGCCAGCTGCATTCTCGGTGGATGAAATGGCCAACAGCGGACGGCTGGCGCGCACCAAATGAACAGGATTGGCGCCTGCGAGCGTGCCAAGATCGCGCGAAAATTCGTCGGCAAAGCCACTGATCAAGCCATCGGCAATCCAGACAATCTCGGCCTGCTTCTCGCGGCTTAAAAATTTCTCAATGGCAGGCAAAGCCAGACGCCGGTCTGCCACATAGGGCACAGGCTTCAAAGCCCGCAGACGCTCTGTGACGCGCGCTGAATCCTGCGCGATGATTTCGCGCGCACCCTCCGACAGAGCGACGAGCGCAGCCGGGCGACCCTCACGGTTGGCAGACGCCATGCGCTCGGCGGCTGCATTGACGCGCTCGGCCCAATCAGGGGCCGCTGTCCAGCCATCATCCATCAGCACCAGCACAGGCCCGCGCGCGACAAGCGATGCGGGCGGCGGATTCCAGACAGGTCCAGCCATGGCGATAATGATGAAAGCTGCCAGCAACAGGCGCAAAGCGAGCAGCCACCACGGCGTGTGCGCGGGTGTTTCTTCGCGCGCCTGCAAATCCAGGATCAGCCGCAAGGGCGGGAAAGCAATCTCGCGCGGGCGCGGCGGCGTGAGGCGCAGCAGATACCAAAACGCTGGCAGCACAAGCAGTGCAGAGAGCACGAAAGGCGCAGCAAAGGCGAGTGGCAGGCCCAGCATCGATCAGCCCCCCTGCCCAACTTCAAGCTGCATGCGCAGATTGAGCAAAGCTTCAGAGGCGGGCCTGTCAGTATGATGGAGCGCGAAACTCCAGCCACGCGCACGCGCGGCCGCGCGCAAGCTGTCGCGATGCTCAGCCAGACGGCGGATGTAATCCGCGCGGAACGATTGCGCTTCACCCACGCGCAAGCGCGCAGAGGAATCGACATCGCGAAATTCGGTGTGACCGGAGAAGGGAAACGTCTCTTCGACGGGATCCATAATCATCACAAGATGACCACGCGCCCCACGCGCAGACATGGCGCGAATGGTGGCGGCGATCTCATGCGGGTCGGAGAGAAAATCTGACAGAATGACGGCTTGCGTGCGCGGCGCCAGCGCTTCGGCTGGCGGCAATTCACCTGCCACATGGCCGGGGCGCGCCGATTCTTCTGCCATGCGCTCGGCCAGACGCTCGACAATGTCGCGGGCCGCAAAAGCGCGCGTGAGGCCGGGAATGCCAACACGCTCGCCACCACGCACCAAGCAATCGGCCAGCGCCAGGCCTAAAACCAGAGCGCGATCGATCTTGGGCTGCAAGGCAAGGCCCGACACATAAGCCATGGAGGGGGAGCGATCACACCAGATCCAGACTGTATGCGCCGCCTCCCATTCGCGCTCGCGCACATAGAGCCTGTCGTCACGTGCAGAGCGGCGCCAATCAATGCGCGCACTCGCTTCGCCATAGGTGAAGGGACGAAACTGCCAGAAGGTCTCACCAGCACCCGCACGCTTGCGCCCATGCACGCCGTGCATCACGGTCGCTGCAACTTCTTTGGCGGAGACAATCAGGCCCGGCAGGCGGCGTGCAAGATCAAGCGGCCCCAAAGGGTGCAAAGCTTGGCGCTCTGCGTCGTCCCGAATGAGGAGCTCGACCTGCGCCATGATCAGCCGAGCTTTTCAGCGAGCTTGGCGATGACCGATGAAATGGTCCAGCCTTCCGCACGCGCCGCAAAGGTCAGCGCCATACGGTGCTTCAAGACAGGCTCAGCCAGAGCGATAAGATCATCAAGCGAGGGTGCCAAGCGGCCATCTACCAAGGCACGCGCACGAGATGCGAGCATGAGTGCTTGCGCCGCGCGCGGCCCCGGCCCCCAAGCGATATATTGCGTCACCTCATGGCCGCCTTCGCCCGGGCGCGCCGAGCGCACGAGATCCAAAATGGCATCAACGACACGCTCGCCCACGGGCAGGCGGCGCACGAGGCGCTGCGTTGCCATGAGATCATCCGCGCTCATGGCAGCGCGCAGACGCACGTCACTTTCGCCTGTCGTCTCGATCAGGATGCGCCGCTCGGCCTCGCGGTCGGGATAAGTCACATCAATCTGCATCAGAAAGCGATCAAGCTGGGCCTCGGGCAATGGATAAGTGCCTTCCTGCTCCAGTGGATTTTGTGTGGCCAGCACATGGAAAGGCTTTGGCAGATCATGCCGCTCGCCTGCCACCGTGACATGATATTCCTGCATCGCCTGCAGCAAAGCCGATTGCGTGCGCGGGCTGGCGCGGTTGATTTCATCGGCCATCAACAGCTGCGCAAAGATCGGGCCTTTGACAAAGCGGAAGGCCCGCGCACGATCAGAGCCTTCTTCGAGAATTTCAGAACCCAAAATGTCGGAGGGCATCAGATCAGGCGTGAATTGCACGCGACGCGCATCAAGCCCCAGCACCGTGCCCAGCGTCTCCACAAGCTTGGTCTTGGCGAGGCCCGGCACACCGACCAACAAGCCGTGGCCGCCGGCGATCAATGTAACGAGCGTTTCTTCAACCACCCGCTCCTGGCCAAAGATCACCGTGCCGATGGCGGCGCGCGCCGCGCCGACGCGCTCAAGGGCGGCTTCTGCCGAGCGGGTGACGGCGGCATCGAGTGAGGTGGCGCTATTGTCCTGCATGATCCCTGATCCCCCCGGCCAGACCGGTCCTGACGGTTCCCGTTTCAACCTGATCTTGTTAGTTTAGGTCGCGGGGCGGCAATGTCGATGCACAAGCCCCACAGTTCCACACGAGAGGATGGTCGCATCATGGCGGAGGCAGAGAAAGGGAGGCTGGACGCCGTTGCGGCTGCCGCTGCGCAATTGACCAACCTGCCGTCCGCCCCTGCGTGGAATCCACCCCTTTGCGCTGATATTGGTCTGAAAATCACCCGCGACGGTGCCTGGCACTATCAAAACTCGCCCATTTCCCGCCCCGCCCTCGTCAAGCTCTTTGCCTCTGTTCTGCGGCGCGAGGCCGATGGTCATTTTCTTGTGACGCCGGTTGAAAAAGTGCCCGTCGAGGTTGAGGACGCGCCTTTTCTGGCCGTCGACCTGTGGATGGAGGATGAAAGACTCATCTTTCGCACCAATCTCGGCGAGAAGGTGACGGCTGGCCTCGACCATCCCTTGCGCTTTGAGCGGGGCGCAGCAGACGGGCTCAAACCCTATCTCTTGGTGCGCGGCGACTTATGGGCGCTCGTCACCCGCGCTGTGACCTTTGATCTGGTCGCGCAGGCAGACACCCGTCTGGTGAATGGACGCGAAGAGACCGGCGTGGCATCAGGAGAGACGTTTTTCATAATCGGAACAGGCATATCAAAATGACAGGCCCCAGCGAGATCAAGGACCATGTGCCTTTCTCCGCCAGCGATGTACGCATGCGCGCCCTCGCACGCCTCTCGCTTGACCTGCCCTTGAGCGCGACAGACCCGCTAAACATCCCGCATCGTGGCGACCATGTGCTCAATCCCGATCTTTACAAAAACGGGTTAGCCGCAGCGGCGACGCCCGCCGCCGTGCTCATTCCCCTGATTGCACGTGGCGATGAAACACATGTGCTTTTGACGCGCCGCTCACTCGCTTTGCGCCGCCATGCGGGACAAGTCGCTTTTCCAGGCGGGCGCATCGATCCGGAAGATGAGAGCGCGGCGGCAGCCGCCCTGCGCGAAGCACAAGAAGAGATCGGGCTGTCACCCGAGCTTGTGACGCCCTTGGGTTTTCTTGACACCTATCTCACCCATTCGGGCTTTCGCATTTTGCCGCTTGTGGCTGAAGTGCGTACACCTTTTGCACTCACCATCAACCACACGGAAGTCGAAGAAGCCTTTGAAGTGCCGCTGCGCTTTTTGATGGATACCACCAACCATGCCCGGGAATCACGCACGCGTGAGGGTGTGACACGTCATTTCCATGTCATGCCTTATGGCGGAAAAAACATCTGGGGCGTGACAGCTGGAATCATCCGCAATCTTCACGAAAGGCTATATGCGTGAAGATCGGCTCACCCTCTTTCTTCGATGATCCCCATGTGCAGCGCGTGTTTGCCGCACTCGATGGCCATGGCGAGGAGCTGCGCGTGGTGGGCGGCGCGGTACGCAATCATTTCATGGGCAAACCAGTTCACGACATTGATCTGGCCACCACCGCGACGCCCGATGTGGTGATTGCACGCGCAGCAAAAGCTGGCCTCAAAAGCGTGCCGACCGGCATTGATCATGGCACCGTCACGTTGATTGTCGATCATGTTCCGTTCGAGATCACCACCTTGCGCGAAGATGTTGACACAGACGGACGTCGTGCCACGGTTCTTTTTGGACGTGATTTTAAAAAAGATGCTCTGCGCCGTGATTTCACGTTCAATGCACTATCTGTAGGCGCTAACGGAATTGTGCATGATTATGCCGATGGTATGCGCGATATTGAAATGCGCCATGTGCGCTTTATTGGCGATCCGGCAACCCGCATCCGCGAAGATTATTTGCGTATTCTACGCTATTTCCGGTTTCATGCAGCTTTTTCAGAAAACACCGCTGACCCTGCAGCGCTTCAAGCCATTTTGCACCAGCGCGAGGGCTTGAACGGTTTATCGCGCGAGCGTGTGCGCGCAGAGCTGATAAAACTGTTTGAGACAGAAGGCGCTGCCGACACCCTTGCTCTTATGAGTGGATTTGGGCTTGTTATGCCGCTCTTGGGTGGCGTCTATTGCACAACACGTCTGGCGCGCATACCCCACGAGTGCGATGCCATTTTAAAACTCGCGAGTCTGGCCATGCTGAAGCGCGAAGACGCGGCGCGCTTGCAAGACTGTTTGCGCCTATCAAATGCTGAAACGCAAAGATTGTCTCGCGCCGCCCAAGCATCAGAAAAAATCTCCCGCGCAACAGAACCTGACACACATCACATCCGCATCTGCCTGATGCTTTTTGGACGGCAAGCAACCTGCGACGCACTGATGTTAGCGGGCTTTGAAGAGGCATGCGCACAAGCACAAAGCTTGAACGAACCCAAATTGCCCCTGAACGGTGCCGACCTCCTTGCACGCGGCATGAGCCCGGGCAGAGCCATTGGCGAAATGCTCAACGAGATCCAAAAGCGATGGATTCAGAAAGGCTTCCCCGAAAACCCCGAGGCCTTTGAGCAGATTGTGACAGAGGCACTGGCCGCCCGCGCAAAATGACTCCCCAGCGCGGGGGCAAAGAGCTAAGCTCGGGCTTATTCGACGCTGAGACCCGCGATGGCCTACGACCGCAAAATGCCCGCCGATCTGGCCCGCTCGCTATCACAGCGTGCGCGCACCACACGGCGTGCGCGTGATCAGGTTGCAAGTGCATTTCGGCGCGAGACCTTTACCTTGCCACGCGATGCAGCGCGCGAAAAAGCTCGCGAATGGTTCAGCTCGTTTCCCAAACAAGCCTATATGACGGAAATTGAAAGCTGGCGCGAACTGGCGGACGGACAGATTGAATTCACCATCCGCCGTCTGCCAACCGCTGATTAATGCTCGGGCACGTCTGGCGTCTTCCACGCCAAATGCTGACCGCCATCGACCGCGATCATCTGCCCTGTCACACTACGCGCATGAACGAGATAAATCACCGCATCAGCAATTTCATCCGGGCTCACACTTGCACCTAAAGGCACAGCTGCCGCCTCGCGCAAAAAACCTGCCTCACCTTCCAGATGATTTGGCAAGACCGGCCCTGGCCCCACAGCATTGACCCGAATGCGGGGCGCATAAGCTTGCGCCATGGTTTGCGTCGCCGTCCAGAAAGCGCTTTTGCTCAACGTGTAAGAGAAATAGCGCGGGTTCAGACGCCAGACTTTTTGATCGATAATATTGATAACAGCACCACGCGCCTGCGTGGGCAAAGCCGCAGCAAAATCTGAAGCGAGTTGCAATGGCGCACGCAGATTGACCGCCATCATTTGATCAAAGAAGGTGCCATCAAAAGCACCCGGCACATCAGGCTCATAAAGCGAGGCATTGTTGACAAGCAGGCTGAGCGGCCCGATGGCGACCGCGGCTTTGCTGAGCAAGCCTGCAACATCCTCGGCTCGGCCCAGATCACCCGTGACAACCTGTGCGCGGCCACCTGAACGGCGAATGTCTTGCGCCAAGACCTCCGCATCCGAAGCAGAGCGCAAGCTCGAATGAAGCGCCAGACCATAGCCCTCACCCGCCAGACGCAGAGCAATGGCACGGCCGATACGCCGTGCAGCGCCCGTCACAAGCGCGTTCCGAATGCCCTGAAGATCTTGGCTCATGCTTTTCCCTTGTTTTTCATTCACAGTCTAACTGTTGCAACGCAGCGTGACGACAAGGCTTATTCAATAAAAACATCAGCCCTGCCACGAAAAAGCACAGTTTCAACTTGGCAACAATCACGTTTAACACTTCATTAAGCACACTATTTCGAAGTCTTCTTGAGGTAATCGAAAGGTTTCGCGCATCTAATCAATAGAATTCGTCATGGTTAACACGAAGACATCGAAATGAATCATGTTTTACTTATTCACTCTTCTTTGAACAAAGTCTCGCCTTATTCACAAACGACAAAGCAATGCTCGGTGGTTAGGATTTAGTAACCCCTGAAATCTTACATGAAGGTCGTATCGCTGGCGCGGGTTCTGCTAGCGTGAAGAGGAGTAAGCATATGTTCAAGTCGATTTTCGCAGGCGCTGTTGTCGCCACCGCTCTCGCTGGCACCGCCATGGCTGCTGACCTGCCACGCCGCACCGCTGCTGCCGCCCCGGCGCCCGCCTATAAGTCTTTTAACTGGACCGGCGCTTACGCTGGCCTGAACGCCGGCTATGGTTTCGGCAAGGAATCAGCTTCGGCCAAGTCAGCTGTTGGCGACATCAAAGGCTATTCAGTCGGCGGCACGGCTGGTTACAACCAGCAGATCGACAATTTCGTCGTCGGCGTTGAAGGCGACTTCGCCAAGACCAACATCGACGGCTCCACTGGCACCAATTCAGCCAAGATCACTTCGTTCGGCACAGTGCGTGCACGCGCCGGTGTCGCAGTTGACCGCGCCCTCGTGTACGGCACAGCCGGTTACGCCGGTGGCAACAACAAGGTCACGACTGCTGCGGGCTCGGGCTCCGAGTGGGAAAATGGCTATGCTGCAGGCGCTGGCATTGAATATGCCTTCACCAACAACGTGTCGGCCAAGGCTGAATATCTCTACAGCCACCTCAGCGACAAGAACTACAATCTGACGGCTGTAACGACCGCTGGTTCCAACACCAGCGCCATCCGTTCGGGCGTGAACTACAAGTTCTAATCGTCACCAGACGACCACATCAAGAAAGCCCGGCGGTCATCCCGCCGGGCTTTTTGTTTGATACCGATCAAAACTCAGCCGGAGGGCTGCGTCTTGTCAAAACCCGGCACGCGAGCGCGGAAGCCATCCATCCAGGCGGCAAGTTTGGGATGCTTGACACGCCATTCGCCCTTGAAGCGGAAGTCGAGATAGCCAAGGGCGCAAGCGATTGTGATGGTGCCGACGCTGACCTCGTCACCGGGCACATCAGCCTCAAGTGCGGCCAAAGCCTTATCGACTTTGCCCTGCTGCATCGCGACCCACTTATCGGAATGTTGCTCGGGCTCACGGAAGCGGCCTTCATACATGACCAGAACAGCTGCATCCATCAGACCATCAGCCAACGCTTGCTGTATCAGTGCGCGGAAACGGGGCGCAGCATCCTTGGGCAAAATTTTGCCGCCACCCGCCACATGATCGAGATATTCCAGAATGACCGGGCTATCGAATACCGCCATGCCGTCATCTGTCAGCAACATGGGAATCTTGTTCAACGGATTGCGCGAGCGAATGGCATCGCCCGGATCATTGGTGTTGTCGACCAACATCACGCGATCAGCCAGCCCCAAGACATGAGCGGCCAATGCGCATTTGCGCGCGAAGGGTGATGCAGCGCCATAACGTAGTTTCATTGTCATTCCTCCCAAAATCTTTGTTGTTCTTATCGCAACCAGCCGTCGCTCAGGCAAGCGCTTCGCCAGTCACCTGCTCCACCCAGGATGTCGCACCGGGTCCACGCGCCAGCACTTTGGCCAAAACGGGCAAAAGCTGGCGCGCCTGCTGTTCCAGCATGTAGGGCGGATTGACCACAACTAGCCCCGTGGCCGAGAGCGGCCCTTGTGTGCGGATCGGCTCAACCATCAATTCAAGCCGCAGAATGCGCGGGATGTCACGCGCTTTCAGCCGCGCCACAAATTGCGATACGGCCCGCAAATCTTTCACCGGATACCAGAGCGCAAAAATACCGGTCGGCCATTTGCGCCAAGCCTTGGCCAGCGCCTCTTCCATGACTTCAAATTCATCGCGCTCTTCAAAGGGCGGATCAATCAGCACAAGCCCGCGCCGCTCGGTGGGCGGCACCAGACCTTTGAGCGCCCGATAGCCATCTTCATTGAGCAGGCGCATGCGATTGTCGCGCCCCATATTGCGCTCCAATGCGCGGAAATCATCGGGGTGCAATTCGCAGCAAGTGAGACGGTCCTGCTTGCGCAAAAGCGACTGTGCGAGAGCGGGCGAACCCATATAGTAACGTGTGGCGTTGGGGCCGAGCGCACCCAGATATGGCGCCAGAATCTCGGCAATCTGCGGGGTGAAATTTTCTTTCGCGATGCGCCCGATGCCGTCAACCCATTCGCCGGCGCGCGCCGCCTCGCTACCTGCCAAATCATAAAAGCCGGGACCGGCATGGGTGTCGATATAGCGAAAGCCTGTTTCTTTGCGCTTCAGATAATCAATCATCAACGCCAGCAGCGCATGTTTGAACACATCGGCAAAATTGCCCGCATGATAGGCGTGGCGGTAATTCATCTCGGGGCTTTCACAAGAACAGATTTCGCACGACAGGATTGTCGAACGACTTGCGGACAGGGCACAAAATCACGCAGGTCAGCGCTCATGCAGATGCGTATTTCCTGAAACACGTCGCGCGGACAAGATACAGCCGCCATGCCTGCGCGCAGGCGCAGATTGATATCACGAAACTTTCGTAAAATATCGTCCGGCTCGAGACGCATGTCCTGACGCAGCGCCGTCAAATCCGGCGGGGACGAAACCACGGCCCGCGCACGCCGGACATCTTCAAACCAAGCCGATGGGGCAAGCCCGCTGCACCCGCCATGTTTGCGCCATTGATAACGCGCCAGACCTTCTTCAGGAAACAGATCACGCGCTGCATCGAGCACCGCTCGCGGGATCGGGCGCTGGCCAGCTGGACAATCAATGGCGGCGTCAGAGCCAGCCTGCGGCCAAAGGCCATGCACGACAAAGCTGGCGCGCGCGCCGGGCGCGCATTGCGTGCGCCCCTTTGCCTCGCCTTCGAGCGCACAAAAACCCGGCGACCACGACAAGGCGAAGACGTAAAAGTCAAAGGCCTGCGATTGTGCCCATGTTCTTGTGGGCAATGCCCATGACAACACGCCAAGGCCTATCAGCACAAAATACGCCATGCGCCTTGGCATGGACCCCCTGATGAAGGTGCCTCGCACAGAAAGATTTTGCTCAGCTGCGATTGTAAACATCTTCCATACGAATGATGTCATCTTCACCCAGATAAGAACCGGTCTGCACTTCAATCAATTCAAGATTGATCTTACCCGGATTGACGAGACGGTGCGTGCAGCCGATAGGCAGATAGATCGACTCGTTCTCATGCACCTGACGCACAGCATCATCGACTGTCACTTCGGCAGTGCCCTTGACCACAATCCAATGTTCGGCGCGGTGGTGATGCTTTTGCAGCGACAAGCGACCATCCGGCTTCACGACGATGCGCTTCACCTGATACCGCGCGCCACTATCAACAGACTGATAATAGCCCCAAGGACGATAGACGCGCTTGTGCTCTTGCGCCTCGGGGCGCTTTTGCTGTTTCAGCTGCTCAACGAGATCTTTCACCCGTGCAGCTGCATCTGCGTGGGCCACCAGCACAGCATCTTGCGTGGCTACAACAATGATGTTGTCGAGTCCCACAACCGTGGTCAGCAACCCATCCGAGCGCACGAGATTGTTTTTGCCATCCAGTACAAAGGATTCGCCTGTCAGCGCATTGCCATCTGCATCCTGCACGCTGAGATCGCGCACTGCCGACCATGTGCCTATGTCCGACCAACCAATATCAGCTGGGATGACAGCGGCTTTGTCGGTGCGCTCCATCACGGCGTAATCGATCGACTTCTTGGTCGCTGTTTCAAAGGACGCTCGATCAAGGACGAGAAATTGCAAATCGCGCTTGGCTTTTTCAACCGCCGCCGCGCAAGCCTCGCCCATGGCCGGCTCAAAACGGGCAACTTCCTCGCGCATGGTCGCAGCAGAGAAAATGAAATTGCCGGAGTTCCACAAATACCCCTTGTCGAGATAGCTCTGCGCCGTCTTGGCATCAGGCTTTTCCACGAAAGCTGCGAGCTTGCGCACATCGCCAGCAATCAGGTCACCGGGCTGGATATAGCCATAACCGGTTTCAGGATGCGTCGGCTTGATGCCGAGCGTCACAATGCGCCCTTGGCCTGCCACTTCGGCGGCCTTGACGCATAATGCCACAAGCCCATCGCGATCACGCACGACATGGTCAGCCGCCATGATGATGACGATGGCTTCAGGATCACGCTGAAAGGCGATCTCGGCGGCGGCGGCGACAGCCGGCCCTGAATCGCGGCGCACAGGCTCCAGCACGATCTCGGCATCGACCTTCACCTGCGCCAGCTGTTCAGCGACGAGAAAGCGGTAATCCGTATTGGTGATGACGATGGGGCGGGCAAATTGCGGGGCTCCCGCCAGCATGGCGGCGGTCGTCTGGAAGGTCGACAGGGGCCCAGTCAGCTGCAGGAATTGCTTGGGAAAGCTCTCGCGTGATTCCGGCCACATGCGGGTGCCGGAGCCCCCGCACATAATGATCGGCAAAATGGTCGCCATAGGTCCGTCGCCTCATCTTTCAAATGCGAAGCGTCTATAGCATAGATCCCGCCGCCTCAGGCAGCCTGTTTCTGGTAATCCTTAATGTCGGAAAAAGTGATCGTCGGCCACTTTTCCTCTTCATAGCGCAAGGACCACGCGGAGGGCGCCAGAAAGACCGGCGCGCCGTCAAGATCCTCGGCAATGGAAGACGAGAACGCCCGGCGGAATTTGTCCAGCTCACCGCTATCTTCAGCTGTCACCCAGCGGCACAGCTCGAAGCGGGA
This sequence comes from uncultured Hyphomicrobiales bacterium, assembly GCA_903851305.1. Lineage (GTDB taxonomy): Bacteria > Pseudomonadota > Alphaproteobacteria > Rhizobiales > Beijerinckiaceae > Terripilifer. The sequence continues at coordinate 17,634 of CAINNX010000029.1, read as the reverse complement.
GGGCTCGAACGACACGGGCAGGCCGTATTCAGCCTGCAGGCGCTCCGACAGCACATCAAGCTGCAAGGCCCCCACGACGCCCACAATGGCGCCCGAGCCATCGGTTGGCACGAATACCTGCACGACGCCCTCTTCGGCCATTTGCTGCAAGGCCTCGCGCAGCTTTTTGGCTTTCATGGCATCGCCGAGCTTCACGCGGCGCAGAATTTCGGGCGCGAAACTGGGCACGCCGCGAAACACAATATCCTCGCCCTCGGTCAGCGTGTCGCCAATGCGCAGAGTGCCGTGATTGGGAATACCCACCACATCGCCCGCATAGGCCTCATCAGCAATCGCGCGCTCTTGAGCGAAAAAGAACTGCGGCGCATTGAGCGCCATCGGCTTGCCGGTGCGCACAAGCTTGGCCTTCATGCCACGCGTCAGCTTGCCCGAACACACGCGCATGAAAGCGATACGGTCACGGTGATTGGGATCCATATTCGCCTGGATCTTGAACACGAAGCCGCTCATCTTGGCCTCGCGCGGTTCGACCTTGCGGGTGGCTGCATCCAGTGCGCGGGGAGGTGGCGCAAATTCACCCAGACCATCAATCAGATCTTGCACGCCAAAGGTGCGCAAGGCCGAGCCCCAATAAACGGGCGTCAGATGGCCTTCCAGAAAAGCCTTCTTATCAAAGGGTTTCAGCGCTTCCGTGGCGAGCGATAATTCTTCGACAAAGGCTGCCCGCTCATGCTCGGGCAAGAGCGCGGCAATCGAGGGATCGCTTGGACCATTGACAGCACGCGGGCCATCTTCGCTGTCAAGGACGCGAATCTGCGATTTGCGCAAGTCATACGTGCCTTTGAAATCGCGGCCACGACCAATCGGCCAGGTGACGGGTGCACAATCAAGCGCCAGTGTCTTTTCGATCTCATCCAGCAGATCATAGGGGTCGCGCGTTTCACGATCCATCTTGTTGATGAAGGTCACAATCGGAATGTCACGCAAGCGGCAGACTTCAAACAATTTGCGCGTGCGCGCTTCAATGCCTTTGGCCGCATCAATCACCATGATGGCGGAATCGACCGCGGTCAGTGTGCGATAGGTATCTTCAGAGAAGTCTTCATGCCCCGGCGTGTCGAGCAGGTTGAAGACATTGCCCGCATATTCAAACGTCATCACCGAAGTAACAACAGAAATGCCGCGCTCGCGCTCAATGCCCATCCAGTCGGAACGCGTCTGGCGCCGATTGGCCTTGGCGCGCACTTCGCCCGCCAGCTGAATGGCGCCGCCAAACAGCAGGAGTTTTTCGGTGAGCGTGGTCTTACCGGCGTCCGGATGCGAGATGATCGCGAAGGTGCGCCGCCGACTGACGGGATCAGGCTGGGCCATGGGTGCTTTCAAGGTCTATCGGCGCGCGGGCGCCACAAACGAAACCGGGCCGGGGTTTAACCCGGCCCAGCTCAAAAATCCAATCCTTCCGGCCTAGTCGACCGCCTTGGGCGCTGCCAGATCGGGGGCAGCCGAGGGGGCCTTGCCCGCCTCTTTCTCCCGATCATGGCCGTGGTCTCGGGCAATGAACGTATAGACAGCCGGCGTGATAAACAGTGTGAACAGCGTTCCAACCGCCATGCCCATGGCAATGACGAGGCCGATGTCGAAGCGGCTGCGCGCGCCCGCACCGGACGCCAGGATCAGCGGGACCATGCCCACCACCATGGCGGCGGTGGTCATCAGGATCGGGCGCAGACGCACGCCAGCGGCATGTTCAATCGCCTCACGGCGCCCATAGCCCTGTTCGACTTGCAGCTTGTTGGCAAATTCCACCATCAGAATGCCGTGCTTGGTGATGAGACCGATCAGCGTCACCAATCCGATCTGCGTGTAGATGTTGATAGACGCCGCGCCGACAATGCCCATCAGATTGAGTGGCAGCAGCGCGCCGAAAATCGAGGTCGGCAGCGCAATCAGAATGATCAGCGGATCGCGGAAGCTTTCAAACTGCGCGGCCAGCACCAAGAAGATGACGATCAGCGCGAAGATGAAGGTCACCGTGAGTGCCGAGCCTTCTTGCACATATTGGCGGGCATCACCGTTGAAATCGTAAGTATAGCCTTCTGGGAAGACCTCTTTTGATTTCTCGGTCAGGAAATCGATGGCCTCACCCAATGTGCGCCCCGGAAAGGGCACGCCCGACAATGTTGCCGAATTGAGCTGCTGGAACGACGTCAGAGCATTGGGCTGCACGGTTGAATTGACCGTCGCAATCGTTGCCAGCGGCACGAGCTCACCCGTACCTGTGCGGATTTGATAGCGCGTCAGCCAATCCGCTGTGGCGCGATATTGGCGCGGCACTTGCGGGATGACCTGATAGGAGCGCCCGTAAAGATTGAAGCGGTTGACGTAATTGCCGCCCAGCAGCGTGGACAGCGAATTGCCGACATCCTGCATGCTAATACCAAGGCGGTTGGCCTTGTCGGCATCAATCGAAAATTCAATCTGCGGCGTGTCAAACTTCAAGTCACCATCGATGAAAATGAACATGCCGCTTTCGCGTGCTGCAGCCTGCATCTGGTCGAGCACAGTGGCGAGTGATTGATAATCACCCGTCGAGCGGATGATGAATTGCAGCGGCGGCCCGCCTGTCGAGCCCGGCAGCGCTGGCGGTGCGAAAGCCAGAACCTGCGCGCTGGTGATGGAGGAAATGCGGCCCTGCAATTCCTGCAAAACCTGCTTCTGCGAGCGCTTGCGCTGATCCCAGGGCTTCAGCAACAGACCAACAAAGGCCTGACGCACACCACCAGACCCGTTGATGGTGAAGACATGGCTCTTCTCAGGGATTGAATCGAGGATCTTGTAGAGCGCATCCGTCGACTGTTCGAGATAATCGAGATTGCCATATTGCGGCGTCTTGACCAGCAGGAAGAGAATGCCCTGATCTTCTTCCGGCGCCAGCTCTTTGGGCGTCGAGGCATACATGACAGCGGTGAGTGCCAGCACACCCACCAGAACCAGCATGGTCATGGCACGGAAATCGAGCGACTTTCTAAGACGGCTTTCATAGCGCATACGAAGATTTTCAAAAAGCCGGTCCAGGAATGCAACGAATTCATTGTGGTCTTCTGCCGGTGGGCGCAGCAGCTTTGAGCACATCATCGGTGACAGCGTCAGCGCAACAAAGCCCGACACGATGACCGCGCCCGCCAATGTGAAAGCAAATTCACGAAACAAGGCACCAGTAATACCCGTGACAAAACCAATCGGCGCATAAACAGCCGCCAGTGTGATCGTCATGGAGATAACAGGCAGCGCAATTTCACGCGCGCCCTTGATAGAGGCATCAAACGGCGTCATGCCCTCTTCGATGTGGCGGTAGATATTTTCAACTACGACAATCGCGTCATCAACCACAAGCCCGATGGCCAGCACCAGCGCCAACAGCGTCAGCAAATTGATCGAATAGCCCATCAGCATGAGTGCAATCATCACACCCACCAGCGACAAGGGAATCGTGACAACCGGCACCATCGTGGAACGGAAGTTACCAAGGAACAGGAAGATCACGATGACGACGATCACCGCCGCTTCAAGCAGGGTTTTCGCCACTTCATAGATCGACGAGCGGATGAACTCTGTCGCGTCATAAGCAATCGCCGCCTCAATACCGGCGGGCAATTGCGCCTGAATATCCGGGAAGGCCGCACGCACCTTGTCAATCATGGTCAGCGGATTGGCCGAGGGCGTCGCATAAACGCCTACAAACACCGCTTTAAGCCCGTCAAACACAGACGAGGCATCAACAGCTTGTGGACCAAGCTCAATGTCAGCAATCGAGGACAGACGGATCAAACTGTCGCCGCGCGCAATGACGACAAGATCGCCAAAAGCTTGAGGGCTCGACAGAGATGTCAGCGCATTAATGCTGGTCTGTGTGAATTCGCTTTTGATCTGTCCTGCCGCGGAGACGAAGTTATTGCTGGCCAGAGCATCGCGCACATTGACCGGCGTGACACCGCGCGCAGCCATACGATCCGGATCAAGCCAGATGCGCATTGCAAAGGTCTGGCCACCCAGAATCTGCGCATTGCCGACACCATCAATCGTTTGCAAACGCGGCTGCACGACGCGGGTGATGTAATCGGTAATCTGCGAGGCTGAGAGAACCTTGGAATTGAAGCTCATATACATGAGCGCATAACCCTGGCCCGTCTGCTTGACGACAATCGGGTCATTGGCTTCGCGCGGCAGGACGGAGCGCACCTGCTGCAGCTTGGTGAGCACATCCGAGACCGCGCGATCCGGGTTGGCGTTCAGGCGCAGATTGAGTGTGATCAGCGATGTGTTCTGCTGCGAATTCGAAATAAGCGTGTCGATGCCTTCGGTGCTGGCCACCGCCTGCTCGATGGGAACCGTGATGAACCCCTTGATCAAATCCGCATTGGCGCCGGGATAGACCGTGGTGATGGTGATCGTCGTTTGTGACAATTCCGGATATTGCCGGATTTGCAGCTTGAACGCGGCTTGCAGACCAACCAGCAGAATGAGCAGACTGACGACGGTGGAGAGAACCGGGCGCCGGATGAAAAGATCGGTGAACGACGTCATGCGCGGCGCTCCTTACTGGCGCTGCAATGTGGCGGGGGCTTTCAGGCCACCCGCCTCATCAATGCGCACACGCGCATTGGGCTGCAGCTTGAGTTGACCTTCGGTAATGACGCGCTCGCCAGCAGTGACGCCGGTGAGAATGGATACACGATCACCGCGTGTATCGCCGGTTTTCACCACATGGCGCTCGGCAATCATTGGCTGGTCGCCTTGCGCGGGGGCACTACCATCTGGCACTGGCTGCGGCTTCACGACATACACGGTGTCGCCGTAAAGCGAATAAGTGACAGAGGTGCGTGGCAGCGTAACCACATCGACACCCTTGCCGACCAGAAGGGCTACATTGGCAAACATGCCGGGGCGCAATTCGGCCTGCGGATTGCTCACCTGCGCGCGCACAAGAATGGTGCGGGCCTCAATGCTGACGCGCGCATCAATCGATGTGACTTTGCCGGCAAAAGTTTTGCTTTCAAATGCATCGACAAGAATTTCAATCGGCTGGCCAACGGCGACGCGCGCGATGTCTTGCTCAGGCACAGGGAAATCCACATCGATCGGATCGAGCTGCTGCAGCGTCACAATTGAAGTGCCAGGCTGAATATATTGACCCGCATCAATCTTGCGCAGACCCAGACGACCCGCGAAAGGGGCAGCCAAAGCTTTTTGCGCAATGAGCGCGCGCGTGCGATCTGCAGCCGCGGCAGCCGAGTCACGCGCGGCCAAAGCAGAATCAACCTGCGCAGTTGCGGTAGAACCTCCGGTGATCAACTGGCGCTGACGCTCCAGAGCCAATTCAGCATTTCGCAATGTCGCGAGATTTGATTTCAGATCTGCTTGCTCAACCGAATCGTCGATCTGCACAAGCAGCTGGCCCTTCTGCGCATCTTGTCCGGATTCGAAATTGATGCTGCGCACAACGCCACCAACCTGCGGAGAAACATCAATGCCCTGCACCGCGCGGAATGTGCCTATGGCTGCAATGCGTGTCTGCCACGTCTCGGTCTTGGCTTCTGCCACTGCCACAGCTGGCACCGGGCGCGGCATGCCTGCGATGATGCCCTTCACAATTTGAGGCTTGGCAACAAACTGGAAAATGGAGAGGCCGACAATCACAAAGGCCAAACCAGCGGACACTGTGACAAGAGCAGTTTTGCGTTTCATGAATCACCGAAAAGCAGGGGGGAGCCTGCAAGATTTGCAAATCGAGGGGGCGCCGCCACGGCCTTAGGGCTCTGTCGAACGGCTGTTCCATTGGTAAGGCTTACGCCCTGCAGAATGGATGGATCAACAGTGAACCAATTCCAAGGCAGAGGCAAGCTTTTGTGCCCATTTGCCATTGGTTCGCGCCCAAAGACCGCAGCTGCACATAAACGTCATGAAGCGGGGCTAAACTCATTATCGTTTCTGCTTGAACCATCGCCTTGTGCCCTCTTTGCTTTTGGCCATACCCCAAAGCAAGCCCGACCTCCTACGCCCTCGCCCCCTTCAAATGGGCTCTCAAGGCCTAGGAAAAGCTGCACAAGAAAGAGGCACACAATAGCCCTTTGCGAGCAGTCGAACATCGCGCCAGCCTGTTATTGCGCCAGCCTTCGCCCTTAGTCGTAGAAAAACACCGCCCAGAGAACAGGCGCACACACCATTTCGAATGGCACTTGGCTTGCTTAGCTTTTGGTGAAACGTTTCAGTGGGTCTGGAGTGCAGTCAGTGGCCAATGGGCGCTTTTTTGATGAAATGACCAAGCCCGACGGGTTGCCGCGTGCGGTTTATGAACGGGTCAATGACTGGCTTGCCTCCGCCCCGCCTGAGCTCTTGGCCTCGCGCCGCAGCCAAGCCGAACTCATGTTCCGGCGCATTGGCATTACTTTCGCTGTCTATGGCGACAAGGATTCGACTGAACGCCTGATCCCATTCGACATCATCCCGCGCGTGCTCGGCCGCTCCGAATGGACCCGACTGGAAGCAGGCCTCAAACAGCGCGTCAAAGTGCTGAATATGTTTCTGGCCGATATTTACGGCAAGGGCGAGGTCATCAAGGCCGGTATCATTCCGGAAGATATTGTGTTCCAGAACGAGCACTTCCGCCCCGAAATGCGCGGCGTGAAAGTGCCTCACGATGTCTACGTTCACATTTCCGGAATCGACATTGTGCGCGTGGATGATCACGATTTCTATGTGCTGGAAGACAATGCGCGCACGCCCTCTGGCGTGTCCTATATGCTGGAAAACCGCGAAGTGATGATGCGCCTCGTGCCGGAATTGTTTTCGCGCCACCGTGTCGCACCCGTTGAAAATTATCCCGACGCTTTGCTGACCAGCCTTCGCTCGGTTGCCCCCAAAGCATCGGGCTCTGATCCTGTTTGCGTGCTGCTGACTCCCGGCATTTATAACTCGGCCTATTACGAACATTCATTTCTGGCCGACAAACTCGGTGTGGAATTGGTCGAAGGCCGCGACCTCTTGGTGCGCGACAAGATCGTCTATATGCGCACCACACAAGGCCCGCAGCGCGTTGATGTTATTTACCGCCGCCTTGACGATGACTTTCTTGATCCGCTCGCCTTTCGTCCCGACAGCGCGCTTGGCGTGGCGGGCCTGATGAGCGCCTATCTGGCGGGCAATGTCACGCTCGCCAATGCGGTGGGCACAGGTGTTGCCGATGACAAAGCCGTCTATACTTACATGCCCGAGATCATCAAATTCTATCTTGGCGAAGAACCGCTTTTGAAAAACGTGCCGACTTGGCGCTGCCGCGAGCCTGACACGCTGAAATATGTGCTCGCGCATTTGCCCGAGCTGGTGGTCAAAGAAGTCAACGGATCAGGCGGCTATGGCATGCTCGTCGGCCCGCATGCGACGCAAGCGCAGATAGCGGAATTTGCAGTGAAGCTGCAAAACGATCCCGACGGCTTTATCGCGCAGCCGACACTCAATCTCTCGACCTGCCCGGCGTCTTTTGAATCGGGCATTGGCCCGCGCCACGTAGACTTGCGCCCCTTTGTGCTCTCTGGTGCCGATGGCGTGCGTGTCATCCCCGGCGGGCTGACGCGCGTGGCTTTGAAAGAAGGCTCACTCGTCGTCAATTCAAGTCAAGGCGGCGGCACGAAAGACACGTGGGTCGTTGATGATGAATCCACGGGAGGGCTGATCTGATGCTGTCGCGCACCGCAGACAACCTCTATTGGCTCTCGCGCTATATGGAACGCGCCGATTTTCTGGCCCGCATTATTGATGCGGCTCAGCGTCTGGCCACTCTACCAACCGCCTATGGCGGCACGGGTTCGGAATGGGAAAGCACGCTCAATGCGGCGGGCGCCCTGGATGGCTATCGCGAACATATCGGCGCGGTCAACGAAACGAGCGCGATTTATTACCTCGCCTTCGATCCGCAAAACTCATCTTCCATTTGCAATTGTCTTGAATTTGCCCGCACCAATGCACGTGCGGTGCGCACCGCATTGACGATTGAAATGTGGCAGTCGATCAACACAGCCTGGCTGGAAATGAAGCGTTTCCAGACCATTTTCGGCAAGCCCGGCACAATCGATCGCTTGGAGCTGTCGCGCTTTCTGGATTTTGTGCGCAAAGCCTCGCTTGATTTTGATGGTTCTGCACATCGCACCATGTTGCGCAATGATGCGCATTGGTTCTCACGCCTTGGCCTTTACATGGAGCGCGCGGACACAACGGCGCGCATTCTGGATGTGAAATACAATGTGCTCTTGCCTGCCACCGAACAGGTCGGCGGTTCGCTCGACTATTTCCAATGGACCGCCATTTTGCGCGCGGTCTCGGCGCTGACCGCATACAATTGGGTCTATAAATCTTCGATCAAGCCGTGGTTCGTGGCTGATCTTCTGATCCTGCGACCCGAAATGCCGCGCTCGCTGCGCTCCTGCTATGATGACATCGTGCGACTGCTCGACAATATCGGGCGGGCTTATGGCAAGCAGGGCAGAGCGCAAGCCATGGCACGCGAGACGCTGCACAAGCTTGAGACAGGCGATATGAAGCAAGTCTTCGGTATGGGCCTGCATGAATTTCTGACAGACTTCATTGAAGGCAATGACGGGCTGGGCGCCGCCATCGGCGCGCAATATCTCGTCCATGACGATGAGGCGCTTTTCCAGGGGCAGATGCAGTCGCAGGGGTGAGTCCCACCCTCTCCCGCCTTGCGGGAGAGGGGAGAGAAGAGTAACGTTCTTCCGAAGCCATGGGGTGCTGCCGGATGGTCCGGCGGCTGAGATCATACCCATTGAACCTGATCCGGATAATGCCGGCGACAGGGACGGGCGGGCCACACAAGGCCATCTCTTCCTTACCGCCTGCCAAAACCGGCCGAAGACGGAGGAAGACCCGATGAACATCCAGCCGAAATCAGGCACCATTGTGCCCGAAACCGTGACCACCGGCCCACTGACCGGCTCCAAGAAGGTCTATTACACGGTCCCCGGCCACCCAGACGTTCAAGTCCCCTACCGCGAAATCTCGGTCACCGATCCGAAGGAAGCCCCGGTGCGCGTCTATGATGCGTCAGGCCCCTATACGGAAACCGACATTGCCGTTGATCTGGCCAAAGGCCTGAAGCGCATCCGCTCGCCTTGGTTGGCGCGACGCGCCAATCTGGCCGCTTATGCTGGCCGCGCTGTGAAGCCCGAAGACAATGGCGATGTGTCGCCTGAAAAGCTGGTGCCGCCCTGCCCCGCCATCACCGCCCCGCTGATGGGCGGCGCGGGCCACGTCACGCAATATGAATTTGCGCGCGCTGGCATCATCACCGAAGAAATGATCTATGCGGCGCACCGCGAAAATCTCTGCCGCGAGGCCATGCTGGCTGAAGCCCACGACAAGCTCGCTGATGGCGAAAGTTTTGGCGCGGAAATTCCTGCTTTCGTGACGCCAGAATTCGTGCGCGATGAAATCGCACGCGGCCGCGCGATCATTCCCGCCAACATCAACCATCCCGAACTCGAGCCGATGGTCATTGGCCGCAACTTCCTTGTGAAGGTGAATGCCAATATCGGCAATTCGGCTGTCACATCGTCGATGGCCGAAGAAGTCGAAAAACTCGTCTGGTCGATCCGTTGGGGCGCAGACACCGTGATGGATCTCTCCACGGGCCGCAACATTCACAACATCCGCGACTGGATCATGCGCAATTCACCCGTGCCGATTGGCACGGTGCCGATCTATCAGGCGCTGGAAAAGGTCGATGGCGACCCGATCACGCTGACATGGGAAGTGTTCCGCGACACGCTGATCGAACAGGCCGAACAGGGCGTCGATTATTTCACCATCCATGCCGGCGTGCGTCTGGCTTACGTGCCGCTCACTGCCAAGCGCACCACGGGCATTGTTTCGCGCGGTGGTTCGATCATGGCGCGCTGGTGCCTTGCGCATCATCAGGAAAGCTTCCTCTACACGCATTTCGACGAGATCTGCGACATCATGCGCAAGTATGACGTTTCCTTCTCGCTGGGTGATGGCCTGCGTCCGGGCTCGATTGCTGACGCCAATGATGCCGCGCAATTTGCCGAACTCGAAACGCTTGGCGAACTGACCAAGCGCGCTTGGGAAAAGGGCTGCCAGGTGATGATCGAAGGACCCGGCCATGTGCCGATGCACAAGATCAAGATCAATATGGAAAAGCAGCTGAAGGAATGCCACGAGGCGCCCTTCTACACACTTGGACCGCTAACCACCGATATTGCACCGGGCTATGATCACATCACGTCTGGCATTGGTGCGGCGATGATCGGCTGGTTTGGTTGCGCCATGCTTTGCTATGTCACACCGAAAGAGCATCTCGGTCTGCCCGATCGTGACGATGTGAAGGTCGGCGTGATCACCTATCGCATTGCAGCCCATGCGGCTGACTTGGCGAAGGGCCATCCGGCCGCGCAAGTGCGCGACGATGCGCTGTCACGCGCACGTTTCGACTTCCGCTGGGAAGACCAGTTCAACCTCGGTCTCGATCCGGATACGGCGCGTTGCTACCACGACGAAACGCTGCCCAAGGATGCGCATAAAGTCGCGCATTTCTGCTCGATGTGCGGACCGAAATTCTGCTCGATGAAAATCTCGCAGGACCTGCGCGCTGAAGCAGCGGTGATTGCCGAACGCGAAAAAGGAATGGCGGAAAAGAGCGCCGAGTTCCTGAAAAGCGGCGGCGAGCTTTACGTGAAGAGCTGATTGCAACCCTCTCTCCTCGCCGTCATTGCGAAGAGCGCAAGCGACGAAGCAATCCAGAAACACACTGGATTGCTTCGCTTCGCTCGCAATGGCGACCCCAATGAATTGGACCGATGACCCACATCTCCTCCCGCCGCACACTTCTGGCCGCAACAGCAGCCGCGACCCTCGCAAGCCCACACATAGTGCGCGCACAAAGCGTGATCCGCTGGCGCATGATCACCTCATGGACGAAGAATCTTCCCGGCCCCGGCGTGTCTGCCGAACGCCTCGCCGCGCGCATCAACAAGATGAGCGGCGGGCGCATGCTGGTGGAGGTGTTTCCGGCCGGCTCCATCGTGCCAGCCTTTGGCGTGTTTGAAGCTGTCTCGACCGGCGTCGCGGAAATGGGCCACACGGCCTCGTTCTTCTGGGATGGCAAAATGCCGGGCGCGGCCCTCTTCACCACGGCGCCCTTTGGACTGCCGCCTGTTGAACATCAGACATGGATTGAACAGCGCGGTGGCCAGCAATTGTGGGACGATTTTTACCGCCCCGCTGGCGTGCGTGGCTTGCTCGCTGGCAACACCGGCCCCTCAATGGGCGGCTGGTTTCGCAAAGCCATCACATCGGTCGATGATCTGAAAGGCCTGCGCATACGCGTGCAAGGTCTGGGTGGCGAGGTTTACAAGGAACTGGGCGCAACACCGCAATCCATTCCTCCGGGCGATATTGTGCCAGCGCTTGAGCGCGGCACGATTGATGCGGTGGAATTGCTCGCACCCGTCAATGACCAGCCACTCGGCTTTCAGAAATATGCGCCCATCTATCACATGCCGGGCTTCAACAAGCCCAATGGCGCGGCTGAGGCTTTGCTCTCCATCCCCGCTTTCGAGAAATTGCCAGACGATCTGCGCGCCATTGTCGAGACCGCCTGCGCGGCCGAACATAATGCGGGGCTCGTGGAAGCGCAGGCCAGCAATGCGCAGGCGATTGTCGAACTCGTCGCCGCAGGCGCGAAGGTGACTGCCTTTCCGCCAGATGTCATCGCCGCCATGCGCGCCAAGACGCAAGTGGTGCTGGATCGCAAAGCATCCGAGAGCGCATTTGCGGCGCGCATTGTTGGCTCCTATCGCGCCGCCATTGGTGCGGGGCGCAACTGGGCCTCCATTGAAGCCTATATGGCGCAGGTGCTGCGGCAGGTCTGAGCCAGAGCGACAGGCCAAAGGTCAAACTCGACGGGCGCGCCTTGAGCCGCTAGAACCCCGCTAACCCCGAACCGGGGGCAGAGCCGTTTCCACTTCGAGATTCTTCATGGCGCATCCTGACCGTTACCTTCTTGCCGGCGTCATGGGCTGGCCCGTGATGCATTCGCGCTCGCCGATGATGCACAATTACTGGTTCAAAACGCACAATCTGGCTGGCACCTATCTGCCGCTGGCGGTTGAACCGGATGGCATCGGCCCTGCGCTGAAGGCGCTGCATGCGCTTGGCTTTGCAGGCTGCAATCTCACCATTCCGCATAAAGAAACCGCCATGGCATTCATGGATGAGATCGATGAGATGGCCAAGCGCATCGGCGCGATCTCCTGCGTGGTGGTGCGCAAGGATGGCTCGCTCAAAGGTTCCAACAACGACGGCTATGGCTATATCAACGGCATTCTCGAAGAAGTGCCGGAGTGGAAAGCCGAACATGGCCCTGTCGTGATCATGGGTGCGGGTGGTGGCGCGCGTGCCGTCTCGCTGTCGCTTGCTGATCGCGGCGCGAAGGATATTCGCATTATCAATCGCTCACCGGAACGCGCACAAGGTCTGGTGCGCGAGTTTGGGGCACCGATCACAGCTGTGGCGTGGGAAGATCGTCACGCTGCGCTCGAAGACGCAGCCATGGTGGTGAACACCACAAGCCAAGGCATGGTCGGACAAAGCGCACTCGATCTATCGCTCGCCAAATTACCCAAGCACGCTTTGGTCTCGGATATTGTCTACATCCCGAAAGAGACGCCACTGTTGAAAGAAGCGCGCGAGCGCGGCAACAAGACCGTCAACGGCCTTGGCATGCTGCTGCATCAAGGCCGCCCGGCGTTTCGCGACTGGTTTGGCATTGAGCCAAAAGTGACGCCAGAACTGCGCGCCATGATGGAAGCGACGATTTGACGAAGCCAAAGGCGTCGTCACTGCGAGGAGCCGCAGGCGACGCGGCGATCCAGAGCAACACAAGAGGCCTCTGGATTGCTTCGCTTTGCTCGCAATGACGGGCTGTTAGCCCGTCACCTTCGAGCGGTAATGATCCCAGGTCTTCTGGAATAAGCTCGTTGACCAGAGCTTTTCGTAGCAAGCCTTCTTTTCTTCTTCCGAAAATTCGTAAGGCTCGCCCAGCTGCTCGGCCATATATTGGCGATAGCAATTTTCTTCGACGTAAGCTGCGAGCGCGAAGCACTCGATCATATTGGTGCCGACAATCGTCACGCCATGTGATTTCAGCAAAACCGCCGGACGCTTGCCCAATGTCTGCGCGAGACGCTCGCCCATCGGCTTGGTGTTGACCGACATCGGCGTGTTCATCACTGGCATATCGCCCAGCAAAACGCCCTGCGCATAGACATGCTTGTAGGGCTTGCCGACCATGGTCAGAAAGGTCGACCATTTGGGATGCGTATGCGCCACCGCCTGCACATCGGGGCGCGCGCGATAGATTTCGGTGTGAATGTGGAACTCGAGCGGCGGCTTACCTTTGCCCGACACAACATTGCCATCCATATCGATCTCGACAAGATCATCCTGTGTCATCAGGCCCTTCACTGCCGAGCCGTTGTTGATCAGGAGATTGTCGCCATAGCGGATGGAGACATGGCCGTTGTGGTCGATGATATCCGCCTTTTCCAGCATGCGGATGCAATCGACGAGCTCTTGGCGCGGATCATTCTTCTGCGACATATCAAACCTCTTTTAGAAACCGACGCGTGTCTTCCACAAATCCCAGGCGCGGAAGCCAGCCTTCATGTTCACTTCATCAGCCAGTCGACCTTCTTCAGGCGAGAGTGCTGCAATATGGCCGCCCAGCATGGTCGCCGTGACCTGCATGCGCGCGTTCAATTCCGTATAGACCGCGCGAAAAACCGCCGTCTGCAAATCAGGGCCCGTGGCCACAGACCCATGCGCGCGCATCAGCACAATGTCCTTGTCCGCCAGCACAGCTGAGAGCGCATCGCCCTTAGCGTTATTGCCGACCAGCATGTCGGTGGCGCCGAACTTTTCCGAAATATCGAAAAGCGGCACGCCGCGTGCAATGAAAGCGGCATTGTGGAACATGGCCTGCATCGGGCGACCCGTCAGACCGAAAGGAATGACATTGGGCGAATGGGAATGGGCGACTGCATTGATATCTGGGCGGGCGCGATAGATCGAGCCGTGGATGAAACGCTCCAAGAATGAACCAAAGCCACGCGCTTCGACACATTCGCATTCCAGATCGTATTCGAGAATATCATCGGGTGTCACAAGCGCAGGCGCAATTGAGCGCGACATCAGGAATCGATTTGGATCATGCGGGTGGCGCATCGAGACATGCCCGAAACCATCGACCACGCCTTGGTCCGCAAGAATACGGCTAGCGGCGGCAATGTCTTTGAACACCGACGCATCAACCTTGCCACCAGACTTGGGCGCTGGCGCGCCTGAGGCCAAGTCGGCAGGCGAGCGCAGATAAGAAAGGCCTGAATGACAGGCGCAGCGGAACAGTGTCATGTCGTTTCCTCTAATTTATGTTTCATTTTCGCCGTCATTGCGAGCGAAGCGAAGCAATCCAGAAAGCCAGACGTGAGGCCCCTAGATTGCTTCGCTTCGCTCGCAATGACGGCCACGGGGCGTTACCACCCCATGCGTTCTTGTTCGGCAACTTGCGAGGCAAGGCGCACGGGCGTGTTGGCAGCACCAAACAGCTCATAATTCCTGCGCTCCACGATCTCGAAGAAGAACGTCTTCTCGAACGTCGCCGTATAGATCTGAAAGAAATCACCTGACCGATTGCGATCATAGAGAATGCCATATTTGCGCATCTGCTCGATGAGATCATTATCGAGATCAACAAAGCGCGCCGACAGATCGTCGTAATAATTGTTCGGAATGGTGAGAAACTTCACACCGCGCGCAACGGCTGTTTCGACAAAGGCAAAGATATCGCCGGTTTCAAGCGCGATGTGCTGCACGCCTGATCCGCCAAACGCGTCGATAAAACGCGAGACAGCTGTTGAGCCGCCATCGGCAATGTTGAGTGGGATCCGCAACGTGCTCGACGGCGAGCGAATGACGCGGCTGTAGAAAGCCCCATAAGGATCGGCCACTTCCACCTGCGGATCATTCACCAGACCCAACACGCTTTTGTAGAAGGTCATCCAAGACAGGAATTCCGAGCGGCGCAGGACGTTGGAGAAATGGTCGAAACATTTCAGCGAACCCGGCGCTTCAGCCTTGTCGAAAACAAAGTCGCGATCCCAATTGGTCTGCGCACCCTCTTGGCGCGCACCCATGAAATAGATCAGGGAATTTTCAACGCCCGCCACTGCCGGAATGAGATCTTCACCGGGCCCGATGCGGCCGAAATAGGTCGGCGCGCCAAGCGCATTGGCACGCTCCAGCGCGCGCTCGGGATTATCAAAGCGCAGACCCAGCGCGCACATGGATGTGCCATGCAGCAAGCCAAAGGCATGGGCAAAGCCATCCTGCTCGCTGTTGACCACAATGTTGAGATCATTCTGGCGATAGAGATCAACCTCTTTCGAGCGATGGCGCGCCACGCGCGTAAAGCCAAGCCCCTCCAGCAGGCCAACGAAAGACCCCGGGCCCGATGAGCCTGTGGTGAATTCGACAAATTCAATGCCGCCAATCGGCGAGGCCTCTGGCAATTCACCACCGATGCGCAAAGGCGCGAGACCCTGCGCGCCGCGACCCTTGTCGAGCGTCTCGCCCGCAATCTGCAACGAGCGCATGCCATCATGCGCAATCATGGCGGCCGGTGCGCCACGGAAATGGTCATTGAAAGCTTCCAGCGAGACAGGGCCGCGATAGCCCGTCTTCATCACGTAATCCAGAAACTCAGCGACCGGGTGATCGCCTTGGCCAGGGAAGCAGCGGTGATGGCGCGACAGCGACATCGGATCCATCAAAATGCCGGGCGCGTCGGAGAGCTGGACAAGACCGATGCGGCTCGCTGGAATATCCGCCAAGGGCGCCAGCGGGTTCTTGTTGGCACAGATATGAAATGAATCGAGCACGATGCCGAGATTGGGACGGTCAGCGAGGCAGACCAGCTCATAGGCCTGCATCCAGTCTTTTACATAGCGGCCCCAGGCGAGCGCCTCATAGCCCAAGCGAAAGCCGCGCTGGGCGGCGCGATCGGCAAGCTCGGCCAGATCAGCGGCCGAGCGATGTTTGTCATCGGCACTGTCTTCGGAGACGGACGAGCACATCCCTAAAAAGCGCGTGCCCAATTCTTCCATCAGGTCGAATTTGCGCTCGGCGCGGTCAAAATTGCGCGCGCGCATCGGCTCGGGCATGGATTCGAAATCGCGCAGAGGCTGCAGGCCGATAATCTCAAGGCCCAGATCCTGACAGCGGGCACGCACGTCCTTGGGCTTGCCCGAGAAGAAGGTCAGGTCGTTTTCGAAAATCTCGACAGCGCGGAACCCGGCTCTGGCTACAGCAGCCAGTTTCGCTTCCAGCGTGCCCCCCATGGAGACGGTAGCGATGGACCAACGAAGCATGCAGGGTTCCTTCAGGGCATGGCGCCAGATTCTTCTGATTTCAAAGCATAAAGGGGTCCGCATGTCCCCGCAATGACGGCCAGCCCATATTCCCCATGGCCGCCCTTTCATGTATCAGAACCGGGATGGTCCGCCCCTCGGGGTCAGAGACCCGCAGACAACAAGCTTTGGAGGGGTGGATAGATGAGCCAGTTGAAACTCAGCATCGCGACGACCGATTACGATCATTTCCGCGATTTCCGCATGGGCCTCGTCAAGGCCGAGGGCATTGACCACAATTGGCTGACGCTAGGTCACCATGAAATCTTCGCGCGCCAGACTTTCAACCGCGAATTCGACGTGAGCGAATTGTCGTTTGCGAAATTCTCGACCCAGATCACGCGCGACGATTGCGACATTGTCGGCCTGCCGGTGGTTTGCTCGCGTCTGTTCCGCTTCTCGTCTTTCTATGTGAACAAGAATTCCGGCATCAAGACGATTGGTGACCTGAAGGGCAAGCGCGTCGGCTCGCCCGAATGGGCACATTCGGCAGCCGTCTATATGCGCGGCTGGATGCACAATGATTGCGGCGTGAAGCTGACGGACGTGCATTGGTATCAGGCGGGCGCCAATGCGCCGGGCCGTATTGAAAAGGTCGAGCTGAACCTGCCGGAAGGCCTGAAGCTCACCCGCGTGGCCGACAAGTCGCTCTCCGAAATGCTGGCCTCTGGCGAAATCGATTGCGCGATCATCGCGCGTCCGCCGACCTGCTTCCTCGAAGGCGACCCGAATGTCGTGCGCCTCTTCCCTGAATATCTCGAGATGGAAGAAGATTATTACGCCAAGACCAAGGTCTGGCCGATCATGCACATCATCGCGATGAAGAAGAGCATTGTTGACGAGAACCCGTGGGTGCCGCGCAACCTCTACAATGCCTTTGTGGAATCCAAGAACCGCTCGATCGAGCGTCTGTTTGATCCGGCTGTCTCGCGCTATCCGCTGCCGTGGTTGCCGACTTATGCGCGCCGCATGCGCGACATGATGGGCGATACATTCCCCTTCGGCATTGATGAAAACCGCGCCACCTGGGAACAGATGCTGCTCTACACCTATCAGCAGGGCATTGCCCATAAGCATGTGA
>CAINNX010000028.1 GCA_903851305.1 uncultured Hyphomicrobiales bacterium | reverse complement strand
TGGATTGCCGCGTCGGCCTGCGGCCTCCTCGCAATGACGATGCTCAAAGAAAAAGGCGGGCCAAAGCCCGCCTTCTTGTTTCGTCTCAATCCATCAGACCTTATTCAAAATGCCCGGCTGCATGGGCCAGTATCGTGTAGACCTTGCCGGTCTCGGACGTCAGATAAGTGCGTGTCATCATACCATCGCGATCACTGCGCGAGACCTCCGTCAGCAGACGCTCGAACTCACTGGTGTAGCGATCAACTGTGTCGCGGAATTCCGGCTCAGCCCGATAGCGGCGGCTGATTTCATCAAAGGCCTGCTGGCCTTGCGGCGTGTAGAGGCGGCGCGAGAAGAGATTGTTCTCGCCACGATTGTAGCGGTCCCACAGATCGACGGCCGCCTCATGATTGACCATACGGGCAATATCCATGGTGATGGCATCAAGGCTCGTCGGGGCAGGTCGCACGCGCTCGCGCACGTCACCTTCATCACGTGAAGCGCGCGCCAGAAGATCAGACAGCCAGCCAGCGCCTTTATCTTGTGCGGCGGGGGCAGCGGGGGCTGGCTTGCGCAGATTGGTCACCGGACGACGCACAGGTGCGGGGGCTGGCTCTTCTGCGCGATAAGCCTCGGCCATGCGCACAGGTTCGGCAGCCCGCGGTGTGTCTTGCTGCAAGCGCATGGTTTCTGTCACGCGAGCAGGTTCAGGAATACGTGGTGTCTCGGCACGGCGGGGCGCAGGAGCAGGTGCGACCGGCTCGGCAATATCATACGCACGACCCGAGCGAGCGATAATGTCGTTGAGCTCGTTGAGGGCCTTGATCTGCTCAGCAACGACGCGGCGCATGGCGGCAGCCTGTTCCGCTGTTTCACGCGGCAGCTCGACCGCGCCACGGCGCAGTTCATTGCGGGTGGCTTCCAGCTCGCGCTTGATTTCACCCGACATGCCATGGATTTCATCCGACGCATTGCGGAAGCGTTCCAGCGCGGCACCAAAGAGATCGGCGATTTCAGCATTGGCTTCAGCAAAGGACTGGCGCAAAGCTGCAGCTGTGCGTTCATGTTCCTGTGCGGATGCATTGCGCACTTCATCATATTGCGAAGCGATCAGGCCGGCAGCCGACTGCGTGGATTCAGTGATGAACCCGCCAATGTCGCGGGCGCGTGCTTCGGCGCGGCGGAAAGCATCATCAACCGCTACAGCGAAGGTGCGCATCAGGCTTTCGAATTCATGCGTGCGGGCTTCCATGCCGGCAATCGTCGCGTCGAGACTTGCGCGGCGTGCGTCGATTGTTTCATTGACGTCACGCTGGTTCTGCGCGACCTGCGCAGAAATGCCAGCCAGATAGGAGTTGGACTGTTCGATGCGGGCGGCCACAGCATCGGCGCTTTCGAGCGTGGTAACAGCTGTGTCGCTGAGCGCATGGACCTGGCTGTTGACGTGATCAATGGCCGAGGTGAAGTCATTGACGCGGGCAACAAGCGCACCCTCGACACCAGCGAGATTGTCTCCTGCCTGACCAACAACCTGCTGCAGAACGCCGGATGTTTCACGCAACTGGTCCAGCAACGCAGAGATTTCCGTGCGCAAGCGGTTCTTCGTGGCATCCAGGCTGTCGCTTGATGTCTCGATCGAGTTGCGCAAATCAAGGCCCGTCTGGGCGAGGCTTTGCGTGACGCTGGTGGTGCGCTGTTCGATAGAGGCTGCAGCCTGTTCCGCGACTTGCGCGATTTCGTAACTGACATCAGCGCCCTTGGAGGCAATGAGATCAACCAGCATGGGGCCTTGCGTCTCGATCAGGGACTGCAATTCTGCGGTGCGACCCGAGATGATCTCGCCCAGTATTTCGCCACGCTCGCGCATGCGGTCGTTGAGCAGCAACATCCGGTTTTCAAGATTGTCGATGACCGAGCGGCCACGCGTTTCAATTTCGTCTGATACGCTGTTGAGGCGACCAACCACGCGCTCTTCGAAATTGGTGATGCGTGTATCGAGTGTCGAGGCGATCTCGTCAGCGCGGCCGCCGAGCACAGCGTTGATTTCCTGTGCCTTGGAGGAGAGCGTTTCGGAGAGGGCGGTTGAGCGTTCGACAAGAATATTGTCGATTTCCTGCGCCTTTGAATCGAGTGCGCGGGTCACCTGACGGCCACCTTCGCCAAGCACTTGAGCCACTTCCATGGCGCGCTGGGCGAGCGTCTCGTTGAGCGACTTGGCGCGCGCATCCAGGCCGTTGTCGATTTTGCTGATCAATGCGTCGAGCGAAGTTGCGATCTCTTGCGACTTGGAAGAGGTGCGCTCTTCAAAATCACGCACGCGCTCGTCAAGCATAGTTGCGGTGGATTCGGAATGGGCACCTAGGCGCTGTGTGAGTGCTGTGCCGTGCACAGTGAATGTTTGTTCAATGGCGGCAAAGCGTCCAGATATATCTTGCGTGAATGTGTCGGCTTGGCGGCTGATGCGATCTGCAATGTGGCTGCCTTGGACAACGATGGCGTCTTCTGCCTTGACGAGGCTTGCGGCGATATCATTGGTGAAGCGGTCAGCCTGCTCGGCAATCTGGCCAGCAAGCACTTCGCTCTGGCTTTGGATCACTTGTTCGAAGGCGAGCATGCACTCTGCCATGTCACCTGTAATCCGGTCGCCATTGGTCACAACACTCGTTTCAAACTGCACGAGACGATCGGTGAGGGCTTCCGAGACGCGGCCGCCTTGTGTCAGCACCGTGTTTTCAAACACGACCAAACGATCAGCCAAATGTTCCGTCACGCGATCGGCATGCACGCCAATGGCTGCAATCGCATCTTCAGCCGAATGGGCAAAGCGGTTCGTGAGGTCACTGACTTCACGCTCCAGATTTTCAGCAATCTGGATATGGTGGCTTTCCAGTTGAGTCGCTAGCTCGTGGCTGGATGTGTGGAACAGGTCATAGATTGTATTTGCGCGCTCGGAGATGAGTGTAGAAATGCGCTCGCCCGTCACATTGACGCGGTTTTCAAAACTGTTGCCATTGAGGGCAATGGTGCTCTCGATCTTTTCAGCTGAGTCCATCAGGCGATCGGTGATGCGCAGGCTGGCTTCATCGATGCGCAGGGCCACATCCATGCCGCGTGTCGAAATGTCAGAGATGAGCGCCTCGCCCGTCGACTTCAGACGCGTTTCAAGCTCGTCAATGCGCGTGTCGATCTGGACGCCCAAGGTCGTTGATGCATCATTGAACTTGTCAGAAACAAGATGGCTGGTTTCTTCCAGGCGACTGACGATTTCCGAACAATGATTGTTGATCCGGCCAACTAGATTGTCGCCAGTGGACGCTAGCGACTGGCTGATTTCTTCGCCCTTGGCGCCAAGCAATTCGCTGACGCGTGTGCCTGCTTCACTCACCTGTTCCGTGATGATGGTGCTGGCATGTTCCAGATCGCGTGAAAGCGCTTCATGTGCGCCTGTAATCGATTGGCGCACACGGTCTGCATGCGTCACAATGGCTTCGCGCTCTGAGGCAAGTTCATCGATGAGCGCGCGAATGCGGCGCTCGTTTTCTGTATAGGAACGTTCAAGTGTTGAGACTTCCGCACGCACAACGGTTTCAAGTTCGCTGGCGCGCGCCAAAGTGCGTTCAATGCCATCGCCCATCGATACGACTTCGCGGCGGATCGCCTGCGACAATGTCACAACCTGTTCGGTGGCTACGGATTCAGGTTCGGCCAAGCGCATGGCCACTTCCGTCAGGGCCTGCGCGGTGAGACGCATTTCCTGCGTGCGGCGCATCATCGAGGCGGTGACAAAGAGAAACAGCACAGGGCCAAGCGCAATCAGAACCAGCGACATGATCTGCGGCAATGTGAGTTCGGCAATCGGGCCGAGTGTTAGGGCATAGAAAATGATCAGCGCGAGCCAGCCAGCCGATGCGGCAATCGCAATTGTGGTCGGTGTCGAGCTTGCGCGCGTGTTGAAGGCTTGCAGCAATTGCCCAACCGAACGGCGGTCGTCATTGGCAGCAGGAACGGAGGGCAGGGGTGTAGGCGCTGCGTCATTGGCGCGGGCGTCTCGGCGCAGCTCTTCTTTGGCATTGCGCTGTGCACGCTCTTCTAGTGTGTCGGTCATGCGGGGCGCAAGGCGCTCGTTCATCACGGGCGGCGCAGCTGGTTGTGGTGGTGCAACAGGTTGGGCCACAGCAGCCCTTAAGGCATCAAACGTTGGCTCCTGACGGGCAGGCTGTGCGCCTTGCGCCAGATTCAACGCCTCTTCAATCGCTGACAGCGCCGCCGCGGTCGGATCCTGAGCCTTGGGTTGGGTGGCCATTATGTGCCTCTTGTACTCACAGCAACTCCGGCACTGCCGGTGGCATCAAAAGCACGCGCGCGCAAAGGGCCTCGAGCGCACGTGTTCTATTAACCAATCATCAATGTATCGAAATCTGATCGCTTTAGGAACCTTGAAGCGCCGCTATTCGTAAACAGCGTTAACGCTGGTTTCATATTGGTGCGCGACAATGGTCAAACAAGGGCGAGATCAGCGCAGGTCTCTGTCTGTAAAAGAGTTTCTATGTGTTGTGGAGTTACGTTTTATGTCAAAGGGATCAACCCAGCTTAAGTCACCTCTAGCTGAGGCTGTGCCAGTTGCGCGGGAGGCCCGGACGGGCTTTCGCCCCACCCTTGATCTGGTCCATTTGGCCCGGCAGTCTCTGGGGGACAAAGACCGTGAAACCGAGATTTTGGCCCTTTTTGACCAGCAGGCCGCCCAGGCCATGGATCGTCTGGCCAGTCTGGACCCCCGCGATGGCGCTGTGGCGGCGGATCTTGCCCGCATGCTGGCGGCCTCGGCCCGGATTGCGGGGGCCTTTGGCATTGCCTCGGCCTGTCTGGCCTATGAGGCGGTGGTGGTCTCCTCCTCGACGGGAGAGGCCGGACGACCGGCACTCGACCATCTGGGCGCTGAAATTGCCCGTGTGCGTGAAGTGATTGGCGAGTTGATCGGGGCGTAGGCGCCCCTCGCCAAAGGCGCGCCAATGTTTTAACCACGCCAGACCACAGACAAGGGCTCCCGCGCGCATGGTTCAGATAACCTTTATTGACCATTCCGGCCAATCCCGGACATTGGCTGCCGACATCGGCACCAGTGTCATGGAGGTTGCCATGAAGAACAACATTCCCGGTATTGAAGCGGAATGTGGGGGCGCCTGTGCCTGCGCCACCTGTCATGTCTATGTTGCGGATGCTTGGAAAGATCGCTTGCCCGAGGCGCAATCCATGGAAGAGGACATGCTGGACTTCGCTTTCGACGTCCGCCCCAATTCCCGCCTTGCCTGCCAGATCAAACTGGCGCCCGAGCTCGACGGGCTCGTGGTGGAAACACCTGAACGCCAAGGGTGAGGCCTCTGGCATGCTACATAGGCCTTCGGCCTGCTCGCAATGATGAGACCTAAACTGCATCCTGTGGCGTGACAAAGGCTACCAGCCGTCCCGAACCTGGCTGTACATCGCACCATTGGGCTGCATCAAAATCAATCATGATAAGACCGGCAGTTGGCAGGCCACGCTCAAGCCGCATCAGCGTTTCGCCGTCGTCGCCGATCATCTCCAGAGCATAATCGTGAAAACCCGGATTATGCCCCACGCAGAATAATGTCTGGATCTGTGTGGGCGTCATATGCATGAGTTCAAGCAGGGCGGGCGGCTCGGCCAGATAGAGTCTTTGTTCTTCCAGAACCGGCGCATCAAAGCCGGCGGCCTCAGCAACAATTGCCCAGGTTTCACGCGTGCGTCGCGCAGTTGAGATGACAGCCAGATCGGGAGAGATGTCGGCTTGTGTGAGCCAGACACCCACAGTCTGTGCTTCGCCACGCCCATGTATCGAGAGAGCGCGTTCAGCATCACCCCCGCCAGCATAAGCGGCGGCCTGTGCATGTCGAAGGAGAATGAGGCGCAACATGGTCTGAGCTTAGCAATCTGTTGAAGCTTGGCGATCCTGCAATTCAGCAGGGTCAGCTGCGCACCACAAGCACCGAACATTTGGCGTGGCGCACCACTGTTTTGGCATTTGAGCCCAACAGATAGGTCGACATAGCCGGACGATGCGATCCGATCACAATCAGGTCCGCCCCACAAGCATCTGCTTCCGCCAATATCTCGGCATAAATGCCGCCTGCGCGCACCACAACGGACACACGCTCTCGTGGCAAGGGCACGCGGTCGGCTACATGATCGAGAGACTTTTGCGCATTCTCTTGCATCTGCGCATCAAAATCTGCCGGCACATAATCCATGAATGTGGCGGGCAGTAGCGATTGCACATTTACCAAGCGCAAAGCACCGCCAGATTGCGTGGCGAGCTCGGCTGCCTGTTCAATGGCTGCTTTGGAGAGCGAAATTTCGGTCAGATCAACCGGCACTAGAATATTGCGGAACATGGCACGCACTCCTTGGCGTGAGGACACTATCGCCTCTCGCGCAGCCAAAAGCTTTGCGATGTATCAAAACCGCGCGGGTTGCTGGGTGTCAAAGCGGCGGGGTTTAGACCGCAGCTTTTTGTTCCAGAAGCGTGGTAATGGCTTTCAATGCATCATCAGCCTTGGCGCCATCCGGCCCGCCAGCTTGCGCCATGTCCGGGCGGCCACCGCCACCCTTGCCGCCCAAAGCCTCCGAGGCCACGCGCACAAAATCAACCGCATTGAAACGGCCAACCATGTCTGCGGTCACGCCGACCACAACGCCAGCCTTGCCGTCATCCGACACGCCAACAATGGCAGCAATGCCAGAGCCCACTTGTTGCTTGGCGTCATCAGCCAGCGACTTGAGATCTTTCATGTCAACGCCACTGACCGCACGCGCATATAGTTTCACGCCGCCAATGTCCTTGATCGAATTGTCAGCGCCCGAACCGCCGCCGCCCATGGCGAGCTTCTTGCGTGCATCCGACAATTCGCGCTCAAGCTTTTTGCGCTCTTCGAGAAGCGCATTGAGGCGTTCAGCTGCATCATCAGCTGGCGTCTTCAGCAAATCAGCCAGGCCTTGCAGCGCAATCGCTTGCGCATTGAGGTGACGGCGCGCAAAATCGCCAGTCTTGGCCTCGACACGACGCACGCCAGAGGCCACAGCGCTTTCACTGACAATCGTCACCAGACCGATGTCACCTGTGCGCGAGACATGCGTGCCGCCGCACAATTCCACCGAGAAGGGACGCGGGCCATTGGGGCCGTCTGCTATGCCCATGGTGACAACGCGCACTTCATCGCCATATTTTTCGCCAAACAAAGCGCGTGCGCCAGATTTGATGGCTTCATCCTGGCCCATCAAGCGCGTCACCACCGGCTCATTCTGCAACACCACTTGGTTGGTGATGTCTTCAATGCGCGCCAGCTCATCATCGCTGATCGGCTTGTTATGCGTAAAGTCGAAGCGCAAGCGATCGCCCGCCACCATCGAACCCTTTTGAGCGACATGGTCGCCAAGCACCACGCGCAAAGCTTCATGCAGCAAATGCGTGGCTGAATGATGTGCGCGAATGGAGGTGCGGCGCGCATGATCGACATGCAGTTCGAGTGCTGCGTCTATTGTCACTGTGCCTTCGATCACGCGCGCTTCATGCACGAACAAATCGCCAAGCTTCTTTTGCGTATTGGTGATCTCCACCTTGATGCCAGCCGCCGTCATGACGCCGGTATCGCCCACCTGTCCGCCCGATTCTCCATAGAAAGGCGTCTGGTTGACAATGATGAAGCCAGTCTCCCCCGCTTTAAGCGTGTCAGTCGGTTTGCCGTCGCGCACGAGTACCGACACAATGCCTTCGGCTGTTTCTGTGCCATAGCCCAGAAACTCGGTTGCGCCGAGTTTTTCTCGAATGCCAAACCACACGGTTTCGGTTGCTGCTTCGCCCGAGCCCGACCACGCCTTGCGTGCTTCGGCGCGCTGGCGTTCCATCACGGCATTAAAGCCATCGGTGTCGACATCAATTTTGCGAAGGCGCAAAGCATCTTGCGTCAGATCTAGCGGGAAGCCGAATGTGTCATAAAGTTTGAACGCAACATCGCCGGGCAATTTCGCGCCAGCGCTCAGGCTCTTGGTCTCGTCATCGAGAATGGCAAGCCCACGCACGAGAGTCGTGCGGAAACGCGTCTCTTCGGTCTTCAGCGTGTCGGTGATCGTCGCTTCAGCGCGAATGAGTTCGGGATAGGCCGCACCCATCTCGCGCACGAGCGCGGGCACGAGCTTGTACATGACCGGCTCTTTGGCGCCCAAAATCTGCGCATGGCGCATGGCGCGGCGCATGATGCGGCGCAGCACATAGCCGCGGCCCTCATTCGACGGGTTGACGCCATCAGCGACAAGGAAAGCGGAGGCGCGCAAATGATCGGCAATGACGCGATGGCTGGCGGTGTGGCCGCCCGTGGCTGACACACCAATCACATCTTCGCCGGCGCGGATCAGCGACTTGAACAGATCGATTTCATAATTTGATTTCACGCCCTGCATGATGCCGGCGATGCGCTCAAGTCCCATGCCCGTATCGATTGAAGGTTTGGGCAGATCGACGCGTTGGTCTTTTGTCAGCTGCTCATGTTGCATGAAGACGAGGTTCCAGAATTCCAGGAACCGATCACCATCTTCGTCCGGCGAGCCGGGAGGCCCACCAGCCAGACTCTCACCCTGGTCGTAGAAAATTTCTGAGCAGGGGCCGCACGGGCCGGTGTCACCCATTGCCCAGAAATTATCCGACGTCGGAATGCGAATGATGCGATCATCGCTGAATCCGGCAATCTTCTTCCACAAATCAGCGGCATGATCATCGGTGTGATAGACCGTAACCAGCAGGCGATCTTTATTGAGCGCAAATTCCTTGGTGATCAGTTTCCAGGCGAGCGATATCGCCTCTTCCTTGAAATAATCGCCGAAGGAGAAATTGCCGAGCATTTCGAAGAATGTGTGATGGCGCGCCGTATAGCCGACGTTCTCAAGGTCATTGTGTTTGCCGCCTGCGCGCACGCATTTCTGCGAGGATGTGGCGCGCGTATAGGGGCGCTTTTCAACGCCGGTGAACACATTCTTGAACTGCACCATGCCCGCATTGGTGAACATGAGGGTCGGGTCATTGCGCGGCACGAGTGGCGAGGAGGGGACGGCCTCATGGCCGTTGGCCTTGAAGAAATCGAGAAAGGTTGACCGGATTTCGTTAACGCCGCTCATCGCAAAACTGCTCGCTATATGCCCGGTGCGCCTTCGGGCGTCCGGGTCAAGGGCGCCCGTGGAGGGAAGCCCCGTTCCTCAAGGATTGACCCGTAAAACAAGGGCTTTCGTCCTGCTGTTCAAGTCGCGCCCGTTCTAGCGGGGGCGGGGGCACGAGTCGAGGGCATGTGTTGGGGCCGGGATTGACGGCAGGGGGAGTGCGGGGCCGAAAACGGCAGCGGCGCGACAGGCTTTCGGGACATCAAGTGAGAGCTGGACGAATTCGGCCTGCCACAGGGGGGACATCCGTTTGGGGCTTCGGGGAG
>CAINNX010000027.1 GCA_903851305.1 uncultured Hyphomicrobiales bacterium | reverse complement strand
TTCTGGATTGCTTCGCTGCGCTCGCAATGACGGTGGAAATGTCGACTACAAGCCCGTCATTGCGAGCGCAGCGAAGCAAGCCAGTTTTAAATCTTCCGCCCCACACACATATAATTCACATCCACATCGCGCGATTGCGACCACTTATCGCGCAATGGGTTGTAGACCACGCCCGCGACATCAAACATATCTGCACCACCTTGCGCCATGGCCTCTTCAAGCTCTGAGGGCTTGACGAATTTTTCCCATTGATGCGTGCCAGCGGGCACCCAGCGCAGCACATATTCGGCGCCCACAATGGCTAAAGCAAAAGACTTCAGTGTGCGGTTGAGGGTGGCCATGAACAGCAGGCCGTTGGGCTTCACCAATCCCGCGCAGGTTTTCACAAACGCATCCACATCCGTCACATGCTCCACCACTTCCATGGCGGTGACGACATCAAAGCGTGCGCCCTCAGCCAGCAGGTCTTCGGCGGTCACCGCGCGATAGGTGACGTGCGTCCCCATCTCACGCGCATGCGCTGAGGCGATGTCGATATTGCCGGGGGCGGGATCGATGCCGGTGACATCGGCGCCCAGGCGCGCCAGTGGCTCGGCGAGGATGCCGCCGCCGCAGCCGATATCGAGCAGTGAGAGGCCGTTGAGCGGGTTGGCGCGTTTGGCGTCGCGCGGGCGGGCGCTGTCGGCGTCTGGAAAATGCTGGCAGATGTGATCGCGGATATAGGCGATGCGCACGGGGTTGAGGCGGTGCAGCGGGCGCATGGAGCCTTGCTCGGCCCACCAGTCGTTGCCCAGCGCCTCGAAGCGGGCGACATCCGCCTCATCCACGGTTGCGCGATTGCCTGCCATCTCACCCGCCCCAAATCTCTGTCCAAAGCCTCGGAAAAAGAGGCCAAACCCCGAGGACAAAAGATTGACTTGAGCCCCCTTGGCCGTCATCTATACGCGCCCTTCGCCCCGGGGGGAACCATCTCCCCGCTGCGGCCATCCCACCGGTCTCTTCAATTAGGCTCCTATGTCCCGTCTGGTCATGAAATTCGGCGGCACGTCCGTCGCCACTATCGAGCGCATCAAGAATGTCGCGCGCCATGTGCAGCGCGAGGTCGCGGCTGGCCACCATGTGGCGGTCGTCGTCTCCGCCATGTCGGGCAAGACCAATGAGCTCGTCGGCTGGTGCAAAGAGGGCGCGGCCCTTTATGACCCGCGCGAATATGATGCCGTGGTCGCCTCTGGCGAACAGGTCACATCGGGCCTGCTGGCCATTGTGCTGCAGGACATGGGCATCCCCGCCCGCTCGTGGCAGGGCTGGCAGATTCCGATCAAGACATCGGATGCGCATGGCTCCGCCCGCATTGAAGACATCGACCCCAAGGGTCTGGAAGAAGGCTTTGCACGCGGCGAAGTGGCCGTGATTGCGGGCTTTCAGGGCATTCATATACCGACCGGTCGCCTGACGACGCTGGGGCGTGGCGGCTCGGATACATCGGCTGTGGCCATTGCCGCAGCGCTGAAAGCAGATCGTTGCGACATCTACACGGACGTCGATGGCGTCTACACCACCGACCCGCGCATTGTGCCCAAGGCCAAGCGGCTGGACCGCGTGGTCTTTGAAGAAATGCTGGAAATGGCCTCGCTGGGCTCGAAAGTGCTGCAAGTGCGTTCGGTCGAAGTGGCCATGGTCCATAAGGTGAAAACATTCGTGCGTTCGTCATTTGATGACCCGGCTGATCCCAAGCCCGGCACGCTTATCTGCGACGAGGAGGATATTGTGGAACAGCAGGTCGTCTCAGGCATCGCCTATTCCAAGGATGAAGCACAAATCACATTGCGCGATGTGGCCGATAAGCCCGGCATTGCCGCGGCGATTTTCGTGCCGCTGGCCGATGCCAATATCAATGTCGACATGATCATCCAGGTCGTCTCGGATGACGCTAAGACAACCGACCTGACCTTCACCGTGCCGACTGCCGACTACGAGCGCGCCCGCAAGATCCTCGAGGATCACAAGGCAGAGGTCGGCTACAAGGAACTGGCAGGTGCCACTGACGTGGTGAAGGTCTCGGCCATTGGCATTGGCATGCGCTCGCATGCCGGTGTCGCGGCGCGCGCTTTCAAGGCGCTGTCGGACAAGGGCATCAATATCCGCGCCATCACCACCTCCGAGATCAAATTCTCGGTGCTGATCGACGCCGAATATACAGAGCTGGCAGTCCGCACGCTCCACACGCTTTATGGGCTCGACAAGGCCTGACGCCTGCCCCAAGGACAAAAGCCCCAAACCCCCGTCCGGCACGCCCTGGCGGGGGTTTTTTCATGAAATAGGCGTAAAACCTTCCGAAATATCGGCCAATATGCCGCGGGAGCGCCGTTTGGCAGCTTGCAGCAACGCTTGCGGTCCGGGGTTTGCATTCGTATACGAAACTGAAAGGTTGGCGCGGGGATCTCCCCCGCCCGGCAGGCCCAAGGGCCAGACAGGACGAATGATGCGAAGCGCGCTCGGGGGACCCCGCCTGCTGCTGCGCCGGCTCCGCGAGGCTATGGCGGAACCGGTGAGCGCACAGGCGCGCCTTGACCGTATCGTCGTCCATATCGCCTCGAACATGGTCGCCGAAGTCTGCTCGGTCTATGTGCTGCGCGATGACAGTCGCCTCGAACTCTTCGCCACCGAAGGTTTGAACCGTGAAGCGGTGCATTTGACGACCATGCGCTCGGGCGAAGGCCTTGTGGGTCGCATTGCCGAAACCGCCGAAGCGCTCGCGCTATCAGACGCACAATCGCACCCGGCCTTTTCCTACAAGCCGGAAACAGGCGAAGAGATTTATCAATCTTTCTTGGGCGTGCCGATTTTGCGCGGCGGCTCGACGCTGGGCGTGCTCGTTGTTCAGAACAAAGCGCGCCGCACCTATTCCGAAGAAGAGGTCGAAGCGCTCGAGACCACCGCCATGGTGCTCGCCGAAATGGTGGCCACCGGCGAATTGCAATCCATCGTGCGCCCGGGTGCCGAAATTGCCAATCGTCGCCATATGTCGCTCAAGGGCGTGGCTGTCGCCGATGGCGTGGGTCTTGGCCATGTCGTGCTGCATGAACCCCGCGTCACCATCAAACAATTGATTGCCGAAGATCCCGCCCGCGAAGAAGCCCGCCTTGATGCAGCGCTCGACAGTGTGCGCCAGAATATCGATCTTCTGGTTGATCGCGGCAATGCGGCAGGGGCTGGCGAACATCGCGAAGTGCTCGAAACTTTCCGCATGTTTGCCCATGATCGCGGCTGGCTGCGCCGTCTGCGCGAGGCGATTTCCTCCGGTCTCACGGCCGAAGCGGCTGTCGAGCGTGTTCAAAATGATGCGCGTGCAAAACTGGCACGCCGCACCGATCCTTATCTGCGCGAGCGCCTGCATGATCTGGATGATCTGGCAAATCGCCTGCTGCATGCGCTGACGGGCGAAAGCTTTGTCGTGTCGCATGATGCAATGCCCGACAATGCCATCATCGTTGCGCGCTCCATGGGGCCAGCCGCTTTACTTGATTATGACCGCAAGAAATTGCGCGGCCTTGTATTAGAGGATGGCGGCGCCTCCTCGCATGTCGCCATTGTCGCGCGCGCCATCGGCATTCCGATGGTGGGTGACGTCACCAATGTTATCGACTTTGTTGAAAACGGCGACCCGATCATCATCGATGGTTCAACGGGCGACGTACAATTGCGCCCGCAACCGGATGTGCAAGCCGCCTATGCGGAAAAAGCGCGTCTGCGTGCGCGGCGCCAGGAGCAATATCACAAGCTGCGTGATGTGCCCTCGCGCACAAAGGATGGTGTAACCATCGGCCTGCACATGAATGCTGGCCTGCTGATTGATTTGCCGCATGTAGCAGAAACTGGTGCGCAATCGATCGGCCTGTTTCGCACCGAGCTGCAATTCATGGTGGCCGCGCAATTCCCGCGTGGTGAGCAGCAATATAAACTCTACAAAAGCGTGATGGACGGCGTGCCGGATCGCCCCGTCACCTTCCGCACACTCGACATTGGTGGCGACAAGATTCTGCCCTACATGTCACGGCTGGAAGAAGATAATCCCGCATTGGGCTGGCGAGCGATCCGCATCGGGCTTGATCGTCCAGGTCTGCTGCGCACGCAATTGCGCGCCATGCTGCGGGCGGGCGCAGGCCGTGATCTGCGCATCATGTTTCCAATGGTGGCCACCGCCTCTGAAATTGACGCATCAAAAGATCTGGTTGCCCGCGAAATAGCGCATCTGACGCGCCACGGCCATGATGTGCCACGCGACCTCAAACTCGGCATTATGATCGAAGTGCCATCCGTGCTCTTTGCGCTGGATGAAATTCTGCCCCGTGTTGATTTCGTTTCGGTTGGCTCCAATGACCTGACACAATATTTGTTTGCTGCCGACCGCGACAACAAGCGCGTGGCCACACGTTTTGATCCGCTTTCACCCGCCATGCTGAGAGCGCTGAAATCCATCACCGACAAAGCTGCCCAGCACGGCACATCTGTTACGCTCTGTGGTGAAATGGGTGGCAAGCCGATTGATGCGCTGGCCTTGATCGGTATTGGCTATCGTAATCTGTCCATGTCGCCCGCCTCTATCGGTCCGGTGAAGGCCATGCTGCTGGCGATTGATGCAGCTGAGACCAGCGCTTTCATCACTGAAAAATTATCGCAATTGACGGGCGCCGATTCCATACGCGAGGATTTGCGACGCTTTGCCGAAGCCAAGGGCGTACCGCTGTAGAGACGCACCTCGCTCTGCACACGCCCCACCTGCTCTCACACGTCAGACACATTCCATGCTCCCTCAGGACAAGCTCGACCTCATTTTGCGCAAGCATGAGGAAATCTCCGCCAAGCTTTCAGCTGGCGCAACTGGACAGGAATTTGTCGCGCTGTCGCGTGAACTCTCCGATCTTGATCCGGTGGTTGACGCTATCCGCGCGTTTCGCGAAGCCTCCAGTGATCTATGCGGCATTGAGGCCATGCTGAGCGATGCCTCTACCGATGCCGAGATGCGCGCATTGGCAGAAGACGAACAGGCGCAAGCAAAAGAAAAGCTTGCTGCCCTTGAGCATGACATTCGCATCGCGCTTCTGCCCAAGGATGCAGCCGATGAGCACGGCGCCATTCTCGAATTGCGTGCGGGCACAGGTGGCGATGAAGCGGCGCTCTTCGTGGGTGATCTGTTTCGCATGTATGAGCGCTACGCCATGCTGCATGGCTGGAAGCTTGAACTCATGTCAGCGAGCGAAGGCACAGCAGGCGGCTACAAGGAAATCATTGCCTCTGTTGAGGGGCGCGGCGTTTTCGCCAAGCTGAAATATGAATCGGGTGTCCATCGCGTGCAGCGCGTGCCAGCCACCGAAACGCAGGGGCGTATTCATACCTCGGCTGCAACAGTCGCTGTTCTGCCAGAAGCGCAGGATGTCGATATTGACATCAATGAAGCCGATCTCAAGATCGATACGATGCGCGCGCAAGGTGCCGGTGGCCAGCACGTCAACAAGACGGAATCGGCCATCCGCATCACGCATATCCCGACTGGCACGATTGTCTTTGTGCAGGACGAGCGCTCGCAACATAAGAACCGTGCCCGCGCCATGTCGCTGCTACGCGCCAGACTTTATGATGAACAGCGCACCAAGCTGGATTCAGAGCGTGCCGCTGACCGCAAGGCGCAAGTGGGGTCGGGAGATCGCTCCGAGCGCATCCG
>CAINNX010000026.1 GCA_903851305.1 uncultured Hyphomicrobiales bacterium | reverse complement strand
GCGGCCGCGAACAAAGCGCGCGTATAGTCGCTTTTCGGGGCGGCAAAAATCGCGGTTGCCGGACCCGATTCGACAACCTTGCCTTGCCGCATGACAATCAATTCGCTCGCCAGCGCACGCACGACTTTCAGATCATGGCTGATGAAGAGATAAGCGAGATTGCGCTTTTTCTGAAGATCACGAAGCAAGTCGACAATTTGCGCCTGCACCGACATATCAAGCGCGGAAGTTGGTTCATCAAGCACAACAAACTTCGGATCCAATGCCATGGCGCGCGCAATGGCAATGCGCTGGCGTTGGCCGCCGGAAAATTCATGCGGATAGCGATCCATGGCGGCAGGATCAAGCCCTGTGTCAGCCAGCGCTTTCGCAACGATCTCACGGCGTGCATGCGCCGATAGATCAGGCTTTTGAATGGCAAGCCCTTCTTCAACAATATCAGCCACTGACATGCGTGGGCTGAGCGACCCATAAGGATCTTGAAAGACAATCTGCATGTCACGACGCAACTGGCGCATGTCTTTGGTGCTGAGGCCATCGATCCGTTGACCCAGATAGGCAATCGGGCCTTCGGAGCGAATGAGGCGCAGCAGTGCCAAGCCCAGCGTTGTTTTGCCGGAGCCGGATTCCCCCACCACACCCACTGTCTCACCTTCGCGCACGGTTAGCGAAATGCCGTCAACCGCTTTCACATAACCGATGGTCTTGCGCATGAATCCGCGCTTGATGGGAAACCAGACGCGAATGTTTTCGCCCGTCAACACAGGCTTGGCATCAGGATTGGCGGGTGCGGGAGCGCCTTTGGGTTCTGCTGCCAACAGAGCTTTTGTATAGGCGTGCTGTGGCTGTCCGAAAACTTGCTCGACAGGACCGGCTTCGACAATGCGCCCCTTTTGCATGACGCAAACATCATCAGCAATTTTGCGCACAATCCCCAGATCATGCGTGATGAACAACATGGCCATGCCAAGCTTCGATTGCAGCTCTTTCAGCAATTTCAGAATTTGCGCTTGCACCGTGACATCAAGCGCGGTTGTTGGCTCATCTGCGATGAACAGGTCAGGCCGGTTGGCCAGCGCCATGGCAATCATCACGCGCTGGCGTTGCCCGCCGGAGAGCTGGTGGGGATAGGCTGACAATCGTGTGGCGGGGTCAGGGATGCCGACTTCTTCCAGCAATTCAATCACGCGCTGGCGCAACGCTGTTTCACCGCGCATGCCATGCAGCGCCAGTATCTCGCCAATCTGCTTTTCAATCACATGCAGCGGATTGAGCGAGGTCATCGGCTCTTGAAAGACCATGGTGATTTCATTGCCACGCACTTGGCGCAGCTTGTCTTCACTGGCCTGCAACAGGTCGTCACCTTTGAAGAAAATTTGACCTGACGGATAGGTGGCCGATGTGGTGCCGAGCAATTTCACAATCGACAAGGCGGTGATGGATTTTCCAGACCCCGATTCACCCACAAGCGCCAGCGTGCGCCCGCTTTGCAAATCAAACGAGACATGATCAACAGCCAAAGTCTCGTGCCCGCCTTGATGGAAGGCGATGGAGAGATCGCGAACAGACAGAAGCGGCGCGCTCATGAGAAAGTCTTTCGCGGATCAAAGGCATCGCGGACGGCCTCACCGATGAAAATGAGCAGCGACAACATGGCAGCAATCACACAAAATCCAGCCAGCCCGAGCCAAGGTGCTTGTAAGTTAGACTTGCCTTGCAAGAGCAATTCACCCAGCGAGGGTGAACCCGGCGGCAGGCCAAACCCTAAAAAATCGAGCGAGGTTAGGGTTGTGATGGATGAGTTGAGCACAAAGGGCAGAAAGGTGAGTGTGGCAACCATGGCATTGGGCAAGAGATGTCGCAGCATGATCTTGCCATCTGAGAGGCCAAGGGCGCGGGCCGCATTCACATATTCAAAATT
>CAINNX010000025.1 GCA_903851305.1 uncultured Hyphomicrobiales bacterium | reverse complement strand
GTCGAGCCAACGGCAGGCAACGCATCATAATCGACCATGACGAGTTCAGCGGCGGCTTTCGCCTGCGCTTGCTTTTCCGCCAGCACCACGGCGACCATTTCGCCCACGAAGCGCACGCGATCAATCGTCATGAAATCGCGCTTGGGGCGGAACATCTCGTTGCCCGCGAGATCTTTGAATTCGACATCGGTGATCAGCGTGCCAACGCCATCGGCTTTCAGATCGCTGCCGGTAAAGACAGCAACAACGCCGGGCGCAACTTTGGCTGCTGATGTATCAATGGACAGAATTTTCGCATGGGCCTGTGGCGAGCGCACAAAGGCAGCCCAAACCTGACCATCAAAATTCATATCGTCCGTGTAAGAGCCCTTGCCCGTCAGCAGGCGGACATCTTCCTTGCGGCGAACAGGCTGGCCGATCCCGTACTGTCCCATGATGACTTTCTTCTCCCTTGTGCCCAGTGGTCCCGGGTCTCCTCCCCTTGTTCCTAAAGAGAGATCATCCCCCCCGCAAGCCCGCGTGCGAGGCAGGGCGCAGAAGTTGACTTATGGGCTGCACAAAGCCCAAATCATCCCCGAACCGGGCCGGCAAGGCCCCAATAAAATGACAGGGAGATGACGCAATGCGCACGGACCGCCCGGCTGGGATGATTGACGACCAGATTGGCTATGGCAGCGATGTCGCCGCCCAGATGCTGCGCCGCGCGGGCTTTCGCTATGTCAGCCTCAACCCCGGCGCCAGCTATCGCGGCCTGCATGATTCCATCGTCAATCATCTGGGCAATGCGAACCCGGCCATGATCTTGTGCCTGCATGAGGATCATGCAGTGGGTGTGGCCCATGGCTATGCCAAGGCGACCGGCGAGCCGATGGCCTGCGTGCTCCACTCCAATGTCGGCCTGCTGCATGGCATGATGGGCCTCTATAATGCCTGGTGCGACCGCGCCCCGATGTTCGTGCTGGGCGCCACTGGCCCCGTGGATGCCACCCAACGCCGCCCCTGGATCGACTGGATCCACACCTCCGCCGACCAAGGCGGCCTCGTGCGTGATTTCGTGAAATGGGATGACCAGCCCTCGTCCGCGCAAGCCCTCGTCGAGGCCATGGCGCGCGCCAATATCATCACCCGCACCGAACCCAAGGCTCCCGTCTATGTCTGCCTCGATGCGGGCCTGCAGGAAGCCGAGCTCGACGCCGTGCCGGACTTTCCAGCCAGCGCCAAAGTCAAGCCGCCAACCCCCTCACGCGCCGCAAAAGATGATCTTGAGTCAGCGCTGGCCTTGCTGAATGGAGCCAAAAAGCCCGTGCTGCTCATGGGCCGCACAGACTGGAGTGAAACAGGCTGGAACAATCGCATCGCCTTGGCTGAGCGCCTTGGCGCAGTGGTTTTTACCGATCTAAAAAACCGTTCAGCTTTCCCAACCGATCATCCCTGCCATGTGGTTGCTCCACTCGAACAGGTAGGACGTTCGGCGGATTATGTGCGGGACATGCTGCGCAATGCCGATGTGATCCTCGCTTTTGATTGGGTTGATCTCGACAGCGCACTCCGTATCGAAGGCAAGAAGGTGCAAGCCAAGGCAATCCATGTCTCGCTAGATCACCATCTGCACAATGGCGCGCACGCCAATTATCTGGCTTTGCCAGAACTCGATCTGTTCATCTCGGCTTCACCCGATTCCGTGATCGCTGATCTGGTGGCGGAACTGGGTCCGGGCAAAACAAAATGCTGGCATGAAGAAATCCGCAAAATCCCCGTGCGCGATGAAACCCGCATCAATGTCGACCAGCTGGCCTTGTCGCTGCGCGAAGCCTTCCCCAATGGCGACGAAGTCACGCTGACAGGCGTATGCCGCAAATTCCCGATGGATGTTTGGCCTGCCCATTCGCCACTGGCCTATATGGGCAAGGATGGCGGTGGCGGCATTGGTGGCATGCCCTCCATTTCCATCGGCATTGCCCTCGCCTTGCATGACAAAGGCCGCAAGACCGTTGGCGTGTTGGGCGATGGCGACTTTTTGATGGGTGGCCATGCGATCTGGACGGCAGCGCGTCATCAAATCCCCTTGATGCTCGTCATCAACAACAATCGCTCTTACTTCAACGACGAGCTGCATCAGGAAACAGTGGCCAAGCGCCGCAACCGCCCCGCAGAAAACCGCTGGATCGGACAACGCATTGCAGACCCCGATGTTGATTTGGCCAAATTTGCAGAATCACAGGGTGCGGTCGGCATTGGCCCGATCATTGATCCGGCGGACCTCGGTCCAGCCATGAAGCGCGGCGCGGAAATTCTGGCCAAAGGCGGCGTGGTGCTGATCGACGTGCATGTGACGCCCGGTAACGAGCGCGGTGCGGCCACCACGGGCCATCGCGCGACATAAGTCACAAAGGTTGAAAGCCCGACCACGGCCGGGCTTTCTGCCAAAATGGACGTTTTTGACCTGCCGAACGACCAAAATGGCTCTTTGGATTGCCATTTTGGCGCAAAACGGGGGACAAAATCGCAGAATTTGACGATTTCACATGAAACAGCGGCCGCGCCCGGCTTGATCGGTCCGCGTGGAGCGTGCATGTCAGTAAGCAAGGGTCCGCTAGCTGGGCCGCCCTCTCCATTTTGGGAAAAATCCATGTCGCGCATCCAGATTTCAGGTCTCGCCGTCGACGCTGCTTTGCACCAGTTTCTTGTAAAGGACGCCCTGCCAGGCACTGGCATTTCCGAGCAAGCTTTTTTTGATGGCCTTGCCGGTCTGGTGCGCGATCTCGCGCCTAAGAACAAAGCACTGCTCAAAATCCGCGATGAGCTGCAAGCCAAGATCGACGCCTGGCATCTCGCACGCAATGGTCAGGCGCATGATGCGGTGGCCTACAAGGCGATGCTGCAAGAGATCGGCTATCTGCGCGCGGCCCCCGCGACCTTTGCCATCAAAACGCAGAATGTAGACGCCGAGATTGCCACCATGGCTGGCCCGCAGCTGGTCGTGCCGATGTCCAATGCGCGCTATGCTTTGAATGCCGCCAATGCGCGCTGGGGTTCGCTCTATGATGCGCTCTATGGCACAGATGCTGTCGTCGCTGAGGCGCCTGCCAAAGGCTATGACAAGGCACGCGGCGACAAGGTGATCGCCACCGCCAAAGCGGCTCTCGACAAGATTGCACCGCTTGCCTCCGGCTCGCATGCTGATGCGACGGGCTATTCTATCAAGGATGGCGCGCTGGTTCCCGCGTTGAAAGATCCTGCACAGCTCGCAGGCTGGCAGGGCTCAACAGATGCGCCCAGCGTCATTCTTCTCAAGCATAATGGCATTCATGCCGAGATCCACATCAACCGCGGTCATTTGATCGGCAAGGATGACAAGGCGGGCGTCAGCGATGTCGTGCTGGAATCAGCCCTCTCGACCATCATGGATATCGAAGACTCGGTTGCTGCTGTCGATGCGCAGGACAAGGTCGATATTTATCGTAACTGGCTTGGCCTGATGACAGGCACGCTCACCGCGTCTTTCGACAAGGGCGGCAAGGTGCTGGAGCGCAAGCTCAATGCGGATCGCGTTTATGATGCAGCCTCCGGCAAAGTGACTTTGCATGGCCGCTCCTTAATGCTGGTGCGCAATGTCGGTCACCACATGTTCACCGATGCAGTTTTGGACGCTGCGGGACAGGAGATTCCTGAAGGCATTCTGGATGCCGCCGTCTCGTTCATGATCGCCATGCATGATCTGAACGGCAAGAGCGCTGTGAAAAACTCGCGCGCGGGCTCGGTCTATATTGTGAAACCGAAAATGCATGGCCCCGACGAAGTGGCCTTTGCCAATGAACTCTTCGGCCGCGTCGAAGACATGCTGGGCCTCAAGCGCAATACCGTGAAGATGGGCATTATGGACGAGGAGCGTCGCACGACGATCAATCTCGCCGCCTGTATCCATGCCGCCGCCGAGCGCGTCGTCTTTATCAACACGGGCTTCCTCGACCGCACGGGCGATGAAATCCATACCTCGATTGAGGCTGGCCCCGTGGTGCGCAAGAATGACATGCGCGCAACCGCCTGGATCAAGGCCTATGAGGACAACAATGTCGACGTGGGTCTGGCCTGTGGCCTCACCGGTCACGCGCAAATCGGCAAAGGCATGTGGGCGGCTCCCGACCGCATGGCCGACATGCTGGCGCAGAAGATCGGTCATCCCAAATCTGGCGCCACAACAGCTTGGGTGCCCTCACCCACAGCCGCCACGCTGCATTCGTTACACTATCATGATGTCGATGTCTTCGCGACGCAAGGCGCGCTCAAATCGCGCAAGGCCGCCTCGCTGGATGACATCCTGACCATCCCGCTCGCGCAATCCAATTTCGCACCCGAAGATGTAAAGCAGGAACTCGACAATAATGCCCAAGGCATTCTGGGCTATGTCGTGCGCTGGATCGACCAGGGTGTCGGCTGCTCCAAAGTGCCCGACATTCACGATGTCGGCCTGATGGAAGACCGCGCCACTTTGCGTATTTCCTCGCAGCATATTGCCAATTGGCTGCTGCATGGCGTTGTCACCGAAGCGCAGGTGATGGAAGCCATGAAGCGCATGGCTGGCGTGGTGGACCGCCAAAACGAAGGCGACCCGCTCTATCGGCCGATGGCTCCGAATTTCGACGGTGTGGCCTTTGCCGCCGCCTGCGACCTTGTCTTCAAGGGTCGTCAGCAGCCCAATGGCTACACGGAATTCGTGCTCCACGCGCGGCGCCGTGAGGCCAAGGCCAAAGGCTGATACAACGCTTGACGTATAACGCCTTGCGTTATATTTTGCGGCTGAGATGATCAGATCGTTTCGAAATCGCGAAACCGAACGGCTTTGGCTCGGCCAATCCGTGAAACGGTTTCGTGCCTTCGAAAAACAGGCTCTGCGCAAACTCGACATGCTGCATCATGCGATGGACCTTGGCGACTTGCGCGCACCCCCCGCGAACAGGCTGGAGGCGCTGGCCGGAGACCGTCGAGGGCAGCATTCGATCCGCATCAATGATCAATGGCGCATTTGCTTTGTATGGACGAGAGAGGGGCCGGAACATGTCGAAATCGTCGACTACCATTAAAGGAGCGGCCATTCCGGCCCGCGTGACCACCCACCCGGGCGAAATGCTGGCGGAAGAATTTCTGAAACCTCTGAACATGTCGGTCAATGCGCTCGCCATCGCCCTGCGCGTGCCTGCCACTCGCATAGGTGCGATTGTCAAAGGGGATCGGTCGGTGACAGCCGACACCGCCCTTCGACTGGCGCGGTTTTTCGGCACCAGCCCGGAATTCTGGATCAATCTGCAAGCCATGCATGACCTGACCAAAACATGGCAGGAGAGCGGCCCAGCCATTGAGCGCGACGTGAACCCACGGGCGGCCTAAAGGATCAAGCAGACCAAAGCGCGTGTCAGGCGAAGAGGCACGGCTGGGCTTTGGCCAGCCTTGGGGACGAACCCGACTTCGCCACTTGGCGGGATTGCGAGGCGCGGCTCGGGCCGTTAGGACTGGGATCGGGCGATACGTCCCGTACAAAGGTTTGCCGCAGATGAACATGCACGCCCCGATCGGCAATAAGCCGGAGATCCGCCACAACTGGACGCGCGAGGAAGCGCAGGGTCTCTATGACCTGCCTTTCAACGACCTCCTGTTTCGCGCCCATCTCACCCATCGCGCCATGTTCGACCCCAATACCGTCCAGCGCAGCCAGCTCCTGTCGATCAAGACCGGCGGTTGCCCGGAAGATTGCGGCTATTGCAGCCAGTCGGCGCACCACCAGACAGGCCTGAAAGCCTCAAAGCTCATCGAAGTCGAGCGCGTGCTCGAAGAAGCCAAGAAGGCACACGCCGCTGGCTCGACCCGCTATTGCATGGGTGCCGCCTGGCGCAGCCCCAAAGAGCGCGACATGGAAAGCATCGTCGCCATGGTGAAGGGCGTCAAAGAGCTGGGCATGGAAACCTGCATGACGCTCGGCATGCTCTCCGCCCAAGACACAATCCGCCTGAAAGACGCGGGCCTCGATTATTACAACCACAACATCGACACGTCTGAGCGCCATTACAGCAAGGTCATCACGACCCGCACTTTTGCAGATCGTCTCGAGACGCTCGCCCATGTGCGCGAAGCAGGCATCAAAGTCTGCTGCGGCGGCATTGTTGGCATGGGCGAAGAAAAGATGGACCGCGTCGACATGTTGCTGACGCTCGCCAATCTTCCTGAACATCCTGAAAGCGTGCCGGTGAACCTCTTGATCCCGGTGGAAGGCACGCCCATGGAACAGGAAGGCAAGATCGACCCGATTGAATTTGTGCGCACGATTGCGCTCGCGCGCATTCTGATGCCCGCATCGGACGTACGCCTGTCGGCAGGCCGCACCGAGATGAGCGCCGAGATGCAAGCGCTCTGCTTCTTTGCTGGCGCCAATTCGATCTTTGCGGGCGAATGTCTGCTCACCAAAGACAATCCGGGCGAAGATGAAGATGCTGCCCTCTTCCGCCGTCTTGGCTTGAAGAATGCGCAGCTCAATCAAGACCGCCATGCTGTCGAGGTATGAACAAGCGCTTGAAGCCTTAAACCGGCGCGCACGTTTGCGCGCGCTGGAAGGCCGCGCTGGCATTGATTTCACATCGAATGATTATCTGGGACTGGCTGAATCCGAGGAGCTGAAATCAGCACTCATCGAAGCGCTGCACCGTGGCGTGCCGGTCGGCGCAGGCGGCTCGCGCCTGTTGCGCGGCAATCATCCGGAACATGAGGCGCTGGAAGAGGAAGCCAAAAACTTCTTTGGCGCGGAAAGCGCGCTCTATTTTGGCGCAGGCTTTGCGGCCAATGTGGCGCTGATCTCGACGCTCCCGCAGCGCGGCGACCTCGTGCTCAATGATGCACTGGTTCACGCCAGCACGCATGAAGGTCTTGGCCTCACCAAGGCAGCCACAGACGCCTTTGCACATAACGATGTCACGCAACTCGAAGACAAGCTGCGCGCCTTTCGTGCCAGCAACGCGGAGGCGCGCTGCTTCATCGCGGTGGAAAGCCTCTATTCCATGGATGGTGATCTGGCCCCGCTCGCAGAGATTGCCAAGCTCGCAACGGCTTATGATGCGATCCTGCTCGTCGATGAAGCCCATGCGACCGGCGTGCAAGGCCCGCAGGGACGCGGCCTTGCTGCCCATCTCGAAGGCCAGCCTAATCTCATCAGCCTGCACACATGCGGCAAGGCGCTGGGCGTATCTGGTGCACTGATCCTGATGCCAGACATCTTGCGCCGCTTCATGATCAACCGCTGCCGCTCGTTCATCTATGCCACTGCGCCATCGCCCTTGATGGCAGCGGGCTTGCGTACGGCCTTGAAAATTTGTGCAGGTGCCGATGATCGCCGCACCGCCTTGCAAGCGCGCATCGCGCAGCTCAACACACATTTGCAGAAGCTCGGACTGCCGGTCACAGGCACACAAATCCAGCCCATCGTGCTGGGCGCTGATCGCCGCGCGCTGGATATGGCGCAGGCGCTTGCGCGTGAAGGCTTTGACATTCGCGCCATTCGCCCACCGACCGTGCCCGAAGGCACGGCGCGTCTGCGCATCACCTTGAGCGCCAGCCTTGCGCCCGCCAATGTCGATGCGCTGTGCCATGCGCTCGCCCATCTCATGCAGGAGCATGCGGCATGAGCGGCTTCATCATTTCAGGCACCGATACGAATATCGGCAAGACAGTGTTTTCAGCCGCGCTCGCTGGTGCCTTGCAGGCGCATTATTGGAAGCCTGTGCAATCTGGGCTTGAGGGCGAGACCGACAACGAAATTGTGGCGCGTCTGTCAGGACTGCCGCGCCACAAAATCTTGCCCGAGACCTACAAACTCACACAACCCCTCTCGCCGCACCGCGCCGCCGAGCTGGATGATGTCGAGATTACCCGCAAGCGGCTCCTGCAATTGCCGGCTGTCGATCAACTGGTCATTGAAGGCGCTGGCGGCCTGATGGTGCCGCTGACGCGTGATTGGCTGATGATTGACCTCTTCGCTGATTGGCAATTGCCCGTTGTGCTGTGTGCCCGCACGAGCCTTGGCACGATCAATCATTCGCTGCTGTCGATTGAAGCCTTGCGCCTGCGCGATATTCCGATTGTTGGCATGGCTTTTATCGGCGAGGCCAATGACGACAGCGAGCGCACCATCTGCACCATGGGCGGCGTGCGCCGTCTGGGTCGCCTGCCGCATCTGGATACACTCGACGCGACTTCTTTGGCAGACGCCTTTCGCGCCAACTTCAATCTGGCTGATTTCGGAGTGATGCTGTGAGCCGCGGCCCCGTCTGGCATCCGTTCACCCAACATGCGCTGCAGCCCGATGCGATTGAGATTGCACGCGCTGAGGGCGCGTGGCTGGAGCGCCCCGATGGTTCGCGCATTCTGGATGCTATCTCATCCTGGTGGGTCATCAGCCACGGACATCGTCATCCGCGCATCATCGGGGCGATCA
This sequence comes from uncultured Hyphomicrobiales bacterium, assembly GCA_903851305.1. Taxonomy (GTDB): domain Bacteria; phylum Pseudomonadota; class Alphaproteobacteria; order Rhizobiales; family Beijerinckiaceae; genus Terripilifer. The sequence continues at coordinate 16,765 of CAINNX010000025.1, read as the reverse complement.
AGGCACAGGCTGATCAGCTTGATCAGGTGATCTTTGCAGGCTTCACCCATCGCCCGGCTGAAGAGCTGGCCGCGCGACTGAGCCAGCGCATCGGTCTGCCGCATGTCTTCTTTTCGGACAGCGGCTCGACCGCGGTCGAAGTCGCGCTGAAAATGGCGCTTGGCTACTGGCGCAATCAGGGTTTGAACCGCACACGCATCATTGCCTTTGAGCACGCCTATCATGGCGACACCATCGGCACGATGTCGGCGGGTGCGCGCGGCGTTTTCAATGCGCCTTATGAGCCTTTGCTATTTGATGTGATCCGCCTGCCCTTCCCGACCAAAGGCAAAGAGCACGAGACGCTCACCACCCTGCGCGCCGCCACGGCAGATGGACAAGCGGCGGCGCTGATCGTTGAACCGCTTATTCTTGGCGCAGGTGGCATGCTCACCTATTCACCCCAAGTGCTGGCTGATATGGCACGCATCTGTGCTGAGACCAAAACTTTGTTCATCGCTGATGAAGTGATGACGGGCTTTGGCCGCACGGGAACATTTCTCGCCTGCGAACAGGCGGGGATCACGCCTGATATTCTGTGTCTGGCAAAAGGCATTACAGGCGGCTCCATGCCGCTGGCCGTCACACTCGCCAATGCTGCCATATATGAAGCGCATTATTCGCAAGATCGTCGCAAGACGTTCTTTCATTCGTCGTCCTACACGGCCAACCCTATCGCTTGCGCGTCAGCACTGGCCAATCTTGACGTGTGGGATGAAGAGCCCGTGCAGGCTCGCATCATGCAGATTGCCGATTGGCAACGCGAATTGAGCGAGGGGCTTCGCAGCGATCCGCGCTTCACGGATGTGCGTCGGTGCGGGACGATTGCAGCTTTCGATCTGAAGGTTGCGGATGAAGGCTATCTCGCCAGCATCGGCCCAAAACTCTATGATTTCTTCCTGTCGCGCGGCCTGCTGCTGCGCCCCTTGGGCAATACGATCTACATCATGCCGCCCTATTGCATCACACGCGATGAGCTGGTGTCCCTTTATGACGCCATCCGCGCCGCAGCCGACACTTTCGGAGCGCGCGCATGAGCGGCACGCGGATCTCCGGCATGGGCCATTATGTCCCCGAGCGTCTCGTCACCAATGGCGAGATTGAAACGCGGCTGGGACTCGAAGACGGCTGGATCGAAAAGCGCGTCGGTATCACCTCGCGCTATTATGCCAGCGACACACAGGCCCTCACCGATCTCGCGCGGCCAGCCGCACAAATGGCACTGGATGAAGCCGGACATCCCGAAATCGGCTTTCTGATTTTGGCGACATCGACTCCCGATCATCTGCTGCCGCCGTCTGCACCGCTGCTTGCGCATCAGCTTGGCCTCTTCTGTGGGGCGAGTGATCTGGCAGGTGCCTGTGCGGGTTTCATCAATGCTCTGACGTTGGCTGACAGCATGGTGCGCGTGCATGGCAAGAGCGTGCTGGTGGTGGCTGCCAACATTCTCTCGCGCCGGATCAATCCGGCTGATGCATCAACCTCAGCGCTATTTGCCGATGCGGCGGGTGCGGTTGTTGTTTCACCCGCGCAAGCGCCAAGCGGCGTCATGGGTGCGCATCTTGTGTCGGATGGTGCGGGCTATCAGCTGATCAACATTCCCGCCGGTGGCAGTCGCAAGCCTTTTTCACCGGATCTCGCAGCCGACGAGATTTTCATGCACATGCCAGACGGGAGCGGCTTGTTCAGCAAGGCCGTCGACATGATGGTCGGCACATCGAAAGAAGTGCTGGTGCGTGCGGGGGGGCAAATAGCCGAGGTCACGCATTGGGTGCCCCATCAGGCCAATCTGCGCATCACGGCCGCGGTCGAGCGCCGCCTTGGTCTTGATCCCGCACATGGACTCTCGAGTTTAAAGACATTCGGCAATTCATCTGCCGCCACCATTCCCCTCACGCTGTCGACCGCGGGGCGAGCCAGAGGGTTTCAGCAAGGCGATCTGGTCTTGATGAGCGCGGTTGGCGCAGGGCTTTCGGGCGGGGCCATCCTATTTCGCTGGTGACAGTTTTACGAACACGAGCTTTGCTACTGGCAAACATCTTGTGAATGCAGCAGGATCGCCTTGGTTTTTTGGCGGTCCGGGCTTGGCTCGTCCGCCCTGTCTAGCCGGGGAAAACACATGAAAAACTTCGTAAAAATGGCTGCTATGGCTATAGCTGTTGCGGGCCTTGCCAGCAACGCCGTGGCGGCTGACAAGCTGAAAGTAGGCTTCGTCTATGTCGGCCCCGTTGGTGACTTCGGTTATTCCTATCAACATGATCAAGGTCGCTTGGCCTTGCAAAAGGCGCTCGGCGACAAGATCGAGACGACATTTCTGGAAAACGTGCCAGAAAATGATAGCGAACGCTCGATCGAACAGCTCGCCCGCACCGGCCACAAGCTGATCTTCACGACGTCCTTCGGCTTTATGGAGCCGACACTCAAGGTCGCCAAGAAATACCCGAACATCAAGTTCGAACATGCCACTGGCTTCAAGCGCTCGACCAATGTCGCGACCTATTCGGCTCGCTTCTATGAAGGCCGCTACATTCAAGGCGTGATCGCTGGCAAAATGACCAAGTCGAACGTGCTTGGTTATGTCGCAGCAGTGCCGATTCCTGAAGTGATCGGCGGCATCAATGCTTTCTATCTGGGCGCAAAGTCGGTGAACCCGGCTGTGAAAGTGAAGATTGTCTGGGCCAACACCTGGTTTGATCCGGGTAAGGAAGCTGACGCAGCCAAAGCCCTCATTGCGCAGGGCGCTGACATCATTTCTCAGCACACAGATTCCGCGGCTCCGATTCAGGAAGCCGAAAAGGCTGGCAAGATCGGTTTCGGTCAGGCCTCTGACATGATCCGTTTCGCACCCAAGGCGCAGCTCACCGCCATCGTCGATGATTGGTCAGGCTATTACATCGCCCGCACCAAGGCCGTGCTCGACAACACCTGGAAAGCTGATGACACCTGGGGTGGCCTGGCTGCCAAAATGGTCGTTATGGCGCCTTTCACCAACATGCCTGATGACATGAAGGCTCTGGCCGATAAGACCACCAAGGCTGTCACCGATGGTTCGGTCTTGCCCTTCGCGTGCCCGGTCATCGATCAGGCCGGCAAGACTGTTGAGTGCAAGGGCGGCAAAGGTCTGTCGGATGAACAGATCCTCAGCATGAACTGGTATGTTCAGGGGATCGAGGACAAGGTTCCGCAATAAGAAGCGAATCAGCCAGTTAGGCTGAAATTGAAGGCCCCTCTCCGGAGGGGCCTTTTTTGCGTCATGGATTTGTGATAATTCCGTCACAGTTGAAAACGGAGTTCTGGATTGGCCGCGTTTTGGCCGTCCATTGCCAAGCTTTTGGTCCTGCCGGGGTTTTTCTAATGCGGCCATACGCGTATGAGTGAAAACAAGAGAAGCGTCAGCCCTGCTGTCGCGTTTCCGATCCATTCATGTGTCCAAAGGCTCATTCCATGAAGACCAAGATCCTCCTCGGTGCCGCACTCATAGCTTTTGCTTCGCAGGCCGGCGCTGCCGATCTCGCCGCCAAGAAGAAGGCTGCTGCCGCACCGGCTCCAGCACCTTATTTCCTCTTCTCTGACACGACGATTTCTTATCGTTTTGAAACGCGCGCGAAAGAGCCGGCCGTTTATAGCCCCGTGCAAAAGAATGTTGTCTCGCTGACGCATTTTGACGTGACCAAGTGGGGCACGAATTTCGTCAACATCGACTACTTGAAGTCGAACCATTTTGATCCCGCTGACGGCACAAATGCAGATGGCGCGAATGAAGTCTATGGCCTCTATCGTGGCACGCTGTCGGGCAACTATCTGGCCGGCAAGAAGACTTTCGCCATGGGCGTGATCAAGGATGTGTCACTCGCTTTCGGTGGAGATGCCAACACCAAGGACACGACTTTCGGTCCTCAAAAGCGCCTCATCGTTGGCGGCGTTCAGTTTGACTTCAACGTCCCGGGTGTCCTGAATGTGGCTGTTCTGGCTGGCAAGGAATGGAACCATTGCGGCTTCTGCACAAACGCCGGCATGACCACGAGCCCCGAGTTCAACACCAATGCCCATATCGAAGTGAACTACATGCAGCCACTCGCCTTCACCGGCCTGCCGCTCAAGTTCTCGGGCTTCACCAACTTCGTCACGCCCAAGGGCAAGGATGGTTTTGGCAACAAGACCAAGACGGAAATCCTCTCGGATAACCGCCTGACGCTCGATTTCGGCAAGGTCGTCGGCTATCAGGCCAACAAGATCGACACATTCGTTGGTTATCGCTACTGGCTGAACAAGTTCGGCAATGATGGCAAGGCACCATCCGCTGGCGGCGCCATAGAAAACCAGATCTACGTGGGTGCGGCCTACCACCTCTGATCTGACTTTTCCCAAAGTTTGAAACTTTCTAGAAGGACGGTGCCTCGGCGCCGTCCTTTTCTTTGGGCTGGTCAAAGGCCCCGGCCGGTTGCAACCGTGAGCGTCCCCCATTAGTCTAAGCGCAAGAAGAATCCGGCCAAACGGGAGGAAAAAATGACGATTTCGGTGAAGCCCCTCGACGCGCCATTGGGTGCGGAAATTGCCGGGCTCGACGTGCGCAACATCACGCCGGAAGATTCCAAAGCCATTCTGGACGCCTTCAACCAGTATCACGTGCTGGTTGTGCACGGTCCCACCATCAATGACGATGAGCTCGTCGAATTTGGCAAGATTTTCGGACACATCGAAAAGGCGCGCAAAAAGTCGCCGCTGTCGCATCGCGACGACATTATGGTGATCTCCAACATCCGCGAGAATGGCGAGCTGGTTGGCTCGCTGCCCGATGGCGAGATGGACTTCCATTTCGACCGCATCCATCAGGCGCAGCCCTGCAAGGGCGCGGCGCTGCATGGTCTGGAAATTCCCTCAGAAGGTGGCGACACCTGCTTTGCCAATATGGTGCGCGCCTATGAGACGCTGCCGGAGGCCACCAAAAAGCGCATCGAGGGCCTCAAGGCTCTGAACACCTTCACCTATGGTGCGACAAAGCCTGGCACCAAGGACGAGCTTGGCCCCCATGCCATTCACCCGATTGTGCGCCGGATTCCAGAAACCGGCAAAAAGTCTCTCTATGTCTGCCGCCTGATGACCGACCATATTGTCGGCATGGATGCAGCCGAAAGTCGCGCGCTGATCGATGAGCTTTGCGATCACATTGAGAATACTGGCCTGATTTACGCGCATCAGTGGAAAGTCGGCGACATTATCGTCTGGGACAATCGCTGCACGAGCCACGCGCGCACGGACTTCTCCGACAAGGAACGCCGCCTGATGAAGCGGGTGACCATCGGCGATACGGTTCCCCCGCTTCAGTAAGCTTTGAAATTCACCTGAGGGTAAAGCACGCGCCCGGTTTTCCGGGCGCGTATTTTTATGGCGGAGGCCTGCAATTCTTGTAATCTCACGCCCAATGGCGGAGCCAGCTGGATACAACCAGCACTCCGCCTCCAAGCCAGCACCATCGGGAGGGATGAATGGCGCGCCTGAACATTAACGGCAAGATTCATACGATTGACGTCGAGCCAGACACGCCGTTGCTCTGGGCGATCCGCGAACAGATCGGTCTGACCGGCACCAAATACGGCTGCGGTGTTGCGGCCTGCGGTGCCTGCACCGTGAATGTCGATGGCGTGCCCACACGCTCCTGCTCACTGCCGGTGAGCTCCTTCACTGAGAAGCAGAAGATTGTCACCATTGAAGGTCTGTCGAAGACCGTGACGCATCCGATTCAGCAAGCCTGGCTGGAACTCGATGTTCCCCAATGCGGCTATTGCCAGTCAGGCCAGATCATGGCTGCTGCGGCCCTGATCACCAAGCATCCGGAACCCACCGATGCGCAGATCAATGAAGAGATGACCAACATCTGCCGCTGCGGCACCTACAATCGCATTCGTGCGGGTGTGAAACTCGCTGCCAAAAATGCGAAAGCAGGCAACAAAACCAACAAAGCGCAGCGCGCTTGACCCCCGGGAGGATTGACATGACGATTGCGCAAAAACTTTCGCGTCGCGGCTTTCTTGCTGGCGCTACGGCTGCCACAGGCGGCCTCTCCATTGGCTTTCACATCCCAACCGCTGAAGCGGCTGTCGGTGACACGCCAGAAATCAACGCTTGGGTTGTTGTAAAACCCGACAACACCATTGTCGTGCGCGTAGCGCGCATCGAAATGGGCCAAGGAACATTGACCGGCTTGTCGCAGCTTGTGGCCGAAGAACTCGATGCTGACTGGTCGAAGATCACGACCGAATATCCGACGCCTGGCCAGAATGTTGCGCGCAAGCGCATCTGGGGTGATTTCCAGACCGCCGGATCGCGCGGTATTCGCGGCTCGGAAGATTACGTCCGCAAGGGCGGCGCAGCGGCGCGCATCATGCTGATGCAAGCGGCTGCCAACCAGTGGAAAGTGCCTGTCTCTGAACTGACCACATCCAAAAGCGTCATCACGCATAAGGCATCGGGCCGCACCTTGCGTTACGGTCAAGTGGCTGCTGCTGCCGCCAAGCTCGAAGCACCAAAAGATGTGAAGATCAAGGATCCGAAGGATTGGACCATTGCTGGCAAGCCGCTTCCACGCCTTGACACCAAGGCCAAGCTCGATGGCTCGCAAATCTATTCCATCGACTTCAAAATGCCCGGCATGTTGAACGCTGCGATCAAGGAAACACCTGTGCCCGGCGGCAAGGTGAAGAGCATTGACGCGGCGAAAGCCGAAAAAATGCGCGGAGTCAAAAAAGTCTTGGTGATTGACGGCAATGCAGTCGTGGTTGTCGCCGATACTTGGTATCGTGCCAAGACAGCACTCGATGCCGTCAACATTGTCTGGGATGAAGGCGCAAATGCGTCTGTCTCAACCGCCTCGATCAAGGCCATGCTCACCGAAGGGCTCGAGGCCAAGCAGGCATTTGTTGGCAACAAGAAGGGCGATCTCGAGACCGCTTTTGCGGGTGCAGCGAAGAAAGTGGAAGCGGTCTATCGCTATCCCTATCAGAGCCACATGACCATGGAGCCCATGAACGCCACGGCGCAATGGACCCCAGAAAAATGCATGGTCTGGACCTCGACACAAAATGCTGAGGCCGCATTGGCCACAGCGGTTCCAGCCTCAGGCCTGCCGATTGAGAAATGCGATGTGATCCGGATGAATCTGGGCGGCGGCTTTGGTCGTCGCTCGTCAAGCCATGACTATGTGCGCCATGCCGTTCTCGTCGCAAAAGAAATGCCCGGAACACCTGTGAAAGTGATCTGGTCACGCGAGCAGGATGTCACGCATGGCACCTATCATCCCACCACCATGTGCAAGCTCACTGGCGCGTTGGATGACAAGGGCAATGTGGTTGGCCTGCATATGCGCATTTCCGGCCAGTCCATTCTGGCAGGCCTGCGTCCCGAAGCGCTTGTCGAGGGTCGCGATCCCGGCACGTTCCAGGGGCTCAACGCGCAAGGGCCGGAAGGCCAGTTTGGCTATGAAATTCCAAATCTCCTCGTCGATCATGCGATGCGCAACCCGCCCTTCCGTCCTGGTTTCTGGCGTGGTGTGAACAACAACCAGAATGCGATCTATCTGGAATGTTTCATCGACGAGATGGCGCATGCTGCCGGACAAGACCCGCTCGAATTCCGCCGCAAGATGATGAAGAATTATCCCAAGCATCTGGCGGTGCTGAATACGGTTGCGGAAAAATCGGGCTGGGGCAAACCCACAGCACCTGGCGTCTTCCGCGGTATTTCGCAGCACATGGGCTATGGCTCTTATGTGGCCGCTGTTGCGGAAGTCTCGGTGAGCGATAAGGGTGCGTTGAAAATCCATCGCATTGTTGCCGCCACCGATCCTGGCCATGTCGTCAATCCGCAGCAAGTCGCCGCCCAGATCGAAGGCTCGTTTGCCTATGGTCTGTCCGCGCTTCTCTACGGCGAAATGACCGTCAAGAATGGCCGCATGGAGCAAGAAAACTTCGACACTTATGAAGTGATGAAGATGGCGGATATGCCGCCAGTGGAATCTTATCCTGTCCCGTCAGGCGGATTCTGGGGTGGCGTGGGTGAGCCGACGATTTTCGTTGCAGCCCCCGCAGTTCTCAATGCGATCTTTGCTGCCACCGGCAAGCGCCTGCGCGATGTGCCGCTGAAGAACCTCGACCTGCGTAAGGCTTGAGTGATGACAGCGCGAAGCACATTTCACTTCGCAACAACAAAGGGGGGAGCGCTCATAGCGCTCCTCTTCTGCCTTGGCGGGCCAACATCAGCCGCCCCGCCCGATGTTTCCAAAGCGCCTGCGGGTGCCTCCGCCTGTCTGGGCTGTCATGGCGCGAGCGAAACAGAACTGCCCTCTCTGAACAAACTCTCAGAGAGCGAGATTGAAAGCGCCATGGATGCGTTTCGCACAGGCGCGCGCGAAGCGACCTTGATGAACCGCATCGCCAAAGGCTTCACACCGGACGAAACACGCGCGCTGGCACAATGGCTCGTCACGCAGGGGCGCGCACCATGAGCCTCACGCGCCGCACGCTTCTGGCGACCACCGCCGCAGCACTCGCCGCCCCTTCCCTCGCGCAAGCACCAGCGAAAGTCGTCGTCATCGGCGGTGGTTTTGCTGGCGCAACAGCAGCGCGCTTCCTGCAGCGTGAGGGTGTGTCGGTCACATTGGTTGAACCCAATGCGCAATATATATCCTGCCCGTTCAGCAATGCGGTGCTGGCTGGCCTGCGCAATCTCTCGCAACAGACCTTCACTTACAAAGCGATTGCTGCCCAAGGTATCACCATTGCGCAACAGGCCGCCACGCAGATCGATGCGCAAGCACGCCGCGTGACGCTGACTGACGGCACGGTGCTGACCTACGACCGCCTTGTCATGGCGCCGGGCATTGATCTCAATTTCGCGAGCCTTCCTGGCTATGATGAAGCCGCCAGCACTCTTATGCCCCATGCGTGGAAAGCAGGCGCGCAGACAACATTGCTGCGCCAGCAGCTCGAAGCCATGCCCGATGGCGGCACAGTGATTATTTCAGCACCTGCCAATCCGTTTCGTTGTCCGCCCGGCCCTTATGAGCGCGCGAGCCTCATTGCTTGGTATCTCAAGACCAACAAGCCAAAGTCGAAACTGCTGATCCTTGATGCCAAGGATGCGTTTTCAAAGCAGTCACTTTTTACCGCTGCGTGGAAAGAGATTTATGGCGACATGATCGAATGGATCGGCCTGTCGGGCGGCGGCAAAGTCACGGAAGTGAAGGCGCGCGAGAACATCTTCGTCACCGAATTTGGCGAACACAAAGCCGATGTTGGCAATGTCATCCCGCCACAACGGGCTGGCCGCATTGCAACCATCGCAGGTGCGACAGATCAGACCGGCTGGTGCCCAATCGATCCCGTGACATTCGAAGCCAAGCTCGTTCCCAACATCCATGTCATCGGTGACGCGGCTGTCGGCGGCGGCATGCCGAAATCCGCCTTCGCAGCCAATGCGCAAGCCAAGGCTTGCGCTTATGCTGTGAGCGCACTTCTGCGCGGTGACAATCCGGCAGAACCCAAACTCATCAACACCTGCTATTCGCTGGTGAAGCCTGACTATGCCATTTCGGTGGCTGGTGTTTACGCGCCGGCCAAAGGTCTGCTTGCGGATGTGCAGGGTGCGGGTGGCGTGAGTGTCGCCAATGCACCCGCCAGCGTGCGCGCAGCTGAAGCGCATTATGCTGAGGGCTGGTACAAGACGATCACGCAAGAAGTGTTCGGCTAATGTGGCGCGCTTTTGCTTTGCTTGCTGTGCTGATGAGCGTAGACGCTCAAGCGCAAACGCTTGTTCCCTACCAGATCGAGAACGGTGCGATTGCCACATCTCTGACCGGACAGCCAGGCGACCCCGCCAAAGGCCGCACCATTGTAGTCGAGCGGCAAAAGGGGCTGTGCCTGCTTTGTCATTCGGGGCCATTCCCGGAAGAGCGCTTTCAGGGCGATCTCGCGCCAAGTCTGGCTGGTACCGGCTCGCGCCTGAGCGAGGGTGAAATCCGCTTGCGAATGGTCGATAGCACCAAAGTGAATGAAAAGACGATCATGCCGCCCTATTATAAGATGGACGGGCTTGGGCGGGTCGCGGCCAGCTACAAGGCCAAGACATTGCTTGAGCCCCAAGAGATCGAGGATGTCATCGCCTTTCTCGTCAGTCTGAAAGACGAAGCGCAAAAATGAACACGACACGACGCCAATTCTCCCTCCTTGCTGCGGGGGCAAGCTTCGCTCTGGTGACGCCTGCGCGCGCCACGCCAGACAGCATGAAAGAGTCCATTCAGGCTTTCACGGGTGGCAGGCCTGTGACGGACGGACGCATCAAATTCGAAATTTCGCTGCTGGTCGAAAATGGCAATTCCGTGCCGCTCAGTGTGCTGGTCGATAGCCCGATGACAAAAGACAATCACGTCACGCGCATTGGTCTGTTTAACGAGAAGAATCCGATGCCAGATGTTGCGATCTTCAATCTGACGCCGCGCAGCGGGCGCGCGCAGATTGCCACCCGCATGCGGCTCAATGATACGCAATTCATCACGGCCATCGCTGAAATGTCTGACGGCACCTATTTCAGCGCCAGAAGCGGAGTCATTGTCACCATGCCCGCCTGCGTGGAGGAATAGACATGGCCCGCGCCCTCATCAATGTTCCCCAAAAAGCCAAGCGTGGCGAGATCATCGAAATCAAGACGCTCATGTCACATCCCATGGAGACGGGCTTTCGCCCCGGCATGGATGGGCAACTCATACCGCGCGACATTATTGAGAAATTCGTCTGCACCTATAATGGCGAAGTGGTTTTTTCGGCGCAGCTTTATCCTGCCATCACCGCCAATCCGTTCATCTCTTTCACCACGATTGCAACAGACAGCGGCACGCTGGTGTTTTCCTGGACGGATAATAAGGGCGACACGCAAGTGCAGACGGCGAGCATTCAGGTTGAATAGGCTCGTCGCCTTATGGCTTGTTTGCGCAGCCCTGCCTGCGGCCGCGCAGGATGCGCGCAAGTCTGGCTTTGCTTTTATGGGGCCAGATACGCAGGCCATGCAGACAGATGATCTCGCCAATCCGGGCATGTTGTTTGTGCTGGAGGGCGACGCGCTATGGAAGGCGCCCGTCGGCGCGTCGCAAAAATCCTGCGCCTCCTGCCATGGCGATGCGCCCCAAACCATGAAGGGCGTGGCCGCGCGCTACCCTGACTTCGATGAGGCAACACAAGCCCCAATCGATCTCGCAGGCCGCATCATCCAATGTCGCGCAGAGCGCCAAGGCGCAGCCCCGCCCCAGCGCGAAGGGCACGAGCTTTTGGCGCTGACCAGTTATGTCGCCCATCAATCGCGCGACCTGGCCATTGCTCCAGCGCAAGATGCACGCCTTGCATCGGCCCGCGCACAGGGTGCAGCGCTTTATTCGACCCGCATGGGCCAGCTCAATTTCTCCTGTGCCCAATGCCATGATGACAATGCGGGCGGGCATTTGGGCGCAGCTCCCATTCCCCAAGCACATCCGACCGGCTATCCCCTCTACCGTCTTGAATGGCAGGCACTCGGCTCTCTGCAAAGGCGTTTTCGCAATTGCCTGTCTGGCATGCGGGCCGAGCCGATTTCGGCAGGCTCCGCAGATGCCATCGCACTGGAACTTTTCCTAATGGACCGTGCAACCGGCATGAAGCTAGAAACGCCCGCCGTCCGCCCCTGATTTTGCGAGGAAAAATCGTTTTTTTAATGCGGCAGGATTAGACTTTTGTCGCAGTCTGTGGCACGTCTGACCTCCTCAAAGAGGACGCATCATGACGCAATTGAAGGCCCCTGCCCTCACAGCTCTTATCGCACTCATGGCCACACCCGTGTCGGCCCAGTCCGCGGTTGAGAGCTTTTACAAGGGCAAGACAATCGACTTTGTCATCGGCTACACGCCAGGCGGCGGCTACGACACATATGCGCGTCTGGTGACGCGTCACATGGGCCAGTTCATTGCTGGCACGCCTAACATGATCGCCCGCAATATGCCGGGTGGTGGCTCGCGCGTGGCAGCTGGTTATGTTGCCAAAATCGCGCCGAAGGATGGCACTGTGCACGCCACAGCCGATCAGTCACTCTCGCTGCAGCAAGCGATTGGCGACAAGGCCATCACTTTCGACACGCAAAAATTCATCTACATCGGCAATCCAAGCCAAGAAAATAACACGACCGTCACCTGGTTCACCTCCGGCATCAAGACGATTGAGGATGCGACCAAGCAGGAAGTGCCCATGGGCGCGACGGGTGGCTCGACCTCCTCGCAATTCCCGCGCGCGATGAATTCGCTGCTGGGTACCAAATTCAAGATCATTCTGGGCTACCCCGGCGGCAATGACATCAACTTGGCCATGGAAAAGGGCGAAGTCTCAGGCCGTGGCTCCAACAGCTGGGCCTCGTGGAAATCCACCCGCCCCGACTGGCTGACGGGCAAGAAGATCAACATTCTCGTCCAGATCGGCCTGAACAAGGCCCCCGATCTCCCTGATGTGCCGCTCTTGATGGACCTCGCCAAGAATAACGCCGACCGAAAGGTTCTGCGCCTGCTCTCGGCCCCGTCTGCCGTGGGCCGCCCCATTTTCACGACGCCCGATGTGCCAGCGGACCGGGTGAGCGCGCTGCGCGGCGCCTTTGACAAGATGATCAAGGACACCGCCTTCCTCGAAGACGCCCGCAGGGCCAATCTCGAAGTCGATCCTGTGTCGGGCGAAGATCTGCAAAAGATCGTCAGTGAAATTATCGCAACACCGAAGGAGACAGCAGAGCGGCTGGCCTCTATCATCGGTGAGATTCAGTAATCAGAAGAAACAAGAGGAGTCAGACATGCCCCATGATCCCGGCGAGAAGGACGGCGTCCAGCATTGGCACGAGCCGTCAGGCACCCGCAAAGCAGGTTTCGGCGAATTCAAAAAGCAGCCGACACCCTATGATGCGTGGATGGAAGCCCAAGGCATTCCGGTGTTCCGCGGCATTGGCATCAGCAAGGTGCAGAATCTGCCGCTCTTCGACTGGAAGCGTCGCGGTGGCAAAGGCCATTTCATTCAGCTCTACGGCACCGAAACCAAATGGGGCTGCTATGTGATTGAAGTGCCGCCAGGTGGTGCGCTCAATCCTGAAAAGCACATGTATGAGGAAATCTTCCTCGTGGTTGAAGGCCGTGGCACCACGGAAGTCTGGCAGGAAGGCGACAAGAAGAAAGTCGTTTTCGAATGGCAGAAGGGTTCGATGTTCTCGATCCCGATGAATGCCTGGTATCGCCACGTCAACGCAACCTCGGGTGGCGCTCTGCTGCTCGCCGGCAATACGGCCCCGAACGTGCTGAACCAGCTCAATAATGTTGAAGCCGTGTTCAACAATCCCTTCGTCTTCCGTGATCGCTTTTCGGGTGATGAAGACTTCTTCAAGCCCAAGGACGAGATCGAGCCCGATCCCGTGCGCGGTCTTGCCCAGCGCAAAACCAATTTCATCCCCGATGTGATCAATTGCGAATTGCCGCTCGATAACCGCCGCTCGGTCGGCTATCGCCGCGTCGAACCCGCGATGACCAACAACCAGTTCTATTTCTGGATCGGTCAGCACGAGAATGGCCGCTATTCAAAGGGCCATGCGCATACATCGGCAGCCGTGCTCGTTTGCCTGAAGGGCAAGGGCTACACTTATTCGTGGCCGGAAAAGTGCGGCGAACGTCCGTGGGAAAACGGCATGGCCGATCAGGTCAACCGTCTCGACTACGAGCCTGTTGGTCTTGTCACTGCAGCACCGGGTGGCGCGCGCTGGTATCACCAGCACTTCTCGGTGTCGAAAGAGGATTTCCGCCTCACTGCTTGGTTCGGCCCGCATAATCCGGGTCGCGATCCGGGTGCACCGGGTGCCAAGCACACCGATTACACAGCGATCGACGTCAATCAGGGCGGCACGGCCATTCCGTACTGGATGGAAGATCCGTACATCCGCAACGAATATGAAGCCACGCTGAAGGAAAACGGCGTGCCATGCCGCATGGATGCGAAGTGGTACGACAAGCCTGCTGATGCAGATACGACAAAGACTGTGGTGTAAGCCACGCAAGGAAAAAGGCCCCGGAAACGGGGCTTTTTTTTATTGTGCGTGGTCATTGCGAGCCGAAGGCGAAGCAATCCAGAAAGCCTCACGTGCGGCCTTCTGGATTTCTTCGCTACGCTCGCAATGACGGAGCGCCGTTACGAAAAACGGTGAGCGCACCAAGCGGCAATTCGCTCCACACTTCATCGCGCGTCAGCGGATTGGACGCGATCACCGCCACCCGATCCTTCGGCGTTGTCTCTTTGGAAAAATCGACCCGCAAATCTTCATCAACGAGCGTTGCCACGCCGAACGGCGCCTTGCGCACGATGTAATAAAATTTCTTAGTGCAGAAGGCGTAGAGCGAACGCCCGTCACTCATCAGAATATTGAACACACCAAGCTTAGCGAGCTCCTTGCAAAGCTTTTCAAGTGCGACTTGCAATTTTGCATGACTTGGCAACTCTGGAAACGCTTTATGCAGACGCCCGATGATCCAGCAAAAGGCATGTTCGCTGTCGGTCGTGCCAATGGGCCGGTAAAGACCAAGCGGCTTTTGCTTCACACCCTTGAGCTGACCATTATGCGCGAAGGTAATCGTGCGCCCCCAGATCTCGCGCGAAAAAGGATGCGTGTTTTCCAGCGCCACGCGACCACGATTGGCGCGACGCACATGGGCGATGACAATCTGGCTTTTGAGCGGATAGTCACGCAACAGGCGCGCAATTTCAGAATGGGCTGAGGGCTGGGGATCGTGGAACATGCGTGCGCCGCGCCCTTCATAGAAGGAAATGCCCCAACCATCGCGATGTGGCCCCGTCGCCCCGCCCCGCCGGGCAAGCGCCGCAAAGGAAAAGCGAATGTCTGTTGGGACATTCGCATTCATGCCAAGAAGCTCACACATAGGTTTGGCTATAGCGCCCTGACACTGCACATACAATGGGGTTGAGGATCAATCCCGCGGGCCGCGCTTTTCAAATTTCGGCTTGCCCTTGTCCTTGTTGGCCTTGAACGGGGGCTTTCCTGCTGGCTTTCCTGCGGGCTTGTCGCCAAAGGCCGGCTTGTCACCAAAAGCCTTCTTTTCAAAAGCCTTCTTCTCGAAGGGCTTTTTCTCAAAAGGCTTCTTCTCGAACGGCTTCTTTTCAAAGGGCTTCTTTTCGAAGGGCTTTTTGTCGCCCTTGGCAAAGCGTGGCTTTTCATCGCGTCCGGGCGCGCCGCCGTCGATGCGGGTGAAGGCCAGTTCCACCTCACCCTTGCGCGGCTTGACCGGCTGCAGCATGGCCTGAGCAAAACTGTTCGCGTGCTCTGTCGAGACTTCGAACTTCGTCTCATTATCGAAAATACGAATGGAGCCGATGGACTCGCGCGTCACGCCGCCACGCTTGCAGATCATCGGCAAGAGCCATTTCGGATCGGCGCTGTCGCGACGCCCGATATTGATGTGGAACCACACACCCCAATCACCACGGTGACGCATGGGTGCGGAAGGTGCACCGCCCGTCGGCTCGCGCATCAGACGATCGGTCAGTGCGGGGCGCATATCAGCGCGGAAGCCCGGGTCGCTGACGTCTTCAGGCGCTGGCAATTGCAGACGATGCAAGCGCACCAGTGCGCAGGCAATGTCTTCTGCCGAGCGGCCTTCAAGAAGCGCGCGCGCGAGGGCGAGGTCTTCCTCGCTGGTCTCTTCCTTGAAAATATCGTCCTGGATCAAGCGCTGCTGATCAAGCTTGCGAATGTCTTCAGCCGTCGGTGGGCCGCTCCACTCAGGAGACAGGCCTGCATCCACCAACATGCGCTCGGCCTTGCGGCGGCGCGAGATCGGCACGAGCAGAATAGCGACACCCTTGCGACCCGCACGACCGGTGCGGCCTGAACGGTGCTTCAGAACTTCTGCATCATGAGGCAGATCGGCATGAATGACGAGATTGAGATTGGGCAGATCAATGCCGCGCGCGGCGACGTCTGTCGCCACGCAGATGCGCGCGCGCCCGTCCCGCAAAGATTGCAAGGCGTGATTGCGCTCGTTCTGGCTCAGCTCGCCTGAAAGCGCGACAGCATTAAAGCCACGCTCCATCAAAGCCGATTGCATGTGCCGCACGGCTTCGCGTGTGTTCAGAAAGATGATCGCGCATTCGGGATCATGGAAACGCAGCAGATTGACGGCCGCATGTTCGATCTCATGGGGCAGAACGCGCACAGCGCGGTAATCAATATCGGCATGTGCCTGCTCACCACCGCCGACATTGAGACGCATGGCGTCTTTCTGGAAGTCGCGGGCCAGCGAGACAATGCCCTTGGGCAAGGTGGCGGAGAACAGCAACGTGCGGCGGTCAGCCGGCGTGGCTTTCAAAATCTCTTCGAGGTCTTCGCGAAAACCAAGGTCCAGCATTTCATCGGCTTCATCGAGCACGACAGCGCGAATGGCCGAGAGATTGAGCGCCTTGCGCTCAATATGATCGCGCAAGCGACCCGGAGTTCCCACGACAATATGCGCGCCCTGCTGGAGCATGGTGCGCTCGCGGCGCGGCTCCATGCCACCCACGCAAGAAACGATGCGGCCGCGTGTCTCGCCATAAAGCCATGACAATTCGCGATGCACTTGCAACGCAAGTTCGCGCGTAGGGGCCACGATCAAAGCGAGTGGAGCACCAGCTTGGCC